>CACHMF010000005.1 GCA_902580855.1 uncultured Bacteroidota bacterium | reverse complement strand
AAATAGCTGTTAATGCTACTAGTCCTATTTTTATTTCTGAATTGTTATTACTCATTTGCTTTGGGTTAATTCTTTAGCTTGTTGCAAACTTATTTTTTTGCCATTATGAAAGGCAATAACAAAAGCATCCTTGTAGCCATTATTTTTAGCCAAAGTTTGCAACTTTTTAGCATCTACAATCGTTGATTCATTACCTATGGTAAATTTATACAAATTTCCTTCTTGAAAGAAAGAAACAATGTTTCCTTCAATAGCTGTTAAATTTTGTTCATGTTTTGCCGTGCAAATTTGAACCTTAAAGATAGTTGATTTAGTATCACTACTTTTATCTTCCGGAACTTCTACTTGATTTCTTTCACTTTTTTTAACCTCTTCATCATATTTTATGCTGTCAAGTATACTTATAACTTCATTTTGCTGTTGTTGTATTTTATATTCTTTAATTGCTCTATATATTGCAGAAGCCATATAAGTTTGTCCATCATTTGAGTGTAAGAAATCTTCTTCTGCATTATTAGTTAGAAAACCAAGTTCTACCAAAACACTTGGCATTAATGTTCTACTTGTAACAAAATAAGGAGCTTGTCTCACTCCCCTATCCTTTCTTTTAACCCTTGTTCTAAATTGTTCTTGTATCTTTTGTGCAATTTGAATGCTTTTATCCATGTAAACGCTTTGATTGAGTGTAAGAGCTATAACACTTTCAATAGAGTTTGGATCAAACCCTTCATAATTTTCCTCGTAATTTTCTTCAAGGAAAATAGAAGAATTTTCTTTCTTAGCCATTCTTAAATTATGTTCTGTAAAATCTAACCCCATAATAAAAGAGCTAGAACCATAAGCATTTGAATTTGTGAACGCATCACAATGAATAGAAATGAATAAATCAGCTTTTGCTCCATTAGCAATGTTTACGCGTTGCCACAAGGTTGGATAAGTATCTCCCTTTCTAGTATAAACAACTTTTACATCAGGTAAATTTTTCTCGATGTACTCTCCTAATTTTAATGTTACTGCTAATGTAATTTGCTTTTCTGTCTCTTTATACCTACCCGTTCCAAGGTTACCAGGATCTTTACCTCCATGTCCGGCATCTAACACTATTGTAAAGGATTCATCTGTACGTGAAAAAGTAGTAGGTGGAATTATCACTAAAACAAAGACAAGAAAAAAAAGAAAAACACGTTTCATAATTACACTTATCAAAATTTAGAATTGATTAGTTTTGGAAGATGAAAAAAACTATTGTTGAGCATTTCATTTAACATACCCACAACAGCATCAAAAATAGCTTATTTAGCGTCTTTGATTTCGATATTTGTTTTGCTTTTATCAACAGTTAACGCTCAACAAATTACTACCGATAGTTTGGCTTTATCCACAGACACCTATTTATCTAATAACGCATTAGAAGAAGTGGTAGTATCGTATGCTGAAGATTCTGTTGATTACGATTTAATAAACAAAAAGGTTTATTTATACCATAATGCTAAAGTAACTTACGGAGAAATTATTTTAAAAGCTTCCTTTATAGAGCTAGACTATGATAAAAATACAGTGTTTGCCTCTGGACTCAAAGATAGTACTGGGCATATGTATGGTTTACCTGTATTTCAAGAAAATGGAAAAAGCTTTACAGCAAAAGCAATTACTTATAATTTTAAATCTAAAAAGGGAATTATAAAAGAAGTTGTAACAAAAGAGGGTGAGGGATATATATTAGGAGAAAAAGTTAAAAAACAAGATAATGATGTTATTCATACCCACAGTGGAAGATACACTACATGTGATGCTCAAGAACCTCATTTTGCAATACGCGCTAAAAAGATTAAAACAATTCCAGGAGAAAAGATTATTACCGGACCCGCTAATCTAGAAATAGCGAATATACCCACTCCTTTATTCATACCTTTTGGTTTTTTCCCGAATCAACAAAAACAAAGTTCAGGAATTATCTTTCCTACCTATGGAGAGTCAGCCAATAAAGGGTTCTTTTTAAGAAACGGTGGTTACTATTTTGCAATAAACAACTACATGGATTTATCACTTAGAGGAGATATTTATACTAAAGGGAGTTGGAAGCTAATTGCTTCCTCCAATTATAAAAAGCGATATAACTACAGCGGTAATTTCAGTGTCAGCTACGCTAGTCAGAAATCTGGAAATAGAGATTTAGATAACTTCATAGATATAAGAGATTTTTTCATTAACTGGAAACATAATCAGGATCCAAAAGCCAACCCTAGCAGTCGATTTTCAGCGAATGTAAATGCTGGTAGCAGCTCGTACCATCAAAACAACAGTTTCAACAGTAATGATTATTTAAAAAACACTTATAGTTCTAATGTTTCTTATTCTAAAACATGGAGAACATCTAATCTTTCAATAAACCTTAGACATAGTCAAAACACTTTGAACAAAACAGTTAATTTGAGCTTACCTGAATTAAACTATAGTATTAATAGATTTCAACCATTTAAAGGATTGAATCAAAGTTTAAAATCAAAATGGTACGATAATATTAGTGTATCCTATTCTGTTAATGCTAAAAATGAAATCAGAACCATTGACTCTCTTCTTTTTACTAGAGAATCTTTGCAGGATTTTAGCAACGGATTAAAACACTCGATACCAGTTAATGCCTCCTTTAAAGCTTTAAAACACATAACTGTATCTTCAAGGGTTAACTATACAGAACGCTGGTATTTTAATCATATCAATAAAAGTTGGGATGGCAAACTGCTTAATACCGATACGCTTTACGGATTTAAAAGAGCATATAACTACAATTTTTCTACTAGTTTGAATACGAAGTTGTACGGGGTTATTCAAATGAAAAAAGGCCCTATCCGAGCAATCAGACATGTGGCAACTCCTTCTATTTCTTTTAATTATACACCTGATTTTTCTATTGACAGATTTGGGTTTTATCAAGAAGTACAGTCGGATACTTTAGGAAACACACAGTTATACTCAATCTTTCAAAATGGTATTTATGGAAGTCCAGGAAAATCAAAGGCTGGAAATATATCTTTCATCCTTGCAAATCTATTAGAGATTAAGGTGCCTACTAAAAATGATTCATTAAACAGTTTAAAGAAGGTAAAAATATTAGAAAGTTTTGGGTTTTCTACGGGATATAATATTTATGCTGATTCTATGAATTTATCACACATCGCAATAAATGGTAGAACTAAACTATTCAACACATTTAACATTAATTTTGGTGCAAGGTATGACCCTTACAACTTAAATGAAAATGGTCAGAGAATTAATCAATTTTATTTTTCAGAGTATTTCAAGCCTGGCAGACTAACAGATGCTAATGCGACAGCAAGTTTGAATTTAAGATCTCTAACTAATAAAGATGAAAATACTGATTATTCTTCACACTGGGATTATATTGATTTTGATATACCCTGGAATTTAAACGTGGATTATACTTTCAGATATAATAGGCCTATTTTTGAAAAAACTATCACTCAATCTTTGGGCTTTAGTGGTAATGTTAAACTTACTGATAAGTGGAAAATAGGTTTCCGGTCTGGCTACGATTTTATACAGAAGAGCTTAACCCACACATCCTTAGATATATATCGAGACTTACACTGTTGGGAAATGCTTTTTAAATGGATTCCTTTTGGTTATCATCAGAGCTATAACTTCACAATTCGTGTAAAAGCCTCTACATTACAAGATTTAAAATGGGAGAAGAAAAAGGATTGGTATGATTACTAAGATTTAATCCAGTTTTCTAACATCTTTTCACCTAATGGAGTAAGTACAGATTCTGGATGAAATTGAACTCCTTTTAAATCTAGAACATTATGTGAAATAGCCATGATCAAATCTTTCGATTTAGCAGTAATGGTCCAATCATCAAAGTTATTTTTTGGATCTATTACCCAAGAATGATAATGTCCAACCTCTATTGGTTTGTTTATATCTTTAAATAAAATCTCTTCTTTACATATCTCAGACAAAATTGACTTTTCTCCATGCTTTATATTACTAATATTTAATAGTTTAAGTCCAAAAACCTCACCTATTGATTGATGTCCTAAACATACACCTAAAATACTTTTTTTGGAAGCAAATTCTTTTATAAACTCTTTTAAATCATTCGCATCTTCTGGTAATCCAGGTCCTGGTGAAAGAATAATTTTATCGTATTGGTTAATTATTGAAAAATTTATTTTGTCATTTCTTAACACTAAAATTTCATCAGCAAACTGTTCCACTAAATGATAAAGGTTGTAAGTAAAAGAATCGTAATTATCTATTATAAGAATTTTCACAGAAATCTAGAAAGTTCAAAGTCAATATTAGAATATACCATTTTTAGACCTTTTTCTAAGGATATGGTGTGTTTCCAACCCAAATTTTCAATTTTAGAAACATTCAACAGTTTTCGAGGTGTTCCGTTCGGCTTTGAGATGTCGAATGATATATTTCCTTCGAAACCAACAACCTTTTGAATGTTTGCCGCTAATTCCTTGATCGTTATATCTACACCGGTACCAATATTAATTACCCCTTCTTCATCATATCTATCCATTAAAAACAAGCATGCTTTTGCACAATCATCTACATGCATAAACTCACGCTTTGGAGACCCGTCTCCCCAAATAGAAACGCTCTTTAAATTGTTTTGTTTAGCCTCATGAAATTTTCGAATTAGAGCAGGTAAAACATGAGAGGTTGCTAAATCGTAATTATCATTAGGGCCATACATGTTGGTAGGCATCACAGAAATGAAATTAGTACCATATTGACTTCTGTATGCATCGCACATCTTGATGCCTGCAATTTTAGCAATAGCATATGGCTCATTTGTTGGCTCTAAAGTATCAGTTAGCAAAGAATCTTCTGAAATAGGTTGAGAAGCCATTTTGGGGTAAATACATGAACTACCTAGAAACAATAATTTCTTCACTCCGCTTAAATATGCACTGTGAATTACATTATTTTGAATCATTAAATTATCATAGATGAATTCAGCTCTTTGGGTATTATTAGCTAATATACCTCCTACTTTTGCAGCAGCTAAAAAAACATAATCTATCTTATTTTCTTGAAAAAACTCTGCAACAGAATTACTGTTCCTTAAATCTAATTCAGAAGAAGATTTAGTAAGTATATTAGAAAATCCCTCATTCTGTAATAAACGAACAATAGAAGAGCCAACTAATCCATTATGCCCAGCAATATATATGCAAGAGGTTTTTTCCATATGGCAAAAATATCAAGGTTTTTGAAAGTATTGGTGTATTTTCCTCAATGGTTTTAAAATTGGCAGGAAGAAAGGCATTTTCAAGCCATTGATTTTCCATGCCTTTCGATCTTCTTTATTTGCTTTTATTCTGTGTTTTAAAGATTGATTGCTTATCCCTCCTTGTCTCATCTTTACTATGATTTTTGGTAAGTAGACTGGCTTTATTCGTTCCTTATAGAGAAATCTTAACATAAGTTCATAATCAGCAGCACTTTTCAAATCTAGATTGAAGTATCCATGCTTTTCATAAACTTCTTTTTTAAGAAACAAAGTTGGATGTGGTGGCATCCATCCATATTCAAAGGAGATTCTATTATATTTTCCAGACTTCCAGTAACGCCTCAAAATATTTGTGTCATTAAAATCTACATAACATAAATCTGTATACAAAGCTTCATTCAATCCTAGCGCGTTTACCACATCAGATATCACATCTTTGTTATCATAAATATCATCAGAATTCAAGATGCCAATAATATCACCAGAAGCTAGCTTCAATCCCTTGTTCATAGCATCATAAAGACCGTTATCTGACTCTGATAAATACCTCGATACAGAGGTATTTTTTTGAATAATTTCCAGTGTATTATCTTTGGAATTCCCGTCAATGACAATATGTTCTATGTTTTTATATGATTGATTCGCAACTGAATCAATACAATCCTGTAATGTATCAGCACTGTTGTAAGTGACAGTTATGATGCTGACCTTCATTAAAAACGGTCTTTTTTAGGAGTAGCGGGATTGCCTTGATAGATTTTATTAGGAATCAAATCCTTTGTAGCTACAGAGGAAACAGAAAGTACGCTATTTTCACCACAAACAACACCGGGACAAACTACGGAATTCGCTCCTATCCAAACACCATTTTTTAGTATAATTTCTCCAACTTTCAAATCAAATGAGGACTTCCTGTAATCATGATTTCCTGTTAATAACATTGCTCCTTGCGAAATACAAACATGATTATGAATTTTTAGATTTCCTAAATTATCAATCCAAACTTGTTCGCCTAACCAAACATAATCTCCAATTGTTAATTTCCAAGGGTATTTAATGTTTACTCGAGGTTTAATCACAAAGCCTTTACCTACCTTACAGCCAAATGTTTGAAGCAATCTCTTTTTAATCAACATTGGCCAAGGAAAAGCTGTTCGTATAAAAACAATACTGAAGAGTGTCCAAAACACAATTTTTAAATAAGCACCAGGATGAAACCAGTCGTTATTGAATTGATCGAGTCTTACTTTCATAAATCTAAGTTATATTCTTTTTTAAGGACTTCCAATATAGAGTGTCCTGTTCGTTTCGACTTTCTCTCTATTTCATAAACTTTGGCATCTACTAAAAAACGATACCAAAACCCTTGCAATACATGAAATAACAAGCCTCTAAAACCATCTAAAAATCCTAGTCGTAAGACATATCGATAAAGAAAATAGATAAATGGTCTTAGACCTATAGGAATAATAGCATAGGCTTTTTCTTTTAACCATCTTTTACGTTGCTCTTGCGTACCAAACAAAATTCCTTCCACATATTCTGAAGACTCTAATAGCTTGTGTTTAGTGTTGAGATGCTCTATTGCTTCTTTGGTAGCATAGTCATTGTGCTTTCCTATCCACCAGTGTAAGTTTTTCGCATTATCATCTACCATATCATGCTGAAATTGAGCAGACCTCCCCTCAACTAATTTCATATGTTCATCCATCAACCTTTGCTCACAAACTGCCTTTCCTACACGCCATGCTCGAAGTAAATTAGTTGGGTAATAACCACCAAAACGAATCCATTTATTCATGAAATAGACGCGTCTTTTGAAAAATATTCCATGTACATCCTCTGGTATTGATGGAAGCTTTTGATTTATCTCATCAATCAACAAATCGGTTAAATACTCATCGGCATCTATTCTTAAAATCCACTTACTTGAAAACGGCAAATTTTCAATAGCCCAATTTAATTGATTAGCATGGTTTACAAACTTGTTTTGAAAAACTTGGCAATTGTACTTCTTGGCTATATCCAATGTACTATCGGTAGAAAATGAATCTACAATAAAAATATCTGTAGTAAGTTTCTGAATGTTTTGAAGACAATACTCCAAATTTAATTCCTCATTATAAGTCAATATAACAACAGATATTTTATTCATTATATATCTTTTCTAGTACTTGTTGATACAATTTAGCAATATGCCTCCAATCGTATTCTTTTGCAAGGGAATGAGCGTTTTTCTCATATTCACCAATTTTCATTTCTAGTAAGCGTTCAATAGATTTCTGTAAATCTATTGGATTATTTTCAGACCAAAAACCTGCTTTTCTTTCTTCAATAATCTCCCAAGGTGTATTTTTCGAAGCTATTACAGGAGTTCCTTGCGCCATAGCCTCTACTGCAACAATCCCAAAGTTTTCAGTGTGAGACGGCATTACTAAGCATTTTGCTTTTCGAAGGAAGAGCTCTTTATCCTCTCCTGAAATACTACCTATAAATGAAACTTTACTTGTTAAACCATGATTTTGAACCAACTCTTCTAAAGCTACTTTACAACCGTCATCTTTTCCTGCTATTTTAAGGTGTAATTCTGGGAATTGATTATGTATTTGAGCAAAAGATTCTATGAGTATGTCATAACCTTTAACAGGATGCAATCTTCCTAAGGCAGCAATATAATTTTCTTTTTGAACAGACTTGATTTCTTCAACATAAGTTCCATCTGTAATCATATAGATTTTGGCGTTTGGAAATAACATTTTTATTTCGTTTTTCTCTTTGATTGAAGTGGCATGCCAATAAACTTTTTTAACAAATGGTTTAATCATAAGATTCAGCCATAATATCTTCAAAAAGGATCCTTTCTCGAATGAATATTTAGATAAACTTCCTCTAGGGGAAAGCAATACTTTTTTATTAAAAAAGAAAGCTAGCAGTAAAGCAATGGGTGTTGGATAAGAAAAAATGGCTTGCAAATGCAATACATCTGTTGATTTAAGATCCTTCCAAAGCCCAAATAATAAGCGAAAAGAAAAGTATTTAATACACTGCTCGTGATAGTATTTTATCTTAAAACCATCTAAATCAATAAATTTGTTTGAAACAATCTTTAGTCTTTCTTTACCGTTGGCATTGGTTGTTAAAACACGTATATCAAGTCCTTGATGAGCAGCCTCTTTTGTTAGGTAATAAGAAGCAAATATAGACCCTCCATATACCGTAGCTGGATAAAAGGATGGTATGACAAGCGCTACTTTCATCTTTTAAATTGACGAGACAAATACTTTCGATTAAAAATCATATGCGCACCTTTTAAGACACTTTTTACTTCTGAAACACTCGCGAATTGCAAAAGGTTTCTTCTAACAACTTTGCCTTGAAACAAATCATGACTTGAGCCTGGCAAGGAACTATATTGTTCTTTGTACCCAAGTTCTTCTGCTATTTCTATTACGGGATTAGAAAACGATCCTTTTGGAAAACAAAGTGATTTAACTTCCTCTCCTGTTATACTTTCTAAAAACCGTTTTGATGTACTCAATTCATCACGAATCTCATTCTCATTAATTTCTCCTAAGTTCGGATGAGTATGGGTGTGTGATGAAAAGCGAATTAGATTGCTTCCTTGTAATTCTTTTATTTCTTTTTCTGACAGATATCCTTCCTTGCCTATCCAGCTAGTAACAATAAAAATTTCTATTGGAATTTTGTGTTTTTTTATGAAATCAATACAATCATAAACACCTTTAAAACCATCATCAAATTGAATTTTAACTTGTCCTGTTTTTTTAGATATATCAGCCACGATTTCAAAATCTAAAAGATGAATTGCAGCAATGTGTTTTTGAAATTTTTTTAGAGTTGTGGACATTTCTGTGTATTGTGCTCCGCAATGAACATCATGATAAAACAAGACTTTACTATCCCGATTGTTAAATAGGTAAGCAGTGCATTTTAAAATGATATTTCTGATAGCCTTTTTAAGCATTCTTCATTTTTTCAACTACTAACAATAACTGCTTTCTATATAGATCGTAATTCCAATAATTATGCATTAAATTATAGGCGTTGTTACTAAACTGCTCGTACTGCACCTTATCTTGATACATTTCCAGCATCTTTTTCGTTAAATCATCTTCTTTCTCAGGGTCAAATATCAAACCTGTATCCTTGTTTTCAATCAAATCGTAATTTGCTCCTACAAATTTACTACTAATAACAGGCAATCCGGATGCCATTGCTTCATTTACCACTAGACCCCATTGATCGGACTTAGAAGCAAGTATTAGGCAGTCTGCATTCTTATACGCATTTACCAGATCATCACCGTATTGTATTCCTAAAAATAGAATATTTGGTTTGTTGTACCGAGCACTCAACTCATCAAATAACTCTCCCTCACCTACTAAGTTGAACTGCATCTTTTCCTGAGGTAGTTTTAAAAATGATTGCAGGATAAGATTGATGTTTTTAAGCTCAATAAATCGGCCAACAAAAAGGAAGGTAAAATTAGAGTTATGTTCTTTTTTCTGAAATTTCGAATTATCAATTACCATCGGAAATGTCACAATTTTATCATCGCTCATCCCATAATATTTAAAGAGATTAGTGTGAGTTCCGAAACCTCCAGGTAAACCGTATATGAAATCTCTTTTAAATAAAAACGATAGTATAAGTTTTTTTAAAAATCTTTTGAAAAAATGTTTAGGAATATTTAATAGTGTGTCTGATTCTAGTCCAATTTGTGCTTTATTTTTTGAAAATAGATTAAGTAATATGAAAAACCATAATTCACGTTTATAAAATCCATTAAATATGATAATATCAAAGTTTCGAAAATCTTTATGAAGCAATCTAATTTGACTTGAAAAAGATTTAGTTCTTATGGCATTATGAATTTCTTTAGATGCTATTGAATTGGACTTAAGAAAGCGATATTCAACGCCTATTTTATCATGTACATTTTTGATTAAATCAAGTGTGTACTGAGCGGGCTCTGCAAAATATGCAATTATATTAGATCTTTTTTCCATTTAAAAGCTTCACTATAAAGATAACCAAAAGATAGCCAGAACATACAAGTTTGAAAGTCATTTATTCCAGTAATCATTGTTTCTACAAAGCAATTCAAAAGAGTGAAAATTAATATGAATGAAAAGAATTGAATGTGTTTGCTATTCCAGTTTGATTTAACAAAAGTAAAAATAGAGAATAAAGAGGTGAAAAGGATGATAAAAAAGCTAATTGCGAATAATAAGCCATACTGAACTAAAAGAGCTAAATAGCCATTATGAGCTCCGATATCAATTCCTTCATGTTCTGCAGAAATTAAATCATTATTAATATATGCATAATTAGAAAGTCCATATCCAGTAAACCATTTTGATTTAAATGTTTTATAAGCGTATTCGAAAGTAAGCATTCGATTAGAAAATATTTCTTGAGTAATTAGTCTATTTGCTCCACTTTCTTTACCGAAAAAATCCAATGTAAAGTACAAGAAAATTAGAGAAATACCAATTGTAGCTATGAGTCGTATTGAAATGCCAAATTTAAATATATATACAAGTAGTAATGCGAAAAGACTAATCCTAGACCCTGATAATAACACAAGACAAAAAAATATGAATAATTCAAGAATTTCTTTTTTTCTACCTTCATAATATAGAAGTAACTTAATGGCAAAACCCATAGACATTATTGACCCTAAGGCATTTGGGTTTGTGAAAACACCATAATATCTAGTTGAAAAAGTTATAGGCCAAAATAGCAACGAAATTATCCCTAATAATAATATGAAGTAGTATAAATTCTTAATAAACAAAGTTTTAAAATATGTCGAACAATAATTAACATGTAGCGATATAATTGAAAAAACACTAAGTCTTGCTAAAAAATATTTTAATGATTCTAAATCTCCAAACTCAAAAAATGTATAGTATAGTAAGTTTAGAATATTAATTAATAAGAAAGGTAGGTACTTTTTATTTAGTAATACTTCTTTAATAATTTTTGAAAAAATAACTAAAACAAAACAAGTAATAGATGATACAGAAATAAAGAGGATATCAGATACTACCCCTATTCCTTTTACTGCAAATAAAATTGTATTAAAAATAAATACAATAAATAATACTGTAAGTAATCTAGTTTGCATTTATTTCATTTAAAATTGATTTGACTTTATTAAAACTTACATACACAAAAGATAAACAAACTACTATCGGAACTACAAAATAATCTTTTATTTTCCAGTTGAATTCTAGCTGAATAAAATAAATCATAAAAGGAATACACAGTAAATATAGAAGTATTAGTTCTTTAGTAAATGGATGAATCTTTGTCTTTTTCCAAATAATAAACACTTGTAAATAATTTTTGAAATATTCAGAAAACACATAGATAATGACAACAGCTAGAATTTGATATTGTTCTATAAAAATAAAAAGCAAAATAACAGATAAAGAAGCCTTGAGTAATTGAACCCAAACATTTTCTTTCTCCATACCAGCCATATTCATTATAACACCAGAGCTTCCAACAGGCAGTGTAGCTCCTATACTTAAAAACATAAGTGCTGTTAAGAATATATAAGCATTCATTTCACTACCAAAATAGCTTAAAATTAAAGGAAGAAAAAATAACATTAATAATACAAAAGGAAGTGTAATAGCGTTTATTAGAAAGGTTGATTTTTGATAGGTTTGTTTTAATTCTTCTAATTTATTCTCTTTAAATAACTTAGATACAATAGGAGCAAAAACCTTGTTTAAGTTTATTAGTATGAAAATTGATACGCCTGTTATCGTTAACATCAAAGAGTAAGCTCCTACTTCCTTCTCCGGAAGCATTAAACTAACTAAAAGTGTTAACAATTCACTTCCTGCATAGGTTACTACGCTACCAGTAAAAATAAATTTTGCAAATGAGAAATACTTTGATTCTTTGAAAATCCTCAAAAAATCTATCCGAACTTTTAACGGGTAAAAATCCTTTGAAAACTTCCACCAAAGTAGAATAACTACAATCAATTGCACCAAAGCCTCTACTCCTATAAAATACTCTATCTGATTTGTATATTGAAAAAGAATTATTGTGAGAATGGCTCTTAAAGTAACAGAAACGAAAGTTCCATAAACTACAATTTCTTTAATGCGAATAACCCCTCTGTATAAGGAAGTTAGTATTGATATTAGCAATATAACAGGAAGATATAAGGCCGACCACTGTAAAATGCTTTCCATCGCTGTGTTTTGAAATACATAAGTTGCAATATATGCGCTAAAGGCAAAAAGGAGCAATCCTGAAGCAAGACTACTAATCAGTATATACGATACAGTTGTATTTGTTAAGTCTTTCGCTTCTGCCTTATTGTTACCTATCAAATCTGGCAAAAACTTTAAAACAAGCTGTGGAAAACCAAAAGCAATAATCGTTGAAATTGCTGTAATAAATACATAACCCTTGATGTATAACCCATACGAATCTAAGCCAACAGACTGCACAACGAATCCCTTAATTAAAAATCCTATTGCGAAACCAAAAACAGCTCCTAGAATACTCCAGTTTGTTTGTTTAATTAAGGTCGCTAGCATGCTTGTTAGTTGATAAGCGATTTAATATATGATTTACACGCTCGCTTGATTTCGGAGATGAAAAAAGCAAGACTACTTTTTGAGTAATAAAAGGAATATAAATCTACAGGCATAGCGTTGAAGTTATTCATTTTATAACTATATGTGCCTCTCCCTAAGCTTATTGGTTTTTCTTCTAAATTCTCTAAAAAACAAATGTAGTGCGCAATGTTAGCGTACGGCTTAGGGTCGTAAAAATCTATCCAAACAATCCTACTATCTTTAGTTACTAAATGACAAGAAAGGGATAGCAACTGCCCGTCTTGTTCAAACCTCCACACTTCCATAAGTCCTTTCTTAAAGATAGACTCCATCCAGTGGATGAAAGATTTGTTATAGAAATTCTGCTTTCTCAACCCTTGCTTCACCATTAAACTCATTAAACTTTCTAAACCTTTTTTAGGAAAGGCTGTTAGTTTAATAGTTGTGGCTTCTGAAAATTTGTTTTTAATTCTTTTTAGCTCGCTTTTCTCAGAAGATGTTAACTGACCCCACTCCTTAAAGTCATCAATTAGACAATGTTGCACTTCGGAGAATAACGATTTACGCTTTTTAAAATGATAATTTAAAAGACTGGATATTTCTGTATTAAATAAGTTTTTGAAGTGTACTTGTGTCACCTTTTTGTTTTCCTGAATGAACTTTGCAAACAACTTGAAGAGTTTGTTAGAAACTGCTCCCTCACTTATTATGGGGCCGCAAAAATCAAAATGATCGTCATTGATAAATCGAAGTGTCTTGTTTGCATCTATATAACAAGGAAAAATAGCTTTTAAAGACTTTTTTTCTTCTAGTAAAATAAGCTGAAGAGTGTTTTGATAAAGCAACTGCATGTACGCTTCAATATTTATTGAAAATGCTTGAAAAACGGTACTGCTAGACTGTTTCCACAGCGCTTCCCAAGCGCTTTCAATAGCTTTAAATTCTTCAATTGTATCTATTACTCTCAGTTGCATTAAAAAGTATAGTTAAATAGTTCTATATCCTCCTTATAAATCATTGTAACTTTTTCTTTCATTTCTTGGGTATAAACAGTTTTATAAGATCCATTTTTTCCTTTATTAAGATGTTTCAATTTACTATCAACACCTATTTTCTTTGCTATTTCGGTAAAATCAGATGAAAGATGCTCAAATCTACCAATAAAATCTAGTTCTATATTTCCTGAATTGTTTTTCAAAAACCAAGACTGAGGGTAAAAATGAATAATGTGTTTTAAATTGTCTTCACTTAGCCAATTCATAACAAATTCTTCAAAGGAGTTAATTGATGAAAGATGTAGTTTAAAAGCGTTTTCATCGTGCTGATTGATACCTCCATTCATCATGAATTTATAGGCAGAATACAATCTATCCCAAGGGTTTCTGACAATAGTGAAAGTAAAGAAAACATTCATGGGTCCTGGCATTAGTTTAGATAGATGCGTAAACTTTCTATGCCCCCCTTTTTCTATATTATCACCATAAATGGTTTTTACCAAAGAAATACCTGCTGTTTTAGGTATATGCACGAAAATTGCTTTTTGAGCAATAAAAGCATTTAGCAGAGCATTAGGATTGTTTTGCATCACCTTCCTGTCCGAAGCAAGCAATAAATACTCTCTATACCTTCTTTTTATGTTGCTAAATATTTTCAATTTCCTCTATGTAATTTCGTATTGTATTTTCAATTTTTAAATGAGGATTAAATTCAAACGCTACATTGTGGGTGTAAAAGTGTCTAATCTTAGATGATAAATCAAGAACATCTTCAACTTCTACTAAAGATAACTCTTTCATTTCATCATTCATAACCTCTTCTATTCCTTGCCCCTTAACAGCAATAAATGGAGTGTTAGTCGCCCAAGACTCTGCATACACACAACCAAAAGCTTCGTAATAAGAAGGTAATACAAAGAGGTTTATTTGATTATAGAACGTGTTAAGGTCATGGTGCGCTACTTCATCCATGAATTCAAAATGTGCTTCTAAATCTTGAGGTATTAGCTTTTTACATTCAATTAAAGTAGGGCCGCTTCCTATAAACTTAAGTCTTATTTTCAAGCCCTCTTTTAACAACTCTATGGCTGATAAAATCAAAGTCTTTTGGTCTTTAATCTTCCAAAAGTTAGCAATACATCCAATAGTAAAATCTTCTTCTTTATCAACTTTCATTTCATGGAACTTACTAGTGTCTACACCATTATAAAGAACTAATGGTATGCTTGTATTTGTTACGAAATGACTTAACTGATCAAGGACTTTTTGACTCACGCCAATATTTACATCAAATTGTGATAAGAGTTTACTTGACCTTTTTTTGAAAAGTTTATTTTGAATCTTGTTAAAAACAAACCTGAGCCTGCCATTTTTTTGCTGATATACATCAAATCCATGATGTTGAACTAGGTATTTTGCTTTTGGTAACAATTTCTTTAAACCAATAGCTAAATGTGCAGCAGGGTAATTAACATGAGCATGGATAACGTCTATTCCAAAAAGTTGATATTGTTTTAAAAGCGTTTCAAGCCTGCTTAAATTTATTTTATGAAATAATCCTGGAAATATAAAAGAAGGGATGTCGTAAACCACAAAAGGGATACAGTCAATTCCATAATAATTATATAGATGAGCATTTTTATCTAAAAAACTGTGTAAACGAATTACAGTAATTTTAGTGCCTGTCTGTTTTCGTATTTCATTTACCTGATCATAAACATAAGAACCTCGAAAGGAATCTTCTGAGGGGAAAAATGGTGTTATGACTAGATAATGTTTCATTTGTTTAACTCCCAATTCCATGCGTCTTTCATGGCTTGTTTAATGGATATTTCAGGCCTCCATTTTAAGCATTTGAAAGAATGCGTAGTGTCAGCATAAATTTCTGGTATATCTCCAGCTCTTCTTGGGCCGTACTTCACTTCTAAAGATAGGTTATTTGCCTCTTCGAAAAACTGTATTGCTTCTATAACACTTAGTCCTTTTCCTGCACCAACATTAAAAGCATGCTTGCCTTTTTTGTTTCTAACAAAATTTAAAGCAGCAATGTGCGATTTCGCTAAATCTATTACATGAAGATAGTCTCTGACACAGCTCCCATCTTTTGTGTTGTAATCCGTTCCATTAACGATTAAAGTTTTTCTTTTTTTAGCAGCTACTTGCGCCATAATAGGAACTAAATTAGCGGGGTTATCACTAGACCTATCACCGATTTTTGCAGAAGAATGTGAGCCGATAGGGTTGAAATATCTTAATGAAACCGAATGTGTTTTAGAATTTTCTAAGATATTTTCGCACTGCTGCTTCGTTTCTCCATAAGGAGAAAATGCTTTTTGAAAGGGTGCAGACTCATTCACTGGAAGCACTTCTGGACTCCCATAAACCGTGCAAGAAGAAGAAAAAATGAAATTTTCTATCTGTAATTCTTCACACAGCTGTGTCAGTGTATTCATGGAACCAATATTATTGCTATAATATTTCTCAGGGTCATTGATTGATTCTTCAACAGATTTATACGCAGCAAAATGAATGAGTCCTACAATATTTTCAGCTCCCTCCAATATATTCTTTGTACTCTCATAGTCAGCACAGTTAACCTTATGAAACTTATAATTTGTAGCACAAATTTCATTAATGCCATTCAAATTTTTCACATTGGTATTTGAAAGATTATCAATAATAACAGGCTCATAACCAGATTTTATAAGCTCTACAACGGTATGCGAACCTATATACCCTAGTCCACCCGTAACAATCACCTTCTCTATTGCACTATTTTTAACCATAAGGTTTCGTTTAATGGTTCGTAATAGTTTTTGTACCAATTTTCTACCTCTATTTGTAAATCATTATACATTCTTAGTGTATCATTCAATGTGTTTATCGGGTAAATAAACTGATTTTTATAGATCTCTATCTTCAAGTCAGAATAAAATACTGAAGGTACTTTTAGCGCTGCTGCTTCAAACACAGAAGTGGAATAAGCTGTAGAGTGTATTTTGCAATTTCTAAGGCATTCTGCTAATGGTTTCTGAGTAATGGACACATTCGTGTGTTTTAGCATCTCTTCATTGTTTATTTCATTATTGAAGCGAGGATGATGTTTAAGCACAAATTGATGGTTTGAATTCTCTTGAATAAACAACTGTAAATCCTCAAGCAATTTTTTGTTTTCTTCAGGTGTGTGATCTTCCGTAAACTGCAATGTAATAAGGATGTTTTCCCCATTTAGGTTTTGAGTACATTTCTCTTTATTCACCCCAATTACTAAGCTATGTTCAATATAATATGAGTTGATATTTTCTAAAAGCTTTTTAAAACCCGACCCAAATACTAAAATACAAACATTGTTTCTTTTGATTAGCTCAGGAACATTCTTGCTCTCACAGTAAGCAGGATGGCCTTTATAAATTACACCATGTTGGTAATCATAAATTTTAGCATTTGGATAAACTCCTCTAAAAAATGACACCATGCTTTGTGACTGAATGATAATGTGTTCTATTTTGTTTCTAAAAAATACTCGTCCAAGGAACTGCCCTATTTTATGTTCTTTCTCAATAAAATCACCTTTTAAAACTTTTCTAAGAAAGATAATGAGTAAGAGAATAAAATCAAATTGCACAACCTTTCTTCTTGGGTAATTAGATTCATAAGATGGCTCTTCAATAACCCAAGAAGAAATACCTTTGGCTTCGGTTATTTCAATTAAAGGTTTTATAAAATCATTTGTTCTTAAGACTCCCCTGTTGAAATGTTGAGGGCTATAAAACAAAACTTTATGGTCATTTTTTCTTGTGAAACAGAAGTACAAGAATGACTTAAAAAAGTAAAATAGGTTATGCGGAAGTATTATTCGCCACATTCCTTTTAGCTAAAATGATACCACTTTTTAGACTTAATTTCTCCTTCCTCTTGCTCATAGTAACCATGCCCTGAGTAGCCTCCGTAACCGTATCCATAAGCATAGCCGTACCCATAACCATAGGCACTGCTAGATTCCGCTTCATTTAGCAGGACACATAAGTTTTGAAGTTTTTTACCCTCGTGATATTCGTTAATATAGTTTAACAACTCTTTTTTAGTATAATGCTGTCTAACTACATAAATGTTAACATCTGTCATTTCCATTAGCATTAGAGAGTCTGATACAATTCCAATTGGAGGGGTGTCTAAAATAATGTAATCATATTCAGATCTTAATTCCTGCAATAATGTTTTCATCTTCTTTTTAACAAGTAAATCCGAAGGATTTGGGGGGACAGGACCTGAAGTGATTACATCTAGGTTTACTATTTCAGATTGTTTAATGATTTGCTTAGTGCTTAAAGGTTCTGTAAGATAAGATGAAAGTCCAAGATGATTTTCTTTATCGAAGTCAATATAAAGTTTTGGTTTTCTTAAATCTGCGCCAATAAGAATAGTCTTTTTGCCAGCCATGGCATAAATAGTAGCCATGTTTTTAGCACAAAATGTTTTTCCTTCACCACTAATGGAGGAAGTGAAAACGAGAGTTTTACCCCCTTTCACTTGTTTGTCTAAAAAGAATTCGATATTTGATCTAACAGCTCTAAAAGATTCTGCGATAGATGATTTTGGTCGGTGATTTACAATTAATTCCTTTCCGCTATGATTTTTTCCAACAAACCCTAAAAAAGGAATGGAGGTTAACTGCTCAATATCATTTTTTGAAATGATTTTATCATTGAGCAATTCTCTAATTGTAATAATTAGTAATGGTAAAATTAGACCAATCAAGATTCCAAAGAGGTAGTTACTTCTAGTGTTTGGATAAGTTAAGCTAGAGGTTTCAACCATTGCAGGTTCTATAATTTTCGCATCAGGAATATTTGATGCTCCAGATATGCCAGCTTCTGCCCTCTTCTGCATTAAAAACAAGTATATATTTTCACTTAAATCATACACTCGGTTAATGTTGATTAACTCGCGCTCTACCTGAGGTAAGCTATTAAGAGAATTTTGCACTAAGCTAATTCTGTTGTTTATGTCCGAAAGGAGTATGTTATTCGTTTGCTTTTTTCCTTTAATAACTTCAATAATACCTAAACTAAGTTCTGTGATTTGTACTTCTAAATCCTTGAGCGCTGGATTTTCTAAACTACCCCTAGGGTTTCGTAAGTTTTTTTCTAATTGAAATTCAACTAACTTAGAGGTCATGCTGTTTAGCATTTGATCTTCAATTCCATAAGAAACAGGAATAACTAAGTTTTGAAAATCTGTTTGTTTATGAAGGTAATCCTCTAGGTAATCAAAGTATTTGTTTTGAATTTTAATAGCTGCTTTTTCTTTTTCGTAAGCATTTAACTCCTGGTAAAAATGTTCTGCCTCTACACTAATGTTCGTGATATTATTTGAGGTTTTAAACCCCTGCAGTTGGCTTTCTATATATGATAATGAATCTCTTGTTTCTTTTAGCTGTTCGTCAATAAACACAATGGTGTTTTCAGAAGCTTTATTTTTATCTTGTAAGTTTTTCTCTAGATATAACTCCGTGAGTTTGTTAAGAAAGGTTGTTGTTTTTTCTTTATTCTCTCCTTCAATACTTAATTGAATAATAGCTGCATCTTTTCTTATTCTTTCCACAACAAGCTTCGATTTATACTCCCTAGCAATGTTTTGGGGGTTTCTAACTTTAACTCGAAATGGCAAGTATTTCTCTATGTTTTTTTCTAGGTGAAAATCCGAATTTAAATTGACACTAAAAGAAGTGTTGTTATATGCTATTCTATCTCCAAAAGAATAAATGGTGTCTTTAAGCATTTTCGAACTGAGAGCAAATTGTTTTTTACTCATAGGAATTACTGAAAACTCTAATCCAAAAGGTTTTTCAAAAGTGTGAAAATCAACCTCTGCAAAATAGTTGTAAGTTTCAGCAACAATTACATCTCCTATCACATAGTATACAACATCAAATTCAAGCTCTTCAATTGTCTTATAAATCAAGGGATATGATTTCAGTATCATCATTTCATCATTCAAACTTGTTTCTAGTTTGAATTGATCGCCATCATACAACATTTTACTAATACTATTGGCTGATTTTTGATCACTTTGTATTAGAATACGAGTAGATGATTGAAAGGAGTTGTGTGAGTAACGATTGATTAAAAATGCTAAAAACAAACAGAAGGAAATGCTTACGAAAAACCAAAACCAATTGCGCATAAATATATGTGCAAATTGCTTGATATTTATAATATCGACCTCTTTATTAGATGTTGGCATTTCTTTAGTTTGGTTGAATTAGATAAAACAGTGTGAAAGCTGAAATAACAGTAGAAATAGCAGCTGGCAAGTTGTCAATTACAACAAAACGCTTCATAGTTGGCTGCACATAAATAATATCGTTTGGTTGTAGATAAAATAATTCTGAATTTACAATATTCTTATCTCTTAAATCTACATAATACACTTGTGGCTTTTCGCTTTCTGTACGAATGATTTTAATTTTTTTTCTATTGGCTAATTTTGTTAAATCGCCAGCCAATCCTAACACCTCTAAAAGATTGGTGTTGGGCTCTATCACATTCACTCTTCCTGGAGTGTTTACTTCCCCTAGAACTGTAACATAATAGTTTAAGATATTTACCTTCACAGAAGGCTCCGAAAAATAACGCTCTGCTTGTAATTGAATAATATTTTTTGCTTCACTCAATGTTTTTCCTTCTAACTCAAAAGAACCTAATACTGGCAGTTTTAAACTACCACTATTATCAAGTAAGTAACCATATAAATATGGGTTTTGAACATATAATTGGCTATTGCTTCCAGACTCTTTATTGAAAAAATCATACTCCATTGGGGTAAGACTAGAAATTTGAATGGATAGTAAATCGCCTGCTTTTAACTGATAATCAAATTGAAAAGTTTCTAATGGTTCTGTTCCTTTTGTGTTAATAATACTTAAATCGTTATTAGTAATACACGAAGAAAGAAAAACCGAAACAAAAAGTACAAATGAGATATTCCTTAACATAGTTGATTTGGATTTATACAAAGATAATCAAAACTATTCGTTCAGAAATTCCAATGTTTTTTCCAATACAAAAGTTAGCTCTTGAGAAAAAGTATCTATAGAAGTGAATGGATGCTTCACATTGAAAACATGGTCTGCTCCTTCTACAATACATAGCTTAGAGTTTTTTATCCACTGATGTAGTTGTATGCCTTCCTGCAAATTTACGGTAGGATCAAGATCTCCATGCACTATAAGCGTTGGCTTGAGAAGCTCTTGGGCAGCTCTAGGAATAGAAAGCTTGTTTTTGTTTGCATAATAATCTTCTCGAAACTGAAAATACATTGGCATTTGTTGCTTTGTACGACCATTGTAAGCATACACAACACCTCTTTCCTTCCAAATATCTATTTTGTCTTTAGGTAGTCGGTTTTCGAAATCACACACGCTAGCCCAAGATATAACCTTATCTATTCGATCATCACTTGCACCTTTGAGCACAGACAACCCTCCTCCTCTACTATGCCCTAACAGTACTAGATGTTTGATGTTAACTTTTTTGGACAAGTCTTGTTCAATCCAGTTAATCACCTGATTTAAATCATACAATTCTTTAGAGAAATTGTTATTTCCAAAGGCTTCTAAATCTGAAAAATTCAACGGATCTTCAACCGTTGTCCCATTGTGCGAATAATTAAATTTCAGGAATGCATACCCTTCTTGTTGAAAATAAGAAGCTATTTCGTTAAAGGCTCCCCAATCCTTAAATCCTTTAAAGCCATGAGAGAAAATTACAACAGTAGCATCTTTATTTTTTGGCAAAAAAAGATCGCAAAGTATTGGCCTATTATCAAAACCAGGAATAATAAAGTTTTTCATAAATAAAAACCCCTAACTAAATAGGGGTTTAAAATTATTGTTTGACTATTTTTAATTTTTCTTCAGCTGTATCTATAATGTATATTCCAGGTGAGTAGTCGTTCAAGCTTATGTTAAGAATATCTTCTTTTTTTTCTAGAATTTGTAGCACTTTTCCCATAGAATCTTTAACATAAACAATACCTATGTAACTAGAAACCAATTGAATATTAGATTTTGTAGGATTTGGAAACACAATATTATTATTTATATCTGAAATAGAACTTTGTACACATGATTGTAAACAATCTGCTTCTGATAAAAATGAGCCAGCATTACCACCTAATTCAATACATGATCCTGCAATACATTCCCAATCATGAAAAACACTTAATTCTTCTATTTGAAACAAATCAAAAGCCGCTTCAACTATATGAGGATCATTTAAATCTGCAGTATACACTTGCAATTGCATATTTGATGTTAAAGGTATATTTATAGATGCTGTGTTATAATGCCACTGGTTTAATGTATTAGAATTTGCGGTAACAATTTCTAAAACTTCACTATTATTACCATTGAATATAGAGATGATCAAACTGTCATCAGGTGTTGATCCTGGCCAACCTGAATTAGCAAACCATCTATAATAATTTATTACTGGATTATTATAAGTTGTTAAATCAAAAATTGGAGAGAATAAAGTAACATTGCCATCATTAACAATATCATCCCAAAATTGAGAGTTTGATGTATTACCAGTTACAAAACATTTGTTAGAACAATCAACTAATACATCTTCATCAGTTTGAAAATAAACTCCATTATTACTTGTCCCGTTAGGCTTATCTCTTACCCACTCACCAGATGTTGCGTTACTAGATGTTGTCCATCCGAAATCAAAGGTGAAGTCATCATAATATCCTTTTGATAATGTAATATTAATCATATTACCATTATTATCTATTTCAATAATATCGCAAAAAGTATTATAACCCCAGGAGCCTACTTGTACATCATACAATCCTGTATAAGCAGTATCTAACGTATAAATTCCATTAGCATCAGTATAAGTCAATGTATTTACCCCAAACCCATTATTAACTATTGAAACTTGAGCATTAGCTATTCCTTGTCCCAAATCATCCAAAACTTGACCACTAACTGAAATTGGAGTCATTGAAACCAGTGTGTCATTTAACACAGTTAATACACCATTTTGTAAACCTACATTCAATGTATCAGAAAAATAACCTGGTGCTGAAAAAACAACAAGATATTGACCACTATTAGCTGTTCCAGTAAAATAATAACCATTTAGATTACTGTTTGCAGAGGTATTTGTTGTAAGTATTTCAACAGTAGCTCCAGAAATATTTTGACCGGAAGTGTTATATATATTCCCTTCTAAATAACAAGCTTGCTGAAAGGATGGTTCTAAAACCAACAGCATTCCTTCTCCGTTAGGCCCACTATTAATATCTGAAGATAAAATTAAACCAGACGGGAGCCATGGATAAGCTCCCCATGAACCATCAAATCCATTTCCACTTCCTGCATATTGATCATAATATGCTACCTCAATCATATTGTTGGGATAGGTTACATCATGTACTGTAATTCCATCACGGTAATAAGAAGTAACAATAAAATCACCTAAAACATGCGTATTATGTGGTATAACACCGCTTCCAGGACTAGATTGAATTCTATCAACCTCATAAATATTATTTAGATCTGAAACATCATAGGCACCCAAATAAGCACCACTTACTTCATCCGTCGTATACAGAGTATTTCCATCATCAGAAATCCAACAATTATGTGTAAAGTTATCTGGTGTTGAATGGAAAGCAACACCATTATTCATGATAACAGGTGTCGATGGCGTAGAAACATCTATTGCATAAAAGTTTCCTTGGTAAATGGCAGCACCCCAGAGTGTATCTCCTCTAGCCATTCCGTCATGCAAATAGTATGTATCAAATAATCCTATTATTGAAGGAAGGACAACATTTCCATTAGTTAAATTTACCGAATTAACATCTAAAATTAAAGCACCACCAACAGTACCAACATCTCCTCCAAAAATATAAGCCTTTCCAAACTCATCAATGTATATGTTATGAGCATGCGTAAACATATTTTGTCCATTTTGATCTATAGTGGTATATACGTAGGTATTTCCAGACATATCATTTAAGTCAACAATGAGTAAGCCATCTGTTCCTTGATCGCACGTAATAAACGCATAGTTATTCCATACTTTTATATCCCTCCAAATAGATTGCGCTCCAGCAATAAAAAAGTTTTGATTAGGATTACTAGGTGATGATAAATCTACAACAGAGAAACCATTCCTTAACCCAACAAGAGCATATTCATTTCCTGTAGAATCAACATATCCCCAAATATCACTACATTCATTGTTTGAGTATGTATAACTACCTACTAGGCCCATGTTCATTGCGCTTTGAGCTGTAATCTGCAAAGAATATACCATCACGAATAAAATGTATAAAAAGTTTTTCATAATCATTTAAAAATTAAGCCCTAAAGATAGAGCTTAATATATTACTTAGTTGTTAATCAATTATTAAAACTTACGGACTCAATTATAATTCAAGTTTAAACTGATTATCCGTACTATTCTCATCAATAACAATTTTTTTGGTTTCTATTGATTCCTTCTTCTTTTCATTTTTTTCTAAAAAATCTTTTTGTTTCTCGACTATTACTTCTTCTGTATCTTCTTCCTTTTCCTCTTGCACTGATAAACGTTTAGTTTTTAATAAGTTAATTTCATTTATTTTATTATTGGTCAATTTATTTCCCTGTGCACTAACTCCTTTTATAGCTATGAATTCCGAAAGATTAATTTGCTCTATTTTTCGATCTTTCCCTTTTTCTTTTTTGTAAATAATTTCAACAACTGGAAACTCTTCAGTTGAAACCAATTCTAAATGCGATCTTTCATTTTCAGAAATAAAACCAACTACTTTATCACTAGTTTCTAGAAGGAATCTTTTCACGAAATATCGTTCTTTAGAGCCATCATAATAAATTGCAGAAATTGGATGTTTCTTCTTCCATTTTTCAATAATGACCATATCATCAGTGAATCGGGTAGACAATTCGAAACCAATAAGCTGACATGTGCCATCTTGCCTAACCACTAGAATCTTGTCATCAGCTTGAAACTCTCCCAAGAATGTTCCAATTCCATCAACATTTAAGCGCATCACCTTATCATCATACCAGATTTTTCTTGCAGATAATGTGGATACACCTCCTTCTTTCAATTCGATACGCTTGATTGGGTTTTTACTGACAAGATTACCTCCCGCACCCCTTCCTTTAATTGCTAACTCAGAAAAATCTATATCAAAACGTAGTTTTTTCAATTTTTGAAGCGCTCTTAAATGTACCGTTACAACTTCTGCCTCCCCATTTGGATTGGCTGTAAAATATACTACCTGAGGTTTGCTGCCTTTAGCTAATTCATACTCCTTGTCTCTTGTAATACTGGTAACATGAAATCTTTTCATGAAAGATTTACCACTTCCAGTATCTTTATAGATCATGTTATATGTAGTGCGCTCGTCTTTCTTTTTAAAGATTGCTACATGCAATATATCTTTCCCAACAAAAGTTTTTTTGTCTACTTTAGTCACCATCATTTTTCCATCTTTGCGGAAAACGATGATATCATCTATATCAGAACATTCGCAAACAAATTCATCTTTACGCATTGTTGTCCCAATAAAACCCTCCTCCCTATTTACATAGAGTTTTTGATTTTTAGCTACTACTTTTGCTGCAACAATATTGTCAAAAGTCTTGATTTCTGTTTTACGCTCCCTACCTTCTCCATATTTTTTCTTGATATTTTTAAAGTAATCTACAGCGTAATCCACTAGATTGTTCAAATGATGTTTAATTTCATCAATTTGTTCTTCCAACTTCACAATATCCTCATCTGCCTTAATAGAATCAAACTTGGATATTCTTTTAATCTTGATTTCTGTTAAACGGACTACATCTTCATCTGTCACCCCTCTGAGCAAATGCTTAATATGAGGTTTTAGTCCTTTATATATAGCCTCTAAAACAGACTCCCATGTTTCGCACTCTTCAATATCTCTATAAATACGATTTTCAATAAAAATTTTCTCTAAGGAAGAAAAATGCCACTTTTCTTGTAGTTCTTTTAAATTGACCTTAAGTTCTGCTTTTAATAAATCTAAAGTATGTTGTGTTGACACTTGAAGCATTTCACTTACACCAATAAATCTAGGCTTATCCTCTTCTATAACACAGCCAAGTGGAGAAATAGAGATTTCACAATCTGTAAATGAATACAAAGCATCAATTGTTTTGTCAGGAGAAATCCCTACGGGAAGATGCACTAATATCTCTACATTCTCTGAAGTATTATCTTCTATTTTCTTGATTTTAATCTTCCCTTTTTCATTAGCTTTAATAATAGAGTTGATTAGCGTGGTAGTAGTAGTAGCAAACGGCAACTCTGTTATTTTCAGAGTCTTTTTATCTTCTATAGAAATTTTAGCTCTTACTCTTACCTTACCTCCTCTCTTACCATCATTATATGCGCTAAAATCTGCCATTCCACCTGAAGGAAAGTCTGGCATAATTCTTGGTTTAACTCCTTTCAAAACTTTAATGGAAGCGTCTATAAGTTCAATGAAGTTATGAGGTAAAATTTTAGTTGACAATCCGACAGCAATTCCTTCAACACCTTGAGCAAGTAATAGTGGAAACTTTATTGGTAAAGATACCGGCTCCTTCCCTCTTCCATCATATGATGCGTTCCATTTAGTAATTTTTGGATTATATACCACATCAAGAGCAAACTTACTAAGCCGCACTTCAATATATCTTGATGCAGCAGCTCTATCACCTGTCATGGTATTCCCCCAATTGCCCTGCATGTCAAGTAATAGATTCTTTTGTCCAATTTGAACCATAGCATCACCTATAGAAGCATCTCCATGAGGATGGTATTTCATTGTATGACCAATAACATTAGCTACTTTATGATATCTTCCGTCATCAAGTTCTTTTAAAGAGTGAAGTATTCTTCTTTGAACTGGTTTTAATCCATCTTCTATTAGAGGTACAGAGCGTTCAAGAATCACATAGGATGCGTAATCTAAAAACCAATTTTTATACATGCCCGACACATGTAAAACATCCTGTATTTGTTCTGAATTTTCTTCCATCTATAAATTTACAGTGTCTTGTTGTCCTTAATAATATCGCTCAAGTACTCTATTAAAAGTCTATATTGTTTTTTGCTTAACATCGATGTGTTAAATTTTTGTTTGCGAATTTTATTATGTAATAAAAACTCAATATTAATCTCTTTTTTTAAACCAAAGAAAGACTGATTTTCACTAAAAGAAACAAAATGATCTCTTGGTAATTCTATGTTATTATTGTAACTCTTGAAGTAATTACCCAACGCAACACATTTTCCACGAATTTTAACCACATACATATCATCGGTAAAGAAGAAGTGATATAAGCCAGTAGTAGATGTCAAAACTGGAATAATAAATAAGACTATTGAAAACTCCCAGCTAGCTACAAGCATCTCTTTAATACTTCCCTCTGTGGTTAACACAATAAATAAGGGAAGTGCAATACACATTCCAAAAATAAAATACAAAACTTTTACTATTGAAAAGGTTCTTCTAGCTATAATATTTTTAACTCTCATCCTCTACCAAATCTTTTTCAACTCTCAGATTGTCAATAATAAACTCCTGTCTGTTCACTGTGTTTTTACCCATGTAAAAAGTTAAAATCTCCTCAACACTAGCTTCTTTTCCAATAATAATGGGTTCTAATCGCATTTCTTTGCCTATAAAATGTTTAAACTCATTTGGAGATATCTCACCTAATCCTTTGAATCGAGTTACCTCAGGTCTTTTTCCAATCTTTTGCATAGCAGCTCTTTTTTCTTCTTCAGAATAGCAATAAAAGGTCTCTTTCTTGTTACGAACTCTGAACAAAGGGGTTTCGAGAATATACAAATGTCCTTCTCTAATCAAATCAGGGAAAAACTGCAAGAAGAAGGTGATCAACAATAATCTAATATGCATACCATCTACATCGGCATCGGTAGCAATAACAACATTATTGTAACGCAAACCTTCCAAACCATCTTCTATGTTAAGAGCTGCTTGTAGTAAATTAAACTCTTCGTTTTCGTATACAATCTTTTTCGTTAAACCATAAGAGTTTAATGGCTTACCCTTCAAGCTAAAAACAGCTTGTGTATTTACATTTCTCACCTTAGTAATTGAGCCAGAAGCAGAATCCCCCTCGGTAATAAACAAGGTGGTATCTAATCGCTCTTCTTTCTTAATATCGTTGTAGTGAATACGACAATCTCTTAATTTCCTGTTGTGAAGGTTGGCTTTTTTAGCTCTTTCTCTAGCTAGTTTTTTTACTCCAGCCATTGCTTTACGCTCTTTCTCTGCTAAAATAATTTTCTTCAGCAAGGCTTCGGCAGCTATTGGGTTTTTATGAAGATAATTATCAAGATGTTTCTTCAAAAAATCATTGATAAAACCTCGAACAGAAGACAAGCCTGGCCCCATTTCTGTTGAACCTAACTTCGTTTTAGTTTGAGATTCAAAAACAGGCTCCATTACTTTAACACTTACCGCTGCAATAATACTTTGCCTAATATCTACAGCATCAAAGTTTTTGTTGTAAAACTCACGAACTGTTTTCACAACAGCTTCTCTAAAAGCTGCTTGATGCGTACCTCCTTGTGTAGTATGTTGTCCGTTAACAAAAGAATGATATTGCTCGCCATACCCTTGATGTGAATGCGTCATTGCAACCTCAATATCTTCCCCATTTAAGTGAATGATTGGATAAGTAATTTTAGAATCTATATTTTGTTCTAACAAATCTTTTAATCCATTTTCCGAATATAGCTTTTCGCCATTATATACAATTGTTAAACCTGGGTTTAGATAACAATAATTCCAAAGCATTTTCTCAACATACTCGTTAACAAAACGATAGTTTCCGAAAATTTCTTCATCAGCAATAAAAGAAACTTTAGTTCCTTTGCGTTGAGAGCTTTCTTGAATAGACTCATCATTTGTTACAATTCCTCTTTCAAATTCTACAAGCTTACTTTGATTATCTCTTATGGATTGAATACGAAAATAATGAGACAATGCATTTACTGCTTTTGTTCCTACCCCATTAAGACCAACAGATTTCTTAAAAACCTTCGAATCGTATTTTGCTCCAGTATTAATCTTTGAAACAACATCAACTAGCTTACCTAGAGGAATTCCTCTGCCAAAATCGCGAATAGTGACCTTTTTGTCTCTAATGGAAACTTCTATGGATTTTCCATTTCCCATCACAAACTCATCAATACAGTTATCTATAACCTCTTTTAGAAGAATATAAATACCGTCATCAGAAGATGATCCATCTCCAAGCTTACCGATATACATACCAGGCCTTAATCGGATATGTTCTTTCCAATCAAGAGAACGTATACTATCTTCTGTATATTGAGTTTCTGCCATTAAAGCGCTTTTAAACGAATACTTTAAGAAACAATAAATTTATAAAACCAATCTAGTTAGAAAGGAATTTTTAGCAAGGATTATTAACAGAGTTTTCAACCAACCTTAAGACACTGCTATAAGCGATATCTCCACATTTACATCTTTAGGCAAACGAGAAACCTGAACTGCCTCTCTTGCAGGAGGGTTTTCTGAAAAGTATTGCGTATAAACGGCATTAATTTCAGCGTACTGATTCATGTCTTTCAAAAAAATTGTACACTTCATAACATTAGAAAAATCCATTTCTGCAGCTGACAAAACAGCCTCTAAGTTCTTCATTACTTGATGCGTTTCCGCAGTTATATTGCTCAGGTTAAGTTCTCCTGTTTCAGGAATAATTGCTATTTGTCCAGCGGTATATAAAACACCTCCTGCTAATACTGCCTGGCTATAAGGACCAATAGCTACTGGAGCGTCTTCTGTGGAAATTATTTTCTTCATGCGTATAAAGGTAGTAAATTCTTATTTTTGCCACAGCAATAAAGGACGCTATCGCTTCTACAGAAGAGGAAAGTCCGGACACCATAGAGCAGCATAGCGGATAACATCCGTCCATTGAAAGATGAGGACTAGTGCAACAGAAAGCAAGTACAGTGCGGCTGTAGTGAAACCAGGTAAACTCTATGCGGTGCAATGCCATGTATACCAAGAACAGGAATGGCTCGTTCAATCTTGGGGGGTAGGCAGCTTTAGCTTTGCAGTAATGCAAAGCATAGATAAATGATAGTGCCCTTTTTGGGAACAGAATCCGGCTTACGATTTATTGCATGCTGCCCCTCGTGGGCAGCTTTTTTTTATAGATATTTGACAAATGAAGAAAACACTTTTATTGTTCTTGTTTCCATTCTTTTCTTTGGCTCAAAATGGAGTGGTTAAATCTGTGATGCTAGATTCTGTAATGATTACAGCGGTAAAGGATGGATTTAGCGTAGAAGAGTTTATTCATTATGTAAAAACAGACACTACCTTTTATCAAGGATTTAAAAATTTAAGATACTATAATCATAATTACCATAGTGATTTAAAGGTGTTGAAAAAAAGTGGTGAGGTTTTAGGCTCATTATTCAGATCTGGAAAATATGTAATTACCAATGAGCAATTAATAGTTCATATTGACTCTACTTTTGATGACGGAAGAATCTTTAACAGAAAAGGTGAATATCGCCATTACACACCAAAATTTTTCGATAAAATTTTCTTTCCTAAAGACACAATTGGTGTTACCAAATTTGCGAGAAATGGAGAAAAAGGAATAGAAGATGAAAACAAACAAAATGAAGAAGATGCTAAAACCATTGTTTTCAGCATTGGATCTGGAGATGTAGAAGCAGGAAATAGTAAAAATAAAAAAAAATTAGCAGTCTTCGATATTGACATGCAACAGTATTACGATTATCTAATCTCTCAAGAAATATTTCAAGATTCCATAGATTGTTACAGCTTCACAGTCCGCATGAAGGAAGGATTGGAAAAGAAAGATGAAGAACAAGTGCTCATCAGGGAGTTAGTGTCTTATTTTGACAAAAAAACATTTAATGTTATGTATCGAAAGTATATAATGTCATATCGATATTGGTTTATTGATTTAGATGTAAGCGTAGAGGTTTATATGGATTATGCAGATACAGAATTAGTTCCTTCCTACATTCATTATAATGGTTTTTGGGATATTCCTTTTGCAAAACCAGAACATGCCGATTTCAAACTATGGAACTATAATTTCAAGTTATAAAAAAGCTCGCATTAACCGAGCTTTTCTTTTGTATTCATTTCATGATTTAGTCTTCTTGAGCAGCTAAAAATCGCTCTGCATCAAGCGCTGCCATACAGCCAGTACCTGCAGAGGTTACTGCTTGTCTATACACATGGTCTGCCACATCTCCTGCAGCAAATACTCCTGGTATTTTTGTTTTAGATGTTCCAGCCTCTACAATAAGGTAACCGTTATCATCCATCTCTAACTGACCTTTAAACAGATCAGTATTTGGTTTATGACCAATAGCAACAAAAAAGCCTGTTGCTGGAACAATAATTTCCTCATTTGTTTGGTTGTTGTAAGCAGTAACACTTTCTACTCCTTTCTCTCCGTTAATGCTTTTTGTTTCGTGATTGAACATCACTTCTATATTTGGTGTATTGAACACACGCTTTTGCATGGCTTTAGAAGCACGCATTTCATCTCTACGAACCAACATAGTTACTTTGGTACAAAGCTTGGCTAAATAAGTAGCTTCTTCAGCTGCTGTATCTCCAGCGCCTACTACCACTACTTCTTGTCCTTTATAGAAGAAGCCGTCACAAACAGCACATGCTGAAACACCAAAACCATTTAGGCGTTCTTCATCTGGAATGCCTAACCATTTTGCAGAGGCTCCTGTTGCTATAATTACTGTATTAGCCAACACATTTTTGTTGCCATCAATTTCGACATTAAATGGTCTTTCTGAAAAATCTACTTTACTTACCATCCCCCAACGAGTATCGGTATCAAATCGTTCAGCTTGCGCTTTAAAATCTTCCATCATTTTAGTGCCATCTACGCCGTTTGGGTAACCAGGGTAGTTATCGACCTCTGTAGTAGTTGTTAACTGACCACCTGGCTGTAATCCTTGTATTACAACTGGACTTAAATCAGCACGAGCTGCATAAATTGCTGCAGTATAACCTGCAGGACCTGAACCTATGATTAAAACCTCTATTTTTTCTAATTCTTCCGTCATAATTATTCTTTTTTGAAAGCCGCCAAATTTATAATATTTCGTTTATAAATGGATAATACCTGTTCTCTATCTTATAAACAACACCTTCTTTTGCAATTGCTTTAAAATAAGTGGATGATTTACCATACCATATGCCATATCCATTATTAATATTTGTTTGTAAGTTTAATGGTTCTGCGAAAGGATTTCCATTACTAGATTGTTGAAAATCATATGATCTCCAAAAGTTATAGGACGCCATATCAATTTGACTTATTCTCACTAAAACTGTATCGGGATGAACATATTTATTGTGATCAGGTATAGATTGTCCCATTTTAAAGTAACCTCTTTCACCCTCTTCATAAATAATGTCGTCGTATTCATTGGAAAGAATTTCACTAATATTTCCTCTTTGAAAGAAAGATTCAAAAGAAGTTCCATTTAGTCCTTCAAAGTCATTTCTAACAAATCCCCAAAGAGCTTTAGAAAAAAATGGATCTCTTTTTTTACTAACAATAATATTTGTTTGATTATCTGGGTCAACCCATTCCTTCATGTGCGCTAATCTTTTACTTTCGAACATTAGAGTATTACCTAAAGTGTCGGGGTCAGAATATCTAAACCAAAAATTACCCAAACTATCTCTATTTGTTAACGTATCTAATTTAAACCATATACTATCAACAGTATAATCATATGGAATTGTTGTTGAAGAAGTAATCGTATCTTGGTTCCAAACAATTTCTAAATCATATCTGTTGCCATAATCAGCAATAACATCTTTGTAGGGTAAATCATTAAAGTTTAAAATATCAAATGGCCACTCAACGTAGAATCCAGGATATTGTTGACCTATTGAAAAAATTAAAGAATCAATTATTGGATTATTTGTTTGAATATTATTTATATTGACTAGGTCAACTTTTTTTCCACCAATCTTTTTTACATTTACGATAGCATCTGTAATAAAAATATCTTCGTATGTTTCTGAATCAATTGTAGAAAAATATGGAGAACTTTTCGTTAGCATTACATATGCTGGATAACCTGCTTGTATTACACCTTCAACTACAATTTTATCATTTGAATTTGCAGGTGTTAGATTAACTTCTTTTTCACAAGAATGTAATAGTTGAATAAGAATAATTAAATAAAAAAATCTACACATAATTAAAAATTAAAATTCCATGTTATTGAGGGTATAATTGGAAATAATGAAACTTGATAAGCTTTAGGAGTTATTCCACCTTCTGAAATTGAACCATCTCCTTCAAAATCAAAATACATAAAGAATGGATTTTTCCTATTATAAATATTATACACACTAAAGTTCCAACTTGAATTAAAAAACTTAGATTTATTTCTATTGTAAATTAAAGAAATATCAAGCCTATGATATGGCACCATTCTGTAGCTATTTCTATCAGAATACTCTGTAATTAAATTTCCGTCGATTACATAACGATCTGCAGGTGGAGTAAATGTATTTCCAGTTGCATATACAAAAACAGAAGAGAAGGTTAGTTTAGAATTTAACTTATGAGAAAATGTGACAGATAAATCATGTGTTCTGTCATATTTTGCAGGAAATTCTAATCCATCGTTTAATTCTTCAAAAATTCGATCTGTTTTTGAGTATGTGTAACCAATCCATCCAGTAGATTTTCCTTTTACTTTTTTAATAAAAACTTCTATACCTTTAGAAGCACCTGAACCAAATGTAAATGAACCTTCTTGACTTCCATTTGTGTTATCCTCTGGAAAAACTCCTTCTTTATACTCAATTAAATTTTCCATATTTTTAGAATAAATCTCCAAAGATGTTTCCCAATTATTGTCATTTAGATTTTTAAAAAGACCTATTGCAATTTGTTTAGAATATTGTGGTTTAATTGATTCTGCTGAAGGAATCCATAAATCCGTTGGTGTCGAAATACTAGATAAGCTTGCTAAATGAATATATTGATAATTTTCATTATAAGATCCTTTTAGCGATGTGGTTTTATTTATGTTATATCTTGCAGATATACGTGGCTCAATATTTCTATAAATGTCGTTTGTATCTCTTGTCCACTCTTTTCTTAAGAATGAATTAATATTTATGTTGTCTCCATATTGAAAACAACTATATCGTAATCCGATGTTCATTGCAAATTGATCTGTAAATTCTATGTCATCAAGTATGTAAAGCGCACCTTCATTTGAATATTGTTTAAAAATATTTTCTGGTTCAAAACTAACTTCACCAGATCTTCCTGAAACACTACCAGGAATAAAAGTATGGTAAGTTAATAAACCACCGAATTTAATTTTGTGTTTATAATTTGGAATATAGGAAAAATCAATTTTTGAGTTTAAATCTCTTATACTTGATGATAATTTGAATTCAAATTGATTTTGCTCTGCCCCAAAAGAAAATTGATAATCACTAAAAATTAATGACGCATTCATAAAAAGTTTTTCATTGAATAAGTGATTCCATCTTGCTGAAGCAGTAGCATTACCCCATGGTATGTCAAATTTGAAACCTCTTTTTGAATTTCTATAAGTAAAAACATCTCTACCGAAATACCCACTTAAAAACAATCTATCTTTATCTGAAATTCTGTAATTTACTTTTGCAGTTAGATCATAAAAATAATAACCAGAACCCTTTGCAGAAGAAGAATCATTTATAAAGGGATTAACTAAAACGTCAATGTAGGTTCTACGTGATGAAATTATAAATGAACAAGTATCCTCAATAATTGGACCCTGAACTGTAAGTCTAGAGGAAATTAAACCAATACCACCATCAACTTCATATTCTCTATTATTTCCTTCTTTCATTGATATATCTAAAACAGATGATAGCCTTCCACCATAATTAGCCGGCATTCCACCTTTTATAAGATTTATATTTTTAATTGCATCAGCACTAAAAACTGAGAAAAAACCGAATAAATGTGATGCGTTATATACGGTTCCTTCGTCTAATAAAATTAAATTTTGATCAGGCCCCCCACCTCTAACGTAAAAACCGGAATTACCTTCACCAGATGATTGAACTCCTGGAAGTAATTGTATAGTTTTTAACACATCAACCTCACCCATAAAAGCGGGTAATTCTTTTATAGTCTTCACCTCTACCTTCACTTGGCTCATACTAGTATTTTTTATGTTTTTGTCTGCAGCATCTGCCTCAACTACTACTTCATCTGTAACAATAGAAGAGTTATTTAAAGAAACATTGATGCGCTTGTTATCTGTTAAGCTTATTTTTTGATTTTGAGATTCTAAGCCTAAGAAAGAAAAATCGATTGTATACTTTCCTTCATTTACAGTTAGTGAATAAAAACCATATTGGTTAGTAGTAGTACCCTGCATACTTTCTTGTAAATAAACAGTAGCTCCAATAAGGTATTCGCCGGTTTCTGCTTCTTTTACATAGCCGCTTATAGTGTGTTTTTCTTGTGCAAAAGCACATATAAAAAAACAATTAAGAATTAGTAATAAAATTTTCTTTTTCATTGATTGCTGAATGCTTTGAATCTATAGCTTTGCAAAAATAAACGAATAACATCTACGATGGGGTATTATTATATTAATTTTTCGGGATGTGGCGCAGTCAGGTAGCGTACTCGCATGGGGTGCGAGTGGTCGCAGGTTCAAATCCTGTCATCCCGACAACATTTTTTAAGCTTTTATCTAAGGGTTTGAGTTCTTCAAACCCTTTTTAATTAACTCATTTTAAGGGTAATATATCACTTTAATAAAGTGATTATGAAGTTAAAAATATATCATTTTGATATATATTAGATATATAGCCTTTATCACAATTTTATCACATTTATATATCATTTGATTTCAGCTAGTTAGGTCAAAATAATAGCTTTACCATGGCTGAAAATGTAAAAAATGAGGTCACCCAAAAAGGTCACCTAAAATGAATGTAAAATTTAACATCTGGGTATTTCTTAAAAAAGGAAAAGTAGATCACAATGGTTTATGTCCTATATATATACGCATAAAACTTAATGGTGAGTGCATTGAAAAAGCGACAAAATTGTTTTCTCATCAAAATGATTGGAATACAAAAAATCAAAGAAGTCGTAATAATGATCTTACCAATCTAGAAATTGAGTCTCAAAAAGCTAAAATATACAACACCCTCAGTCAGTTACTAGATGAAATAGATAATGTAACAGTATACGATCTAAAAAATAGACTCAATAAAAAGACAGTTAGACCTACTATTTTATCATAGATTCAAGCGCATAATCAAGAAATGGAATCACAAGTTCCATCTAGATATTCACCTGGAACGCTTAAGAACTATTTAACTCTTTTAAAACATCTAACTAATTTTCTATCCTTTGAAAATAGAAAGGATATCTACATAAAGAATGTAAATCACGGCTTTATTGTCCGTTTTCAGAGCTTTTTACTAGCTCACACCAACTGCACCAACAATGGAGCCATTAAGGTTCTACAATCGCTTAAAAAGATCACTACAAGATCAAGAGCCTTTGGATTCATGCAACATGACCCCTTTTCATTGATAAAATTTAAGAAAAAGCCCTTTACTAGAGGTTTTTTAAATCTAGAGGAGCTAAATAAAATAGAAACAATAGATCTCCCTCCTGCTCTAGAAAGAGCAAGAGATTTATTTGTTTTTAGTTGTTATACAGGACTTTCATACATAGATGTTGATCAACTAAGAGGACATCACATTGTTAAAGGATTTGATGGGCTCCTATGGATAAAAACTAAAAGAAAAAAGACTAATAGCAAATGTGATATTCCACTTTTAAAAAGAGCAGAAAGAATTATTTATAAGTATAATGGTAAATACAAGGATAGAATATTTAAAAAATTGACCAATCAACGTGTTAACGCTTATTTAAAAGAGATTGCAGCTAAGTCTGGCATAGATAAAAGAGTAACATTTCATCTTGCTAGACACACCTTTGCAACTACTGTTACACTAAATAATAATATCCCTATTGAAACGGTTTCAAAGATGCTTGGTCACTCAAGAATTAATACAACACAGATTTATGCTAAAATATTGGAGAAAAAAGTTGGTGAAGATATGTTAAGAATTAGAAATTTATAGTTTATTGGAATTTATTTGTTAAATATATTGAAGAGCAATCTTTTAATTAATTCTTAGCCTCTGAGGAACTTTAAATAAAAAGAAAAAAGAGAGTGTTAAAGCAAGAGAGTTAGAAAAACTATTTAAAAAAAACTAAAAAATATTAGATAAGAATAATTAATCATAAACTCTATTCCATGATTGCAACAAAGAAAAACTAAAACCTTTATATCTAAATACTTTATAAAATTTACCTTGAAAATTCAATCGACTTTACTGGAAGAAAGCCATTTAAGTATTTGTGCCATCAATAACATTCAATCCATTAATTAAAAAATTTAAATCATTTATACTCAATCCATATTGGATATAAAACTTATCTATTAACTCTATAATTTTATTATGCAATTCTTCATTTTCCAATAATTTTTCTTCGTTACTGCATGTAAAATCATATAACTCAATTTTAAAAGAATCGGGATCTTTAAAAATCCTATCATATACTTTTTTTATGTTTAAGTCATTACTATTGATTTTGTTATTTGTGAATAAAAAACCATCATTTTGAAAATCCTTTAATATATTGTTAGCCACAGCGACTCTTTTAACTTGTAGAATTTTATCTTTATTTTCAACTCTATTTAAAAGATTTTTTAATGTTGATTTTTCACTTACATACTCACTATTGTTTCTAGTATACTCGTATAGATCAACTAAAACCTTTCCATTATCTTTTAACAAAGTATGTAAATGATTGAAATAATTAAAATCCTCATTATTGTCAACCTCAGAATTCCTAAGAACATATTCTTCCTCTGATATTATAAATTCATCAATTTCATCAACTAATGAATCTGAAATAGATATGTTTTCCTTAACATGGCTCCAACATGCTTCACTTTTTGTTCGCTCTTGAGCAGCAGCACCACCAAACTCAGCAATTTGTTTCCAACATGCTTTAATTAATTTAATAAGTATACTATCTAATTCTGAATTTATCCGTTCGCTTGAATTTATTATTGATTCACAAACTTTATGTTTGTAGTTATAAAAAGACCAATAATCTAATCTGCCATTAGTAATCATATGAAGATATGAACAGGTATATATAGCTGTACTCATCGCCACAGGCACATGCTCACCTGTATTTAAATCTCTAATTAAACTTGGATAAATTTTACCGTTAGATGTTCCACATAGCTTTTTAATTCTCTTAAATATTAAACCACAACCAATTAATGTTTTGAGATTAGAAATATTAATTTCATCTCTTTTAAAGTTTTTATTTTCCATAAAATCTTTAAACTGCTTTTCAGCACCTGTAGCAGCAACATATGGAAGTTCGTTCATAATATTTGACCACCTAGCTAAATCAATTTTATTAAACATTAAAGGTTTTGGATTATCTTTCTCCCACTTCTTTTGTCTTGTTTGAGCTCCTTGATTATTTTTGGTTACATTATATTGACCTTTCATTCTTTCGAAGAAATAAAAAATGTTACGATTTGAATTATCTTCAACAGGGAATTTTTTAGTAAGTTGTTCAATATCAACTAGCATTTTATCATTTGCATAAAAATCACTATTGGCAATTGTTGATTGAGTATTTGCAGCTTGAGATATTTTACTTACTATATCTGAATATTTATCATCTTTTTTTAAAGCAGTAATTTTAACCGCAACAAAAACATTTTTGAGTGAAGATTTGTCTTTTTTTCTACTGTAGTGAATTGTTGCTGTTGTTTGACCACCGTTAACAATTTGAAAATCTTTTATCAATAAAACTTTTTTCTCAGAAACAGAAATAGATTCTGCAGTTGCAGATATACCATTATTAAATGAAAAAAACTTAAATGGGTTTTCTTTAATAGTATCTCTAATTCCTTTATTTGCTTTTCTTGTTGCAGAAAGAAACACTCTTACATTATTTTCTAGTAATCTAGTGTGATGAGTATCATAAAGTTCATAAATCAAATCGGCAGGAAAAATTGCTAGATAATAAGTAAGACTATCTTCAGTATTTTTTTCTAAATAATTAACTTCAAAATCTTTATATTCATCAGAAGAAAAATCAATGTCAATCGGTTCTCTTTTAGATTTACTTCTTTTTAAGTCATTCCATCTTTTTAAATCCCAATAATTAATACGGCACTCAACTTTGTTATTTAGGGATATTTTTGTGGGTAAATTTTCTTGCTCAATAACTGAATCAGTAACAATACATATATCTAATCTTTCTATATTATCCTCTTTTTGTTGTTTAATTAACATTTTTTGAAACTCTTCAGTTTCACTAATATCATTAATCAATTCCTCAGAAAATGTTTTCTCGAGAAATCTGACAGTCTCGTTTATAGCATTATCAATCTGTTTTTTTGTTGCTTTAACTACATTATAATCATCAGAGAAAAAACCATTAAATAATGTATAGCTCCATTTAACTTCATATTTCTCTATATTATCATTTAGATTTTCATTTTCAATATCTGCAGAATCATCATCAATAATTTGTCGCTCATTTTCAAAGCTGTATCCTAATATACTCCATTTTCCTTTTCCGAAAAGACCATTATTTCTAATAGTTGTAGGATTTTTAAATATATCTGCATCATCTAGCAATTCAGTAAAATTTAAAAATCTACAATCCTCAATTGCAATTGACTCAGTTTCATATCTTGTATAAGAATCAGAATAAAGTTGTTTTTTTGTTACTTCTAAAGCTGTAGGCATCTCTATTCAATTTTAAATTCTTCTATAGATGAAACATCTATACTGTAAGAAATCTTTGATAATCCAGCATCAATCTTTTCTTTCCTTATTCTAGGAAATTTTTGTTGATCAACATTGTATTTAAAATCCTCAATAGTAATAAACTTATAATCTAAAGGCATATGTTCTGGTCCTAGGTACTCACAAAAGGCATCTTCTGCACATTTAATCTCAAAAATATTAATTTGCTGTGGTTTAAGCATTTCTTTTATACTATTATATAAATTTCCCAGACTATCTTCATTACTTTTTTTAACATGATCAATTCTATAAAACTGCATCAATAGAGGCTTATTCTCAACTGCCATTAATTGATGTTCAGATGTTATTTTTATTGTAGTTGCATTTCTTGAAATTGCTTTTACCTCCTGCGAATAATCAGGATAATCAAAATCATGATTAGCAGGGGCTGGTCTATGCCATCCATGTAATGTATCAATGTGTGAAGATTCTTTTTTTGAAAGATAGCTTTCAAGAAGTAGTAACTCAGCGTATAATCCCTTAGCTGCTGTTAAAGACATTTTTCGTTCTTTTTTTCCAATACTTATTAAAAATTTAATTTCATTATTAAAAATTTCAATCAAGGTAATTTTTGAATCATTGTTTTCTATTTTCTTCACAAAATTGGTAATCCAATTGTCAAAATATTCTCTAAAATCAGGATTTTTAAGAGTTACTGTCATCACATTATTTATTGAAACAAAGCCAATATTTTTTAATTTTGGAGTAAACAATAATTTGATATCATCTTTTTTAGAAAAAGTAAGTTCCAACAGCCTAGCATTATTACTTTCAGTACTCTCTATTATTCTTACATTTTCTTTTATTTTGTTCATTATTTTATTTTTTTCTAACTATATAAGTTACTTTTTGTGCATTATCCAATACAGGAATAAAACAATAGAAAAGTGGAAAAACAGTATCATTAAGCTTACCCTTCGAGCGAGCAGGATAAATTACTAAAATTGGTTTTTTCTTCTTATTTCTATACTTTTTAATAATAACATTTGATTTTATGTATTCATCATATTCTTTTTTTTGCTCGATAATATCAAATATATTATCCAAACCTCTGCCTTCAAGAATTTGACTAAAAACTAGTGATCCTTCCTTTTCATCACTTTTTCTTTCAACAGAACTTATTTTTTCTCCAATAAATTCTAAATCTGTTAAGTTATTCCCTCTGTTTACTAGCGCTAATGACCATTTATTTAATTCTACATTATTCTTTATAATATAATCAATCAATGTGTCTATATCTGATTGAATAGAATCATCAGCATTATATTTCTTTAAAAAATCAATGATCAATTTATAATCAACATTATAATAGTTAATGTTTTTATTTTTATGAATTTCAACAAAACTAGGATGACGTGAAGTAAACAATGAAGACTTTTTATCTTCTTTAACTTTATCCATTAATATTTTAACAAGATTTAAATTATTTTTTTGTGTTTGAACATCATCAATTATTCTACTCGTCTTAATATTTTGACTAGGAGTCATGAGCATTTTTCTCGTATTTCTCAGTTTATTTGGATCACAAATAAAAGGCACTTTTTTATCAGTAATAAAGTTTATATCAGTTCTACAGGCTAATTTAATAGCATAATCTCTTGGTAATATTGGAATATCATCTTCGTTATTATCTTCAAAATCCTTTCTAAGATCCATTTCTAAATTATATATAATCTCAAACCAATAAATTTGATCTTTAGGCATAAATATTTTAATAAGGTCTTCAAAACCAATTCTATATCCAAACCAACGTCCCATTTGATAAAGAGAATCTTGTCTAGTAGAATTTCTAACAAAGTACGAGCAAATTAAACCTTCTAATGTTAACCCTCTAGATAAACGATTTCCTCCTACAACAATATAATTACTATAATTTTCACCTTTAAAACTTAACTTATGATTATGATGTTTTAAGTCTTTTCTGTTAGACGAGTGATAGCTGACTAAGGTGATTTTTTTTAAGACATCTAAAATTTTATTTTTGGACAAGTTTCTAGGAAATATATACTTATTTGAATGATCAAAATATTCATCAAACAAAGGGTTTTTTGATGATTCTTGTATTTGATAAAAAATTTCTGTCATACGATTAAAATAACCTCCATTATCGCCAGGTAAATATTGAATTAATTTACTTATGAATTTATTTATCTTGTAAGCTAAGTAATCAGCATTATCGGTTAAATGAGAAGTATGTATTAACATACTATTAAAATCTTTATGATTTCTATACTTTCGAATAACTATAGAGACTAAAAAATGTAAAATTGCATCTTCTAGACTTTTGGGAATATCTACAAAAGAATAAGTTTCTCCTCTTTTGGTTGGAAAATAGTTTTCATCTAAATTTTCATCAGGATATTTTGATGACAAATTAGTTATAATAGGTAATCTTCTGGATTTTAAAGTGGTAAAAACTCTTTCAATACCCATATACTTATTTCCGGGATTTATTGGAATTATAAAGTGTTCAGGAAATAAATCATCAACATCAATCTTAAATTTTTTTCCATTTATTTCTAAATTATTTCTTTCTAAATCTTTTGCAGGTTGATTTATAATAGAATAAGGAGTTGCTGTATATGCAACAAATGTTTTGTGTGAAATTAAAGAAAGTGCTAATCTTATATTTCGATTGATTGCTTTTACAATTCTTTCCTTTGCTTTCTCTAATTTCAACTCTTGTTCTTCACTTAAATTCTCTAAATCCTCAAGATCTATAGCTTCCTCCCATTCTTCAAAATCTTTTTTAGAAAGTGATTGAATTGACGCATTATCAGCTTCATCATCAATAATTAAAAACGGAACATTATGAATCTTTTCATTCTCACTTCCATCTGGATTATATCTTTGTTTGTCTAACCATAAAATTAAATTCTCAAGAACAGATTTATTCTTTTTAACAACCCAAATTGATTTATCTCTTACACTCAAAGAATTACCAATATCATCACTTTTTTTAAGATCTTTCTTAATTGAAGTAGCAGGTCTTATCCTCTCAAGTTTATCAAATTCTTTATATTTACCTATTCCCATAGTTTGCTGAAAACTATGACCAATTACTCCAGAATCAATCCTGCTTTGAGTTTGCTGTCTTAAATCTTCAGTCATACCCGTTAGTACTATTACTATTTGATATCCAGCATCAAAGGCTCGATTAATCAGTCCAATATAATTTGCAGTTTTTCCAGATTGAACATGTCCATAAACAAGACCTCTTCTATCCCACTCACGATTTAAGATTTTTGGATTGTGACATTTATCTAAAATACTATATGTATCAGCGTCCATCGATTGAACAATTTCCTTTTTTCCTTCATCAATTAACAATCTTTTATAACAATTAAATCTATCTTCTTTATTAGTTCTACTAGAGCTATCTAACCAATTTTCTAATTTATCCGATGCTGCAATCGCTAGAGTTGGCTTTTTCTTTTCAAAAAAATCTTTTATTTTATTTCTTAAATCTTCACTACTAAAAATATTTTTCACTTCATCATAAGAGTCATTATACATTGCATCTACAATAGCATTTACAACACCATTTTTCAAAATATCTTCATATTTTATACGATTTCTATCAACATAATCATGCACCATACTTAGACAGTTTTCTATTAATTGATCAATCGTTTTATTCATAATAATTCTTCTTTAAGTTGTTCTTCATAATAACAAAAAGGCTCATGTTGAAGTAGCCAAGAAAAAGCAGCTGATTTAGACATTTCAGTAATTTTATTTTTGAATACAAACTTTGCTATTTCAATGTCAGATTGTGTTAATTTTTCTTTAATATCAGATCTATCATGCTTAGAAGGATCTGAATCATTATTATCAATAATTTTTGCTATAGGTAAATTCTCCTGAATAGTAGCTAATAATAGTTTTAAATCACTTTCTTTTATTTTCTTTTCTTCTATAAAAGCTTTAAAATAAGCATTATTAATATCAATTATATATCTGAATCTATCAAATTCTTTATCGTTGATTGAACTCCATATTCTTGAATTATCAAAGTTTAATGACTTCTTTATAATTCTGTTACCATGGCTTATTTTGCTTAATGATCTCTTTTTAACAGCACTTATCAAATTTCCAATTTCTTTTCTAAAAGCATAAGGAATTGATGCATTTGTTTTTGTAATATCTAAACTCCACATTTGGTCAGCATTATTTGGGTAATTAATAACTACACGAGCTAATTTTGCTGCATTACCTTTTTTCAATAAGCCTAACCAACCTCCATTTGGTGTAAGAAGCCTATCACATCTATATATATATATTCCTTGTTGTCTTTCAAAACCTTCAAATAATCTAAATGAGTTTAAACCTATCTTAACCTCGAAATTTTCTTTCCAATTTTTAGGATGTTGGAGAACATATGCAATTTGTTCAGCATCTTTATTTTGAGTTAAATGAATTCTTGAAAACTCTTGCGAACCTTCTCCTGCAGGTATAGGGCTACACGGACTTATTGGATAGTCGTGATCTAAAATTTTTATACCTTTTTCTATATATCTATGAAAACAAACACTTATGTAATTATTGATTTTTTCTTTTAATGAAAAAAAATCTTCTTCATTTTTTGGTGCTCTATCCCAATTGTCCCACCTTATTATTGTTCCTGATTTTAAATTATTTAAATAATTAATCTCATATTCTAAATCTTTGTTGTCTATTTTTTTTAGTTTCCATTTATTATTTCTTGCAATAAAATCTAAGTCTAGTGATCTAGCTATAATGTTGTATTCCTTCTTTTTGGTTATCACACTAAGACATCTAGCTTGACTAAGTGAAGCTGTTTTCATGCCAAAACCAAATCTACCTAAGTCATTTACATCCCTCTCTTCTAGTGGATTTTTTGAACCAAGTCTAAAACTATTTATAAGTTCATTATCTTTATTTGACATTCCAGACCCATTATCTTTCAATATAAAATAAGGCTGACCTCCATTCCAATGCATTTCATATGAAATCTCTGTAGCACCTGCAGAAATTGAATTATCTATTAAGTCTGAAATAGCCTCATCAATTGCATAGCCCAAATTTCTATTAGATTCCAATAATGAAATTGGATCCGGAGTAAAATCTTCTGCTTCTAATTTATCTAACCCCATTGATTTGCCATTGCTTTTGCAATTCCTGGAAATGTCTTACTTCTTAAGTGGCCATTTCCAGATGCTTCATTATACCATTTTGCCATTCGTTTGCCACTTGAAAATGTAACGAATTCACCTTTATCTACCTCATTAGGAAGATCAGGGTCTTCAATAATTAACTGTCCATTTTTTGGCTTTCTATTATATTTAAGGGGTGGTAGATTTTTTAACCATAGACAAGTAGATTTAGAATATGGATCACCAAAATGAAATGGATGAATAATTTGAGTCGGAAGATCATATTGAGTACTCATTATTCCAATTGGATTTTCAACAGCAATCTTTGGAATGTTTGCATTAATCATTTTCATAAAAAATTGAATAGCTTTTTGTTGTCTACCATCCTTTCTTTTTTTTTCAAAATGTCTAGCACCACTTACTGCTAGATGAGTACATGGTGGAAAGGCAATCATTAAATCCCAATTATCATCTATAACATCAAGAACATCTCCTTGGATATGCCATTCAGGATGTGACCCACTGCACTCTAATATATCAGCAGAAAAGGCTTCATGCCCTAATTTTCTAAACTCCATGCACACCGCTTGGCTTTCTTCACAAGCTAATAAAACACGCATTTTCTTCATCTAACAAACTTAATTCTTTTTTTCATGAAGATTTATTAACTACATTTAAATTCAAAGCTTTGTAAATATATTTTTTAATTTTGCTTTGTATCAAGAGTTACTAAAAGTATGCCAACCGAGCTTACCCAGCAACGGTGGAAAAGAGATGTGAGGCACCCGCCTAAAATTTAATAGGGTTATTCTAATCGCTTACTTGATGCAATATGTTTAATTTAAAATATTGTATTATGACTAAAAAAGAAAAAAGTAGAATTTTAAAAAATTCTGAATGTTTAAGAATGTTTAATAAGAGTGAATATGGAAATTATAAACTTAAGTGGCTGTCAAATTTTAATCTTAAATATTTGATAACTGAAGATTATATTGAAAAAGTCTCACTCTCCGAGTATGTTAAAGTTGAGGAAAATAAAATACCATTATTTATAGAATCCCAATATGGAATTACACCAGACATCAACCATTTATTGATTGATGGTGAAAAAAGAATTATAGCAGTAATTCATAAAGCTAAATACTCATCTTTTGTCTTTTCATTAACTCTATACAATTACGTTTATGAAAAAAGACATAGAATTATTGAGTTTTCAAACAATAAAGTCATCAAAAAAAATGGAATTAACTGGATGAGAAAAATGATTGATTTCAATCAATAAATTTTATTTTAAAAAAATATTTTTTAAAATCTTTTATTCTAGCACATTCATTTTTATTTAAAAATGTTCTAGTTTGGTTAGGCTGAATCCTTATTTCGAACTTTTTATTTGGCTTTTATAAACCCAATTATTGAAATTATGTAGACAATAATGTCTGGAATTACCAATTCAAAACTAAAATTCATTAATGGCTCATTAGAAAATACAGAGAAGAACATTAACATTAAAATTGATGTGCCAATAATATAAGACAGTAATATTTTTTTTGCTGTTTCTAAAGAAGAATTTCTACATAAAATACATATTAAACCGATTATTAAAATAGCAGGAAATAATCCATAGTGCATTATTTCAACCATTCTAATTGCTTCCTGAACTTCAGTGTTAAGCATAGTTGGAGCCATTTTTGTAATTGTGAATGCCATAACAAGTGACACTAGGATATTAAACCCTCCAACAATTGATAAAGTAATTTTAGTTTTCATAAATTTTTTGTTTTAACAATAATACAAAAACTCACTCAAATGAGTGGGTTTCTTTTTGGTGGTCCTTAATGGCTTTGAATTTGGTGGACCTAAGCGTCCTTATTTCGAACTTTTTAAAAAATTGAATATAGTTGTCATCCAAAAAATATTAATAGTATGTTTGATTAAACAAAAATTAAAAAATTATGAGAAAAACTATTTATTTATTATGTGTTGTAATCTTTACTTCTGCTTGTAATTCAGAAGTTTCTGTTGATGTTACATACGATAATGTTTCTAAGATATTTGAAAAGAATTGCGAGACTGTAATCGCTTATGAGGAAGCTTTCTGTCAGGAAAATATTGATTATGAAAAATTCTATTCAGAAAATGCCGTTATTAAAGGCACTGTACTTGGCGATAAGGATTCAATGTATGTAGCTGATCGAAAGGTTGCACATCAAGCGTTATGGCAAAAATATGATTTTAGTATGTCACCACTTGATCCATTGCCTGGTGTTAATTTAGAAACAAAAAAAATGGATGGTTCTGTAAGAATGTATTTTGACATTACTATTACATTGTCAGAGACTGGGAAATCTGTTACAATACCAATGTATAATTCGTTTGATTTTGATGATGAAGGAAAAATACTATACTTGCAATATTATGGAGATTTTACAGCTGCATTTCTTTCTTTAGAAGAATAGATTTTTCTGTTTGTAAATAAACTAATAAACCCACTCAAATGAGTGGGTTTTTTTTTGTGGTCCTTAATGGCTTCAAACATTCAAATGTTTAAAAAGGTTCTCGGATGGTTAGGAATTATTTATTTCTTACTTTTTCTAATTTATATTTGTGTCCAGAGTAAGAATGTCTATTACCATTTTCATCATCAATAATAACCCAATCATCATCTCCGCCAGAAATAATTGGTAATGGAGTCAAAGAAACATATTCTCTAATGTAATTTTTTAAATTCATCCCACCGTTTACGCCAATACTTGAAGAAACAATTGGAGTTGGAACAAATAAGCTATAAACCATGAAAAATGGGTTAATTATTGCATCAAGTACAAAGGCATCAGTACCAACGAATACTTCTTTTGATGTATGATTTTGTTTGATAGTACCGTCATCTTCGAAGACAGTCAACTCGTAAGTAGCACAGCTGATAAGAGAAGAACAGAATAAAGCTAAAACAAATATTTTTTTCATTTTTAATTTTTTTAATGTTAAACAAATTTATAAAAAACTTCGTATATTAGTTTTCTCAGATCACTAGATTGAAGGTGACCTAAATAGGTGACCTTTTATAATCAAAAAAAGTGTTGCTAGATGGGGAAATTAGATTGTTTATTTCCTGTCATTAATAAATTTTTATGCTATTTCTTTAGGATTTGATCCATATTCATTGTCTCCAGGATTACTATCAGTAACTAAAAGAACTGTAAGCCAAATTACTCCAATTAATGGAATTAGAAGTATAAGAAACATCCAACCACTTTTTCCAACATCATGGAGTCTTCTAACAGCAACTGCTAAGCCTGGAATAAAAACTGCTAACACATATATTCCGTATATTATTCCATAACCGGCAGGTCCGGCAGTTCCAAGGATGTTATCAAGCATCATTGCAATGAAAGCAAAAATCGCATTAAATAAAACATACATCCAATATTCTTTTCTTCTTGCTCTACCAGAAAAATCTCCATACTGTTTTAAAACTTTTAAATACCATTCCATAAATTTGTAATATTAGTTAATAAACAAACATATATAATTTTTCTTCATTATTAGAAGGCTCCCAACTGGTTATAATAAATTAACTAGCCTAAATAAGTGTTTTAGTAAAGAAAACTTCTGTTATTCAATGATTATTTTCTTCTCCACTGTTCCATCATCATAAATATAAAACATGGGTTGGGCCTTCAAATCTTTAGATTCTCTTCCTAATAAATCTACTACTCTAATAAGATTTTTAGAATTTAAAATATTAAAATCAATCAGATTTGTTGAATTACAACCAATTAGGCCATCCATATTGAACTTAGATAAGAAGCTCCATATCTCAACATTAGTATTAATATCTTGATTTCCCCATGAACTTAAAGGAGATGGCCAATCATGTCCTCCATTAATAATTTTCAATTCTTCAACAGATACACATCCATCTCCATTTTGCCAAGTATATCTTTCAACAGTGCTTCCATCTGCAGTATTTAAATCCGGTAATTGTGTTACTATTGGAATAACATCTGTGTTATTTGTGTAAGACCAAAAACTATCAATGGCGGCTACTGAAAAATACCATCCATTTTGGTCATTATATGGATGTATATTATCAGCAGTTCCATTTATACTCAGAACAGCAGTGGGGTGTGATATATTACAATTTGAAAATGCTCCAAAAAAAGCGGCACCAGCAACAGAAGATATTGCAGTAATTTTATGATTAAGCTGACAAGCTAATTCATAGGAAAACATTCCTCCTAATGAATATCCACATGCATATATTCTACTTAAATCTATATTGTATTCAGATGAAATTGTATCAATTAAAGTTTCAATAAAAAAGATATCTTTATGATCTGTTGGTTCCTTATGTAACCAATTTGTTGAATTACCATCATTTGGATCTTCAAGGGCTTGAGGATAAACTAAGACAAAGCCTGCTGTATCAGAAATTGATCTGAAATCTGCTTCATAATTCATAAAGTCGTTTGCATACCCAGAACCACCATGTAAAGCAAATAATATTGGCGTTGAAATTGATGGTGAATAACTTTGTGGAACATATATAATATATTCCCTATTATTTCCATCATACAAAATATTTTGTGTAGTTAATTGTTGTGACATAACAGTAAAGGGAATAATTAACAATAATATTAGTATGTTTTTCATGTGTAAAAATTAAAAAAGGTCAGAGTAAATCTAAAACCATCTGACATAGCCAGTTTATTAATTGTAAAATGTTTATCTCAAAGCTTTTGATCGAACTCTTTTAAATTACACAAAGTTAAAAATCCTGAACATTTTATTTCATTATTTTTTATTAAAAATGATTCATCATGATGATAAATTACATTTATTAATTATAGTTTTCGTGTTGGAACTCCTCATATTATTTCTCGAAACATAAAGAAGATTAAACACCACTAATTATCAACTAATCAGAAAAAATATTGATAAATACTAATGATGAAAGAGATGTTTCTAATGTTGGTGAAAAATAAAATATTAATAAGTAACACTCTTTAATTTATCTAACTAATTTAATATGAATTAAAATATTTTATTTTTTTAAAATTAGATTTCAAGTCAGTACATAAAAATAAATACTAGAAGCACCTAAAAAGTAATATATTTGCTTGTTTTAAATGAGACTTTTATAATATTAGAGAACATTTATTACTCTTTAGCTAACCAAAAAAATATCTGATTCAAATTTTAATTTTCCACTACATCTTTTAGTGAAATAATTTTATAAATCTTTGATCATAAAATATGAAGGAATTTATAAAAAATATCTTTTTTATATTTTTAATGTGCATATCACATCAAGCTATAGCTCAATGTGTTGAGGCATCTTTCATTGTTCCAAATTGTATTACACCTAATACTCAAATAGATTTTCTTAATGATTCAGATGTAAACGTAAACTGTAGTATTAATTATTATTGGACAATTAGTGATATATCATCTACATGGTCTATTAATTCAACAGATTATGATTTTGAAAATGTTATTTTCCCTTCTTTTGGCGAATATCAAATTCAACTATATGCTTCAGTTCCATTTTTCTTAGTTTCATCATGTTGCCCATCGGGCCAACCTTTTTCAATTATTACTGATACTGTTAGTGTAATTAACCAACCTCTAACGTTAGATGTAGATTTCGAAACTGAAATATGTTCAAATGGCTCTATTGAATACGATAGTTTAAATATTAATATTCAAAATGAAATTGGAGATATTTCATACGATTGGATTACAATCCCTAATGGAATTGAATGGGAGGATTTTGACGATGAATCAATTCCTGACACTGAAAGTTCTGTTATTCTCACAATTACTGATGATGCTACAGGATGCTCAGATTCTGACACAATAAATTTAAATTTTATACAAACTAATGCTGAAGCATCTTTTGCTGTTTCATCTAACTCTCTAACATGTCAAGGAGAACTTTTTAATTTTACCATAAATAATTTTAATGACTCCTTATACAGTTACAACTGGTTAATAGATGGTGTCTATCAGAATTTTAACGATAGTATTTTTGAAACACAATTATATTCTAATAATTCAACTATTGAAATTTCTCTTGAGGTAACCGATCTTAACAATGGATGTGTCGTTCCCGATTATGAATATATCTCTGTAAATTCTGTTTCAAATTTTATAGAATTTGATACTGACATTGCCAGTACTTCCAGCTCAGGATTTGATTATAATGGTGATTTTTTTTGGTATTGTGTCCCCGACTCTTTTGTTATTGATACTTTTATAAATATTCATTCAGATATAACTGGAATAGACTCTGTATATATTACTGATAATAATGGAAATACTTTCCAATTTTATAGCGACTTTGAATCCTTTGAAATACAAATTGATAATTCAGTTTCAGAAATAACTGTAATAAGCTATATAGGTAATTCTTGTCCGCCAATAGAATTCTCTTATGAGATATTATTTAATCAGCAAACAAGTGTATTTGGCTCTCTTGAATATTGTTTTAATAATAATCAATGTATAGGTGATGTTTTTGCATATACAATTGATCCGAATTTTTTAAATCAATTCTCCCTTAATGCGCAAATTTTTTGGACAGAATCATGTAGTGAAGAGGTTGACACTTTAGATATATGGGGTTATCAAGATATTATTGATAATACAATATATTATGATCATGATTGCGATCCAACAACTCCTGACGAATTATCAATCGTTTTTGAACATGCCTTTTTTGAACCTTCATGTGGTTGTGTGTGGGAGGATCCAGTTGGTGATGTTTATGATGTGTTTAGGATTGTTGGTATTTACTCTACATACTGTGGTGATCAACTGATGACTCTAGGGGGATTAATAACAGTTCCTCCTAATCCAAGTATTAATTTCTTATTTCCTGATAGTATTTGTATTAGTGATGCTGCAAATATTCAATTAAATAATAATTCTTCATTTTCTTGTGAAAATTCTGAAAACCCTGTTCATAATGCTTCTGATGTTGCCCCATATAATTGGGCTGATCCATTTTTTTATTATGACTGGGGGAATTGTAGCTCAGACACTGTAATACCAACAAGTTCTCAATATGTTTCAGAGAATTTTCCATCTTCAACAGCAAGTTACTCAGAGGCTGGAATTTATCATTTTACAGTAGAAGCAACAAATGCTTGTACGTCGGTATTTGTAGTCGATTCAATAACAATTTTCCCCGAACCAATTGTTGATTTTCAAGCTAATAATGAATGTTTTGGTGATACTGTCTACTTTTTTGCTGATGCTGAAAATAGATCTGACACAACAACTACTATTCAACCTTGTTTAGAAATCATTGATGTTCCAGAAGGATTTAACATCGCAACTTATTTTTGGGATTTCGGTGATGGCAATACATCTACACTAGAAGACCCTGTTCATGTATATCAGTCCCCAGGCGATTATGAAGTAACACTTACCGTCACGGATTCACTGAATTTCTACAACCCCATAACACAATCATGTGAAGCAACTCACGTTGATACAATTACCATATATGAACTTCCACAAATAGTTGTTGAAGTTCCTTCAGTATGTTCTGGTTTAGAGTCAGAAGTTATCAATAATACATTAGAAGGTGACACTACTATAGTTTTATGGGATTGGAGTTTTCCAGGAAGCTCAACATTTATTTCTTCTTCATCTGAATTTATCGACAGCTTATTTTATAATCCAGATTGTGATCCAATAAATAATCCAAGTTTACAGCAAACATATATTATTGATGTAAATATTGAAGATGCTTATGGTTGTAAACATGATACGACTTTCAATACAATAATATTCTGTACACCAGAAGCAGATTTTATAGCTGACCCAGCATGTGAAAATGAAACAACTCAATTTATAAATACCTCCAGCCCTTCTAGTAATATGAATTGGGAGTGGGATTTTGGAGATAATACAAACACTACTTCTTCATATTTTCAACCAGAATATAATTATCAAAATTGTAATATAGACTATACTGTTACTCTAACTATATGGGATCAAGATAGTTTGTGTACTGATTTTCATTCTGATACAGTTGAATTAAATTGTTTACCAGAAGCAAATTTTACATCGGTTCCTAATTGCTCTGGAGATACAATATTTTTATTTGGAACATTTACTGCGGGTGAATCTAATCAAATAAATACGTGGATCTGGGGAGATAATTTTTTTCAAACAATTGATGGTAGCGATTCATCATATTTAATAAGTGATACATGTGGCAACAATTTAATTGGACAGACTTTAATGGTTCAAGACGGAAATGAATGTTATTCTCCTGTTGTATCAAATCCCATAGAAATATATTGTAATCCTGAGGTTACTATTTCAAGTAATGATGTATGTGAGGGAGATATATCTTCATTTATAGGTATTTCTCAATTTGGAACCTCACAACAAATTACATCATCTATTTGGAATTTAGCTGGTAGTTATAGTATTCAAAATGGCTCTATTTCTTCTTCAAACATAAGCGTCATATTTGATGATTGTGATCCCGACCCATATGAAGTTACATTCTCTATAGAAGACGCAAATACTTGTCAAGCTACTGAAACATTATACCATTATGTGGTATGTAATTCAGTAGCTGATATACTAACGCCAGATGATTCACTCTGTGGACCTGCTAGTTTCAATATTTCTGCTGATCCAAACTCATACAATGGAAGTTACCACTGGTCATGGAGTCCAAACGAAGATTTAGATTCTATTTATGGAGCATCTCTAACTTATTCTGGAGGCCAGACTGCAGATCCGAATCCTGAAGCTAACTTCCCAGAAAACACTGATACAAATGCTATTGTATATGGCTTCCAACTAGAAACTTGGGTTGACCAAATATTTATAGATAGTACAGGACTACAGTGTTCTGATTATGACTCACTTTTTGTCACTATATACCCTAGACCATTAGCTAGTGCAATACCAAGCGCGACTGATAGTTGTGGACCATTTGTAGTCAACTTCACCAATACATCTACTCCATATAACGGAGAAGATATTTCTTCTATGAGCTTTGAATGGCATGTAGATGGAGCATTAGCAGATACAACACAAAACTTTACATATACATTTAATAGTGCAGCAGAAAACGATACAACATATCTTGTTGAGTTATTCGCTACATCACAACACGACTGTATAGATGATACTAGCTTTACAATCACTGTATACCCAGACCCAATAGCTGAAATTATACTAAATCCAGCATTTGACACATTAAACTGTGAAGGATTTATAATCAGTGATGCAATAATTTGGGCTTCTGATGATTACGAAATAAATAACGACACCTTTAGCTGGACATATTTTGACCAAAATGGAAATATATTAGTCCCAACTGTATCGTCACCTGATCCAAACAGTGCTCCTACCTACCCTGCTCCAGATCAAGGAGATAGTATAAGAGTTGTTCTAAGTGTAACAAATGAACATGGATGTGTTGAAAGTACCGATGAAATATGGTTCTATACATACGTACATCCAAATACATCATTTAGTGTTGACTCTGTTTGTTACGGTTTAGAATCAGTTTTTGAAAATAACACACAAGTTGGAGATGCAATTATTACATCATGGAATTGGAATATCGATGGAGGAGGACAAATAACCAGCGGCTCATTATCAGACTCAATATTAAGCTATTTGTATAATAGCCCAGGACTATATACGGAAGAATTAACAGCAACTGATGCTAATGGGTGTAGCACAACTTATACACTAGATAGTATAACTGTATGGCAAAATCCAGAAGTTACAATTTCAACATTACCTGTTTGTCAAGGAGATACTTCTGAATTTGAAGCACAAGTCACATATGGAGATACGCAAATATTAAGTTCAATAAATTGGCAAATGGATGGTTTATTCAATTGGCCAATAAATAATCCAAATTCTCTTGATGCTAGTGTAATTTATAATAATTGTGATACAGTTTTTCCATCAATAGAAATTATTGATGGAAATAATTGTATTGCAAACGATACCACACAACATACAATTCTTTGTAATTCTGTTGCTAACATCCTAACTCAAGATGATTCACTTTGTGCACCACAAAGTTTCAATATCTCTGCCGATCCAAATACATATAACGGTAGTTACCATTGGACATGGGATCCGAACTTACAATCAGATCCTTTATATGGAGCATCCCTAATTTATACATTAGGACAAACTGAAGATCCAAATCCGCTTGCAAACTTCCCAGATAATACTTCTGGACAAGATATATCTTACACATTTGTTCTAGAAACATGGATTGACTCAGCATTAATTGTGAGTTCAGGAGGTTTACAATGTGCTGATTCCGATACTCTAAATATTGTTATTCATCCCAGACCTACAATTGATATATTTTCCACACCAGTATGTCAGGGAGATACATCAATTTTTGAAGCTACTATTCAATTTGGATCAACTACTCAATTAAATAATGCTGTTTGGAATTTAGGTGGTAGTTATAGTATTCAAAATGGCTCTATTTCTAGCTCAAATATTGATGTCATATATAGCAACTGTGACCCTAATCCATATCAAGTTACATTCTCTATAACAGATGCTAATACTTGTGAAGCTTCTGATACATTATACCATTATGTGGTATGTAATTCAGTAGCTGATATACTAACGCCAGATGATTCACTCTGTGGACCTGCTAGTTTCAATATTTCTGCTGATCCAAACTCATACAATGGAAGTTACCACTGGTCATGGAGTCCAAACGAAGATTTAGATTCTATTTATGGAGCATCTCTAACTTATTCTGGAGGCCAGACTGCAGATCCGAATCCTGAAGCTAACTTCCCAGAAAACACTGATACAAATGCTATTGTATATGGCTTCCAACTAGAAACTTGGGTTGACCAAATATTTATAGATAGTACAGGACTACAGTGTTCTGATTATGACTCACTTTTTGTCACTATATACCCTAGACCATTAGCTAGTGCAATACCAAGCGCGACTGATAGTTGTGGACCATTTGTAGTCAACTTCACCAATACATCTACTCCATATAACGGAGAAGATATTTCTTCTATGAGCTTTGAATGGCATGTAGATGGAGCATTAGCAGATACAACACAAAACTTTACATATACATTTAATAGTGCAGCAGAAAACGATACAACATATCTTGTTGAGTTATTCGCTACATCACAACACGACTGTATAGATGATACTAGCTTTACAATCACTGTATACCCAGACCCAATAGCTGAAATTATACTAAATCCAGCATTTGACACATTAAACTGTGAAGGATTTATAATCAGTGATGCAATAATTTGGGCTTCTGATGATTACGAAATAAATAACGACACCTTTAGCTGGACATATTTTGACCAAAATGGAAATATATTAGTCCCAACTGTATCGTCACCTGATCCAAACAGTGCTCCTACCTACCCTGCTCCAGATCAAGGAGATAGTATAAGAGTTGTTCTAAGTGTAACAAATGAACATGGATGTGTTGAAAGTACCGATGAAATATGGTTCTATACATACGTACATCCAAATACATCATTTAGTGTTGACTCTGTTTGTTACGGTTTAGAATCAGTTTTTGAAAATAACACACAAGTTGGAGATGCAATTATTACATCATGGAATTGGAATATCGATGGAGGAGGACAAATAACCAGCGGCTCATTATCAGACTCAATATTAAGCTATTTGTATAATAGCCCAGGACTATATACGGAAGAATTAACAGCAACTGATGCTAATGGGTGTAGCACAACTTATACACTAGATAGTATAACTGTATGGCAAAATCCAGAAGTTACAATTTCAACATCTGATGAGGACTGTCAAGGTGTAATTTCGGAATTTGAAGCTATTATTTCATTAGGTTCAAATCAAAATATTAATAGTATTTCGTGGGATTTAGATCTTTCTACTCAGGACTCAGTACTATTTGGCTCTATTAATGATTCTATTATTCATGTTTTATATGCAAACTGTGACACATTTAATATTCAGCTAGAGGTTGTCGACGATTTCTTTTGTATATCAAATGACTCAATTGGATACGAAGTATATTGTAATAATGGTGCTGAATTAATATTAAGTGATAGTACAATTTGTCTTAATAATGAAATTACAACATCATATGTCGCTAATTCTACCATTACATCTGTTCCATCTGGAGTTGGAGTGTTTAATGTTACTGGAAGTAATTTAACAACATTAACATTTCCAAATACAACTATTACAGACTCTATTAATTAT
>CACHMF010000004.1 GCA_902580855.1 uncultured Bacteroidota bacterium | reverse complement strand
CACCGTTTATGGAGACCCTCATTTAGGGCATGCTCGTCCTGCCATTACTTTCGATATCGTTTTTAGATATTTACAACACCTCGATTTTAAAGTGCGCTATGTACGCAACATCACGGATGCTGGACACCTAGAAAATGATGCTGAAGTAGGCGAAGATAAAATTACTAAAAAGGCGCGCTTAGAGCAGTTAGAACCGATGGAAGTAGTACAGTATTACACGCTACGCTATCATCAAGCCGTTGAAGCATTGAATTGCCTTTCTCCAAGCATTGAGCCGAGAGCTACTGGACACATTATTGAACAAATTGAGATGGTGAAACAAATCCTTGACAACGGATTAGCTTATGAGGCAAGTGGATCTGTGTATTTAGATGTAAATAAGTACAATGAAAAATACCCTTACGGAAAACTTTCTGGAAGGAATTTGGAGGATACATTAGAAAACACACGCTCCCTAGATGGGCAAAACGAGAAGAAAAGTCCTGTTGATTTTGCTATTTGGAAAAAAGCAGCTCCCGAGCACATCATGCGCTGGTCATCTCCATGGGGAGAAGGTTTTCCTGGATGGCATTTAGAGTGTTCTGCCATGAGCAGCAAATACCTAGGCGACACTTTTGACATTCATGGAGGTGGAATGGACTTAGTGTTTCCTCATCATGAAGCAGAAATTGCTCAATCGAACGCATGTAATGATTGCGATCCCGCTAAATTTTGGATGCATAATAACATGATTACCATCAACGGACAAAAGATGGGTAAGTCTTTAGGAAACGCTGTAAACCTAGAGCAGTTTTTCACAGGAAATCATGACTTATTAGAGCGCGCTTATACGCCTATGACTATTCGTTTTTTCATCTTACAGGCTCACTATAGAAGTACGGTCGATTTTTCAAATGAGGCCTTACAGGCAGCAGAAAAAGGCATGGCCAAACTGATGAATGCGTATGAAACACTTGAAGGATTAACTGCAAGTGATAGCTCTACTTATGATGTAGCTGCGTTGAAAGACAAATGCTATACAGCAATGAATGATGACTTCAACACGCCTATTTTAATATCGCATTTGTTTGATGGTGTACGCATCATCAACTCTGTTAAAGATGGCACTGAGCAGTTAAGCGCAAATGATCTTGCTGATTTGAAACAATTATTCCAAACATTTGTAACAGATATTTTGGGATTAAAATCAACTAAAGAAGAAGCTGGAAACGACCTTACTAATGAAGTTATGGATATTGTTTTACAGCTACGCTCCAAGGCCAAAGAAAATAAAGATTGGGATTCTGCAGATTTGATTCGTGAGGAACTGAACAAACTCAACATACAAGTAAAAGATGGTAAAGACGGCTCTTCTTGGGAGTTGAAAAATTAAACAGATGAAAAAATATTTTTACATTCTTATTATTGCTTTTCTTGTAGCATGTTCTAGTGAAACTCCTAAACAACAAAAACAAGCAGAGAAACCAAAAGTAGAAGTCCCTACTTTTAATTCGGATAGCGCATATCATTACATTCAAACTCAAGTAGATTTTGGCCCACGATACATCAGTAGTAAGGGATGGGAAGCATGTGGAGATTACCTTTTTAATGAACTTAAAAAGTATACTCCTTATGTGCAAGAACAAAACACACCCTTTACTACTTATGATGGAAAAAATCATCAACTAAGAAACATTATTGCAGAGTTTAGTCCAGAAAAGAACAACCGAATTTTACTGTGTGCACACTGGGATACACGCCATGTTGCTGACCATGATACTGAAAGAACTAACGAACCCATATTAGGTGCAAATGATGGTGGAAGTGGCGTAGGAGTTCTTTTAGAGTTAGCTCGACAGTTAGCGATAAAAAACAGTAATATTGGTGTTGACATCATCCTATTTGATGCTGAAGATTATGGGCAACCACAAAGCTCATTAAGTGCTCCTCAACAAGATACATGGTGTATTGGGTCACAGTATTGGTCAAAAAACCCTCATAAATATGACTATTATGCTAGATACGGTATTTTACTAGACATGGTAGGGGCTCCAAACGCAGTTTTTAAACATGATGCTGTTTCTAAACATTATGCCCCAAGTATTCTGAAAAAGGTTTGGGGAATTGCCAATAATTTAGGCTACGGACAATTTTTTCAATACCAATTAACACCAGAAATTATCGACGATCATTATTACATTAATAAGCTAGCCCATATACCTACCATAGATATTATTGAACATGATAACCAAACTTTAAGCGGTTTCAATAAACATTGGCATACACATGGAGATAATATGGAAAATATCAATAAAGAAACACTTAAAGCTGTAGGACAAACTATTATGGAAGTTGTATACAATGAGTAATAAAATTTAAGACATGAATAAGTTTAAAAATAATTTGTATAACTTTGTTGTAAGTAATTTATACAAAAATAGATGATGGAAATTTTAATTTTTTTTGTTGCACACTGGTATCTTTCGCTTTTCGCACAATCCTTTTTTCACCATAGATATTCAGCACACCAAATGTTTACGATGAATAAATTCACCGAAAAAATATTTTTTGTTTTTTCTTTTATTGTTCAAGGTTCATCATACATGAGCCCAAAAGTATATGGTGCAATGCATAGAATGCATCATGCACATGCAGATACAGAAAAAGATCCGCATTCTCCGAAATATTCAAATAATGTGATTAAGCTAATGGTTAAAACCTACCATCAGTTTAAAGGTGTCCAAGATAAAACAATAGAATTAAAAGATGCATTCTATAAGAATCTTCCTGATTGGAAATGGTTTGATAAGATGGCTGGCTCTTTCTTCGTAAAATTGTTGTGGGCTGCTGTTTACATCTTATTTTATATCAAATTTGCAACTGCTTGGTGGATGTTCTTACTAGTTCCAATTCATGTTTTAATGGGGCCGGTACATGGCACAATTGTAAACTGGTTTGCACACAAAATTGGCTACACTAATCATGATATTGACAACACTTCTAAAAACCTAATGCCATTCGATCCTTTTATGCTAGGAGAAGGTTATCATAATAACCATCATGCGCATGGGGGAAGAGCTAATTTTGCCGAAAAGTGGTACGAAATTGACCCTATCTATCCAATTATTCGATTGTTTGATTGGATTGGAATTATAAAGTTGAACCCTGTTGCACTAAAATAAGCTTAACAAATAAAAGAAAGAGTTAGCTATAAGCTACTTATTAGCAACATTTTGGAAGAGCTAAAGGGTGAATTCTTTTTAGAAATAGGTCAATTATCACAACCCTCTGGTGAAGGATTTAGCGTATATACTTCTAAAAAATCTTCTTTTTTGACAGCAATGATTATAACTTGCAGTGGTAAGCCTAGTTGAGGTACCATTGCAGCATAATAATCTTCCATCCCCCATACTTCTTCTCCAACAAACTTAACTTTGATTAAATCATTATCTTCAAAATAGTGTTGACCGTCTTGCATTGTCCACCATCCTTCTAAAGTATCTAATTGTGTTTGTGCTTTTGCTGCAAAACAAAGGGTTAAAACCGCTATGAATAAGCCTAATCGCATACCCCAAAAATAGGCATATTCTTGTATCTTGCACAGAAATCACCATTTCATGTCTAACATCAAGAAACTCTTTTTAATAGATGCTTTTGCGATTATTTATCGCGCTTATTTTGCGTTTAGCAAAAATCCACGCATAAATTCTAAAGGCGTCGAGACTTCGGCTGTATTGGGATTTGTCAATACACTTGTGGATGTGCTAAAGAAAGAAAATCCTACGCATATAGCAGTGGTTTTCGATACCCCTGCTGCTACCGTACGACACATAGAATACACCGAATACAAAGCTAACCGTGAAGCAATGCCAGAAGGAATTTCGGTGGCACTTCCGTATATCGACCAAGTGCTTGATGCCTTCAATATTCCTAAAATTTTTGTGGATGGATATGAAGCCGATGATGTTATTGGTACACTCGCTAAAAAGGCGGAAAAAGCAGGGTTTACCACATATATGATGACCCCTGATAAAGATTTTGCTCAATTGGTTTCAGAAAACATTTTACTTTATAGACCTGGTAATAAGTGGAAGCCAACAGAAGTATGGGGAGTGCAAGAGGTACTCGATAAATTTGAGATTAATCAAGTTGATCAAGTCATTGACTTTCTAGGGATGATGGGAGATGCGGTTGATAATATACCAGGACTGCCAGGGGTAGGAGAAAAGACTGCCAAAAAATTCCTTGCAGAGTACGGAAGCATGGAAAATCTTCTAGCCAATACTAATCAACTGAAAGGAAAAATAAAAGAAAAAATTGAAGCCAATAAAGCACAAGGAGTCTTGTCTAAAAAGCTAGCTACGATACTTTTAAACGCACCAATAGAATTAGATGAGGAAGTGCTACAGGTACAAAAATTTGATGCAGAAAAAGTGCAAAATCTTTTTGAAGAACTTGAGTTCAGAACCTTAGCAAAAAGAATATTAAATGTAGAGTCAGAAAACACTATAAATAGAGCAACACAAGCAACTTCTTCGAAGAAAAATACTAATTCTGGTCAAATGGATTTATTTTCTATGAAAGAAGAAATTCCTGTTGCCTGTTACCAAAACATCAGCGATAAGCAAATAAAATATCAACTTGTCTCAACAACCGAACAGCGCTCTCAGCTTTTAACTGATTTAATGCAACAGACTTCTGTCTGTTTCGACACAGAAACCACAGGGCTAAACCCACTAACAGCAGATCTTATAGGACTCGCTTTTTGCTTTGAAAAAAACCAAGCGTTTTATGTGCACATTCCAGAAGGGGAAGAACAGAATATTGCAAATGAATTTAAAGTGTTTTTTGAAAAACAAGGCATCGAAAAAATTGCCCAAAATCTGAAATATGACTACAAAATATTAGCGAAATACGACATAGTTGTCGCGGCTCCTTATTTTGATACCATGTTGGCTCATTACCTTTTAAAGCCCGATCAAAGACATAACATGGATGTGTTAGCGCAAAACTATTTGAATTATTCTCCAATTAGTATAGAAACGCTCATTGGAAAAAAAGGAAAAAACCAACTCAGCATGCGCCAAGCCCCGTTAGATAAAGTGTATGAATACGCATGTGAAGATGCCGACATCACTTGGCAGCTGAAGCAAATATTTGCTCAAAAGTTAAAAGGAACACATCTAGAAAAGTTGTTCAACGATATTGAACTCCCGCTGATTCCTGTGTTATCCGCTATGGAAATAGAAGGTATTCGTATTGATATTGATGCACTAAATGACTTTTCTAAAGAGTTAGAAAGTCGCATTTTGGAGCTAAATGATAGCGTGCAAACGATAGCAGGAATACCATTCAACTTAGCTTCTCCTAAACAGTTGGGACAAGTTCTTTTTGAGCATCTAAAACTGGTTGACAAACCTAAAAAGACTAAAACAGGACAGTATTCCACTTCTGAAGAAACCTTGTTAAAACTGAAAGGTAAGCATGAAATCATTGATGATATTTTGGAGTTTAGACAGCTACAAAAATTAAAGTCGACCTATGTGGATGCCTTACCTGAATTAGCTTCTGAAAAAGAAGAGAGAATACATACTACCTATCAACAAGCTGTAGCTTCAACAGGGCGTTTAAGCTCTATCAATCCAAACCTGCAAAACATTCCTATCCGTAGTGAAAAAGGAAGAGAGGTACGCAAGGCTTTCGTTGCTAGAAATGAGAACTTCACCTTGCTTGCTGCTGACTATTCTCAGATTGAATTGCGTTTAATGGCTCATTTATCACAAGATGAAGGCATGCTGTCTGCGTTTCAAAATAAAGAAGATATTCATGCTGCTACTGCCGCAAAAGTATATCAAGTTTCGCTAGAAGAGGTTAGCAGAGAGCAAAGATCACATGCCAAAATGGTAAACTTTGGAATAATATATGGTATTTCTGCCTTCGGACTAGCACAGCGCTTAGGCATCAAAAGATCAGAAGCAAAAGAGATTATAGAAAATTATTTTGCACAATATCCAAAGGTTAAAACATACATGGACTTGAGTATTGAAAGAGCTCGCGAAAAAGGATATGTAGAAACATTAATGGGGCGTAAGCGATTACTTAAAGACATCAATTCTAGAAATGCAGTTGTAAGAGGATATGCCGAGCGAAACGCTATCAATGCTCCTATACAGGGCTCTGCTGCTGATATTATAAAAGTCGCTATGATTGATGTACACAAAGCTTTTCAGCAAGAGGACTTTCTTTCTAAAATGCTTTTACAAGTACATGATGAACTAGTTTTTGATGTACATAATGATGAATTAGAAACTATCCAATCCATCATTCAACAAAAAATGGAAAATGCTGTTCAACTATCTGTTCCTTTAGAGGTTGATATGGGAACAGGTATTAGCTGGCTAGAAGCACATTAGTCTTTTTTCTTAGTGTAAATAGAATAAAGCACTAATAAGGCAGCAACACCTATAAAGTTACTCTGCCCCATCTTGCCAATAGATTTAGTGATGTTTCCTACTACATCCCAACCTAAAAGAGATTCGCCAATGAGTAATTGAACGGTTATACCTAAACATAATAAGACTACCGCAAAAGAGGTTAACTCTGAAAGTAAGTCTTTAAACTGTGATAATTTCTTTTTCATAATAGGGTTTAGTCTGTTCAAACTTAATAATTTCCTAGAAAAACAAAAAAAGCCCGCATGTGAGCGGGCTTTATTCATTCAACACATTCTTATCTTACTTAGTTAAGAATGAATAAAGTATAAGTAGTGTTAATAGGCCAACAAAACCACCATCACCTAAAACAGTGATAACATCTGATACATGTTTAATAACATCCATTCCGAAAACAGCGCCACCAAATAAAATTTGAATCGCTACTGCTAATCCTAATAAAGTCATTAGTAAGCCAGTAAGACCTTTAAAAAAGTCATTGAAATACTTAAATACCTTGTCCATAATATTATAAAAGGTTTGGTTAATACGATATCAAACATAAGAGGTAATTTGTTACTTATCAAATAATTAAGCTTTTTACATTATAGAAGATATTTCACTCTGTAATTATCAAAATCATAACTTATATTTTTTTATTTAGCTGATTTTCAAATGTTTATATTTTTATTAATAAGTTTTAAGGTCTTTTGAAAAGGTGCTTATTAACAAAAATCTGTTAAAAATTGAGTTGTTTTTTAATTTACTGATTTATAGCTTTTTATACTGTATTTTGATTGTCTTTTAAGTAAAAAAGACTCGTTTTTATCAACAGTTAAAAATCACGCACTGAAAGTAGTACTTCTTTAAAATTTTGTGGCTCTTGTATGATTTTCAAATATTTCAGCGCTACTTCTCTAGTAGAAACTAATTCACCATCGGCTTTATAGTTCTGAAAACGATCTAAGTGGGGGAAATGTTGCTCATCTGCATTTCGGATATTATCCTGCATAGGTGTATCCACTATTCCAGGAGCAACTGCAAAGACTTTAAAATCGGCATATTCGGCTTGTAAAACCTGTGTAAACATATCTAAAGCAGCTTTAGAAGCACAATAAGTGCTCCAGGCTTCAATGGGGTGCTTGCCTGCTCCTGAGCTAACATTGATTATAATTTTTTGCACCTTTTCATTTTGATATGCATTTACAAACTGATTACATAAAAAAGAAGGAGCGGTTACATTAATAGAATAATTATCGGCTACTTCTTCATAGGATTGAGAACCGACTCTTGTAATTGGCCCTACAGCGCCTGCATTATTAATGAGTACCACCTTTTTGCAAGTGCATGGAAGCTTTTGAAAAATATTTAGATTTATCACTTCCTTTAAATCTAGTGTATAATGAGTATATCGCTCGTGCTGAATTGTTTCTCTTCGAGCAATTCCTACAACAAAATTATTTTTGTCTTCCAACAATAATTCAGCAAGGGCTTTACCCAAACCACTACTGCTGCCCGTTATGTAAATGAGGTTCATTAAAGTTGCGCTAAGGCTTGTGCTAAATCGGCTTTCAAGTCTTCGATGTCTTCTACGCCAACACTCAAACGAATCAAAGAGTCAACTACTCCTGTTTTTTCTCTTTCTTCTTTTGGAATGGCTGCATGTGTCATGCTTGCTGGATGGCCTGATAAAGACTCAACACCACCTAAAGATTCTGCCAAGGTGAATACTCTCATTGAAGACACTACTTGGAAGGCATCTTCTAACTTATTACCTCTCAAGGAGAATGACATCATCCCTCCAAAATCTTTCATTTGAGCTTTAGCAATCTCATGATTTGGATGTGTTTCAAAGCCAGGCCAATATACATGTTCCACTTTCGGATGGCTCTTTAAGAAATGGGCGATTTCTTTACCGTTCTCGCAATGGCGCTGCATGCGCAAGTGTAGAGTTTTAATCCCTCTTAGCACTAAGAAACTATCCATTGGCCCTGGTACTGCGCCACAAGAATTTTGGATAAAATATAAGCGCTCCGCTAAGGCATCATCACATACCATTAAAGCACCCATCACTACATCCGAATGACCACCTAAATATTTAGTCACAGAATGCATCACAATATCCGCACCTAAATCCATTGGATTTTGAAGATATGGCGAAGCGAAAGTATTATCAACGCCCAACAAGATACCGTGTCTTTTAGCTAATTTATTCACTGCTTCAATGTCAATAATATTCAGCATTGGGTTGGTTGGTGTTTCCACCCAAATGAGCTTGGTTTTTTCTGTAATATGTTCCTCAATTTTATCTACATTTTCCATGCCAATAAAGTTGAACTTGATCCCATAGTTTTCAAATACTTTGGAAAAGATGCGATAAGTTCCCCCATACAAATCGTTGGTAGAAACGACTTCATCCCCAGGACTCAGCAACTTAATAACTGCATCAATAGCGGCTAAGCCGCTGCCAAAACACAAACCATATTTTGCATTTTCTAAAGCTGCTAAATTTGCTTCTAAAGCCGCACGCGTTGGATTACCTGTTCTAGAATATTCAAACCCCTTATGGTCGCCTGGAAAGGCTTGTACATAAGTGGATGTTTGGTAAATAGGCGTCATGATGGCGCCTGTTGTTGGATCCGGCTCTAAACCGGCATGTATCACCTTTGTGTTGAATTTCATCTCTTGCTTGCTCATCCTTCTAAAATTTTGCCTCACAAATGTAGGGATTTGTTCTTACTTTTGAAGCAAATAAAAGAATATGAAAAAGGTTTATCACTTAGGAAAATGCACCACTTGCCAGCGTATATTGGAGGAACTGAATTGGGATGAGAAAACACAAGAAATTCGTTCTGAAAAAATAACGGAGAAACAGCTGAATGAAATGGCTATTTTAGCCGGTTCTTATGAAGCACTTTTCAGCCGAAAAGCAATTAAATACAAGACCATGAAGCTGAAAGGGAAAATGCTTAGTGAAGCAGACTACAAACAACTTATTTTAGAGGAAGATACTTTCTTAAAAAGACCGGTCTTTTTAATTGATGGAGCTATCTTTATTGGCAATACTAAAAAGACGATAGAAGCAGTACAAACAGCCCTCCATGAGTAAGCGACTACTCGCACATATCGCACTATTTACAGCCAACCTTATATACGGTATTAACTACACAGTAGCTAAGGATGTTATGCCTGACTACATTCAACCTTTAGGTTTCATCTTCTTAAGGGTCAGCGGAGCTGTATTACTCTTTTGGTTTTGTTATCGTATGTTCTTTTATGAAAAGGTAGTCAAAGGCGATTTGTTCAAATTGGCGCTTTGCGGATTATTTGGTGTTGCCATAAATCAAATGTTATTTTTCGAAGGTCTGAATCTCACCACCCCCATCAATGCCGCTGTAATTATGGTTACCAATCCTATTTTGGTATTGATTATGGGTGCTTTTTTAGCTACTGAAACTATTACCAAGCGTAAAATTTTGGGTATCGCACTTGGAGCAACTGGCGCTATTTCTCTTATCACTTATGGCGGCGCATTAGAGCTTAACCCCGATCATTTCTGGGGCAACATCATGGTGCTTATCAATGCGGCATCATATGGGGTGTATCTCGTTTTGGTCAAACCCCTTATGCAGAAATACAAGCCCATTACAGTTATCTCCTGGGTTTTTCTGTTTGGCTTGATCTTTGTCATCCCTTTTGGCTGGGAAGAATTTCAAGTTATTGAATGGACTAGCATGCCTACAGACATCCTTTGGAAAGCCGCTTTTGTAGTGATTTGCACCACTTTTATGGCTTACCTCTTAAACATCTATGGACTGAATTCGCTCAACCCCTCTACAGTAAGCACCTACATTTATTTGCAGCCCGTTTTGGCTAGTTTGGTGGCTATTTTTGCAGGTAGTGATTCTTTAAGTCCTGTTAAGATAGGTGCTGCCCTTATTATTTTTACAGGCGTATATTTAGTGAGTTTTCGCCCCAAGCAGTACTAGCAATTTGCTACCTTTGTTAAAATTTTCAGACTCATGATGCTATCAATGACTGGCTACGGAAAAGCCGAACTGAACCTACCTCATGCGAACTTTACCATTGAAGTGAAATCGCTTAACTCCAAGCAAATTGATGCTTATGTAAAGATGTCTTCTATCTATAGAGAGAAAGAAATTGGCTTGCGTAAAATCCTATCAGAAAAGTTAGTTCGCGGAAAAGTAGAGCTTTCTATTTGGCGCGAAGAGATTGCGAGTGCAAGTCGTTATTCCATCAACAAAGAAGTGGTGAAAGCGTACCACCAACAAATTGATGAACTACGCAAAGAGTTGGGCTACAAAGAACCTTTTTCTATGTCAGAAAGAAGTATTTACAGAGACATCATGCAAACTATGGTACGTATGCCTGACATCATGATTAAAGGAGAAGAAGCCGCTGATGAGAACGAATGGCAAAAAGTAGAAGAAGGCGTTCGTTTGGCTATTAGTAATTTGGTACAATTCCGTACAGATGAAGGGAAGAAGCTAGAGGAAGACATTCGCAAGCGCATCAATATCATCGCGCAACTTTTAGCAGATATTGCACCGCTTGCCAAGCAACGTATTGAAAAGGTAAAAAGCAGCCTGCAAGATAAATTAGCTGAATTAGAGTCAAAGAATATTGATGAAAACCGATTTGAACAGGAACTAATTTATTACCTAGAAAAGCAAGATATCACTGAAGAGCAAGTACGCCTTTCGGCACACCTCAACTATTTTTTAGAAACCATGGATGCTGGCTCTCCAAACGGGAAAAAACTGGGTTTTATTAGTCAAGAAATTGGAAGAGAAATTAACACCATTGGTTCTAAATCATCAGAAGCAGGTATGCAAAAAGTGGTGGTGCAGATGAAAGATGAGTTAGAAAAAATTAAAGAACAACTGCTGAATGTTCTCTAAGAAAGTAGTCATATTTTCTGCCCCTTCAGGTGCTGGTAAAACAACTTTAGTACGCCATTTACTTGATCAAGGGCTACCTTTAGAATTTTCTATTTCAGCTTGTAGCCGTTCGCCAAGAGCAAATGAGAAAGATGGCAAAGATTACTACTTTTTAAGTCCTAGAGACTTCAAAGAAAAAATAGCGGAAAATGCTTTTTTAGAGTGGGAAGAGGTGTATAGAGACATGTTTTACGGCACCTTAAAATCGGAAGTGGAACGCATCTGGGCAAATGGCAAACAAGTCATTTTTGATGTAGATGTTGTAGGGGGAATTAACATTAAAAAACACTTTGGCGTGCAAGCACTTTCCGTCTTTGTGGCTCCTCCATCTATAGAGGAATTGAAAAGTCGATTAGAAGGAAGAGGTACTGAAACTGCTGAGAGTTTACAAAAACGATTAGCTAAAGTTGTAGAAGAAATGGCCCAACAAGATGCTTTTGACATTGTTGTTGTGAATGATGATTTAGATACTGCGCGCCAAGAAGTAATTACAAAAGTCACTGACTTTATAAACAAGTAAACATGAAAACGGGACTCTTTTTTGGTTCTTTTAATCCTTTGCATATTGGCCACATTACCATTGCGCAATACATGGTAGAGTTTACCGATTTAAAGCAAGTTTGGTTTGTGGTTTCCCCACAAAATCCTTTCAAAGAAAAACGCAGTTTATTAGACCAACAACACCGACTAATGATGGTGCGTATAGCAACAGAAGATCATCCACAGTTTCAAGCATCTAATATTGAATTCAATCTTTCGCAACCATCTTACACAATAGATACACTTACTTATTTAAAAGAGAAATACCCCACACTCAATTTTGCACTCATTATGGGCGGAGATAATTTAAATTCATTTCATAAGTGGAAAAACTACGAACACATTTTGGAAGAACACGAATTGTATGTATACCCAAGAACTGAAAGCAGAGATTGCAACTTAGCAAGGCATCCAAAAGTGCATTTAACACAAGCTCCGCTCATGGACATTTCTGCTAGCTTCATCCGAAAAAGTATCGCTGACAAAAAAGACATCAGCTACTTTTTACCACCCAAAGTGTGGCAGTATTTAGATGAAATGAATTTTTACAAATAAAAAAACCCACTCAAGGTGGGGCTTTTCATTTATGCTTAGGCCACAATTAAGCTGCCTCAACTGCTGCTAAAATGCTTTCAAATAAAGCTCGACCATCTGTGTTGCTCAACTCCTCATCAGCTGCGCGCTCTGGATGAGGCATCATGCCAAATACATTTCGTCCTGCATTACAAACACCTGCAATGTTTTCAATCGCTCCGTTTGGATTTGCTTCATCGGTAATGTTACCGTTTTCATCACAATAGCGAAACAATACCTGATCATTTTCATTCAATATTTTCAATGTTTCTGAATCTGCATGATAGCGTCCTTCTCCATGAGCAATTGGGATTAAGATATTTTGTCCTTCCGCAAATTTGTTCGTCACCAAAGTGTTGGTTGTTTGTGTACTTAAGTTCACATTTTTACAAATGAACTTATGGCTGTTATTATGCAACAATGCGCCCGGCAATAACCCCGACTCACACAAAATTTGGAAACCATTACAAATACCCATTATATATCCGCCATTGTTGGCAAACTCAATCACTTTTTCCATAATTGGTGAAAAGCGTGCAATGGCTCCAGAACGCAAATAATCTCCGTAAGAGAACCCTCCTGGCAAAACAATAAATTCACAACCTTGTAAATCGGTGTCTTTATGCCATAGTTTTACTACTTCTTGTCCCATGATGGTTTCTAGAACATATACCATGTCCATATCACAATTAGATCCTGGGAAAACAACTACTCCAAACTTCATGTTTTTCGAATAAAAATTGATGCAGTAAAGTTACGGATTATTTACAATCCGAATACTTGAGAAAGATGGAAATAAATAGCGGATAAAAGAAAAAGAGCAAAGAGTGTTTCGTACCACCACCACTTACGCGCAAACAACAAGTAATTCCCCACTAATGCTACTATTGGAAAAGCCAACACCAAAAGGTGCTGAAGGCCGTCCGCAGCAATCGTAAAAAAACTGAAAAGTGCAAATAAAAGATACGCTACAAAAACAATAAATGCCTTTCTAGAACGCAAACTTTTCATTATAAACCATTGTGCCAATTCCTTAAAAGCGCTTAAAAGCAGAATTGTTAACGTCACGAAAAAGATGCCTTGTGAAAGTGAAATTTCAATACTAGGTAAAAACAGGTTAAGCATACGTAGATAATGCTCTTTGTAAAGCGGTAGTGTATCTACAAAAAACAAATAACATGCCATTATTAACAATGGGCTTATAAAACCCAAAACTGGAATGATATAATTCCTCCATCCTACTGCGCTGTAAGTAAGGTTAGCGATAAAAATAAGCGGAAACAAAAAGATCGTTGGTGGATATATCAATACACTCATCCCAAGTAAAAAAGCTGCGTCAAACAATACAGCATATGGTCGCTCTTTTTGATACAATCCTAATAGCTTATTAAGGAAAAAAAGAAGAAAAAAAACAGCTAACCAAACTGGCGAAAAGGAAAAAATAGAAACAAAAATAATCAGCACTGAAGCAGGTAATACTGTGTTGTACTTTAATACCCCTTTCTCAGAAATCAAGTTGTTAAAGCCCATAGCCATTAGCAAAGACAATACGAAAACTAAAATGGCTGCCAGCCACTTATTACTAAAGATTAAATGCTGGGCTAAATCAAATAAAGGATATCCTGTTTGTGCAAAAGAGTAATCCGAAAGGTGTAATAATTGAAAGGCGAAAAATAAGATTGCCATCCCAAAGAAACAGAAAAGTGCCGCAGGGCGTGTGGTTTTAAGCAGTTTTACTAACATTTATTTCAGAATATTTCTACTTTTGTTTCGAAATTAAAATTACAAAAAATGATAAGAGATTTCTTTTACAGAATTGGTGATATGTTTGAAAGCTTATGGACAATCATGCCTTCTATTGGTAATATCCCAAATGACATCTCTATTCTTGTTGTCTCTGCGTTGTTTATTTACTGGACTGTAAAACTAATTCAGTTTAAAAGAAACGGAGAAGCCTAAGCCTCTTCTGTTTGTAAGTCAAAACCGATATCTCTTCGGAAGTATTTCTTTTCGAAATTTATTTTTTCTGCGTTAGCGAATGATTTAGCAAGTGCTATGTCCATGTCTCTTCCGTAAGAAGTAATAGCCAATACACGGCCTCCATTAGTCACTACATCTTCTCCTTCCTGTTTGGTTCCAGCATGGAATAGAATACTATCTTCACAGTCTTCAAAACCACTCATTACCTTGCCTTTTTCGTATGCTTCTGGATATCCTCCCGACACCAACATAACGGTCACTGCAGTATCTTCATCAACATAAAAATCTTTTTCACTGAAAGTGCCATCGCCAATTCCTTTAAATAGATTCAATAAGTCTGATTTGATTCTAGGAATGACCACCTCTGTTTCAGGATCACCCATACGCACATTGTACTCAATTACATAAGGATCTCCATTCACATTCATCAAGCCAATAAAGATGAATCCTTTGTAAACAATTCCTTCTTCTTTTAATCCATTAACGGTTGGCTTAATAATTCTGTCTTCAACTTTCTCTAAAAAGAATTTGTCCGCAAACGGGACAGGAGAAATAGCTCCCATACCTCCCGTATTTAAGCCTATATCACCTTCACCTATTCGCTTGTAATCCTTTGCTGATGGCAACACTTTATAGCTTTCTCCATCTGTTAACACAAAAACAGAAAGCTCTATTCCATCTAAGAATTCTTCAATCACAACTTTAGAACTTGCATCACCAAACTTTGCATCTGCCAACATAGCCTTCAACTCTGCTTTTGCTTCAGTTAAGTCGTCAATTATCAATACACCCTTCCCTGCAGCTAATCCGTCAGCTTTTAATACGAATGGCGGATTCAAGGTTTCCAAGAAATCATATCCCGTTTCCAACGTATCTTTGGTAAAACTTCGGTAAGCGGCTGTTGGCACACCAAATTTTTGCATAAATTGTTTAGAAAACTCCTTACTTCCTTCTAGCTGAGCCCCTCTTTTAGAGGGCCCAATTACAGTAACTTCCTTCAAAGCTTCGTCTGCAGAAAAGTAATCGTAAATCCCTTTTACCAATGGATCTTCTGGGCCAACCACAACCATGCTGATGTTATGTTCCAAGACTAAGTCTTTCATCGCTTCAAAGTCATCCACTGCAATGGATATATTTTCTCCCAAGCTAGCTGTTCCTGCATTTCCAGGCGCAATGAAGAGTTTTTCGCACAAACTGCTCTGTGCTATTTTCCAACTCAAGGCATGTTCTCTACCTCCCGATCCTACTACTAATACGTTCATCTATAAAGGAATATTTCCGTGTTTTTTCTTTGGTAGGCTGTCTACCTTATTCTCAAGCATTTTGAATGCCTTGATTAACTTTTCTCTTGTTTTGGAAGGTGTTATCACCTCATCTACAAAACCCCGAGCGGCAGCACTGTAGGGGTTTGCAAAAAGTTCGGCATATTCTGCTTCTTTCTCCCTCCACTTAACCTCTGCATTTGTTGACTCTTTAATTTCTTTGCGGAAAATGATTTCGGCTGCACCCTTAGCTCCCATCACTGCAATTTCTGCCGATGGCCATGCATAGTTCAGATCTGCACCAATGTGCTTAGAGTTCATAACATCATATGCACCACCATAAGCTTTACGCGTAATCACTGTAATACGCGGCACTGATGCTTCCGAAAATGCATACAATAATTTTGCGCCATTATTGATGATTCCATTCCACTCTTGATCGGTTCCAGGCAAAAATCCAGGAACATCCTCAAAAACCAATAAAGGAATATTGAAGCAATCGCAGAAACGCACAAAACGTGCTGCTTTGATTGAAGCATGGTTATCTAAAACACCTGCTAAAAAAGCTGGCTGATTTGCTACAATACCGATAGAACGACCGCCTAATCGTGCAAACCCACACACAATGTTTTCGGCATAATCTTTATGCACTTCATGGAAAGAACCTTCATCTATTGTTCCTTCAATCACCTCTCGAATATCATAAGGCTGGTTTGGATTTTCTGGAATGATTTCATCCAAAGCAGCTATGGTTTCATCGCCACCCTTATACGCTAAAGCAGGAGCGTCTTCCTCACAATTTTGAGGCATATAACTCAACAACCTTTTCAAGTTATTGATGAGTTCAATCTCATTGGCATAAGTAAAATGTGCTACCCCGGATTTAGTAGAGTGAGTAGATGCTCCTCCCAATTCTTCGGCAGTCACCTCTTCATGAGTTACTGTTTTTACCACATTAGGGCCTGTAACAAACATATATGAGGTATTCTCTACCATCATAATGAAGTCAGTAAGTGCTGGAGAATAAACTGCCCCTCCTGCACAAGGACCCATAATGGCTGAAAGCTGTGGGATAACGCCACTGGCCTTAGTGTTTCTATAAAAGATGTCGGCATAGCCACCAAGAGAAACAACGCCTTCTTGAATACGTGCTCCGCCACTATCGTTTAATCCAATAATGGGTGCGCCATTTTTCATAGCAAGATCCATCACCTTGCAGATTTTCTCGGCATGTGCCTCTGCCAAAGACCCCCCCATAACCGTAAAGTCTTGTGCAAATACATACACCAATCTGCCATCAATGGTTCCGTAACCCGTTACCACACCATCACCTAAAAACTTTTGTTTATCCAAACCAAAGTTGGTAGAACGGTGTGTTACCAACATGCCTATCTCTTCAAAAGAGCCTTCGTCTAATAAAAAGTGGATACGCTCACGCGCTGTTAACTTTCCTTTAGCATGTTGCGATTCGATACGTTTTTCACCTCCACCCAATTGGGCTTCTGCTTTTTTCGCTTCTAATATTTCTAATTTCTTTTTCATATCAGATTTTTACTCTCCCTCCATTAAAGACATAATCTCCTCGCTCATTTCCATGTTGTGAAATACATTCTGCACATCGTCGTCTTCCTCTAATTTATCCAGCAGCTTTAACACCAATGGCGCTTGTTCCGAAGTGATGCATTTGAAATTATTTGGAATGCGTTGTAGCTCTGCATTCTTTACTTCAATGTTTAACTTTTCTAATAGATTGGTCATGTTAGAGAAGTCTGCAAAATCGGTGTAGATAATAATTGCTTCTTCATCTTGCTCTAGCTCTTCCAAACCACCATCAATCAAGTCCATTTCTAGCTCTTCCAAGTCCATTTCCACCTTAGAAGGATCTACTGTAAACACCCCTTTTCTGTCAAATATGAATTCTAAAGATCCATTGGTCCCTAAGTTTCCTTCACATTTATTGAAGTAAGAACGTACATTAGCAACTGTTCGGTTGTTATTATCTGTAGTACACTCTACAAAAACAGCTACTCCATTGGCGGAGTATCCTTCTAAAGACATCTCTACATAGTTTGTTGCATCTGCTCCGCTTGCTTTTTTAATGGCGCGCTCTACATTATCCTTCGGCATGTTGGCAGCTTTGGCATTTTGAATTATCTGGCGCAATCGCGAATTTGTTTCCGGATTCGGACCCCCATCTTTCACCGCCATCACAATGTCTTTTCCAATACGCGTAAAAGTCTTGGCCATTTTGGACCAACGTTTCATCTTACGCGCTTTTCTAAACTCAAATGCTCTACCCATAGTTTTTTGTTTATTTCGAACTATTACTGGTTATCCAAAGATAGTGTTTTAGTCTAATTTTAAAACCGCCAAGAATGCCGATTGAGGCACCTCCACATTTCCTACTTGACGCATACGCTTCTTTCCTTTTTTCTGCTTTTCAAGCAACTTGCGCTTACGCGTAATATCACCACCATAACACTTTGCTGTAACATCTTTTCTGAGTGCTTTCACTGTTTCTCTAGATATGATTTTTGCACCAATAGCCGACTGAATGGCAATATCAAATTGTTGGCGAGGAATCAATTCTTTTAGCTTCAAACAAATCTTCTTCCCTAGGGCATATGCGTTGTCTCTGAAAATCAAAGCAGACAATGCATCTACCTGATCTCCATTTAGAAGTATATCTAATTTTGCTAAGTTCGATTGGCGGAATTCTAGTGGAAAATAATCGAAAGAAGCGTATCCTCTAGAAATCGTTTTCAGCTTGTCATAAAAGTCAAATACTATCTCTCCTAAAGGCATTTCAAAAGTCAGCTCTACACGGTCAGTGGTTAAATAAACCTGGTTTTTCAGCTCGCCTCTTTTATCAATACACAAGCTCATAACCGAACCCACAAAGTCGGATTTAGTGATGATTTGAGCACGGATATACGGCTCCTTCACATAATCTAAAGTAGAGGGTTCTGGTAAATCAGAAGGGTTGTTAATAACCAGCTCCTCTCCTGCTTTGGTGTAGGCATAGTAAGATACGTTTGGCACAGTAGTAATCACTGTCATGCCGAACTCACGCTCCAAGCGTTCTTGAATAATTTCCATATGCAACATTCCTAAGAATCCACAACGGAAACCAAAGCCTAATGCTGCAGAGGATTCTGGCTCAAAGGTTAAAGAAGCATCATTTAATTGCAACTTTTCCATTGAATTACGTAATTCTTCATAATCTTCAGTGTCAACAGGATAAATTCCTGCAAAGACCATCGGTTTCACATCCTCAAATCCTTGAATTGCCTCATGTGCAGGTTCGTCAGTTCGGGTAATAGTATCTCCTACTTTAACTTCACGCGCATCTTTTATTCCTGAAATAATGTAGCCTACCTCACCTGTCGAAAGTATTTTTTTTGGTTGTTGTTTTAGTTTAAGCGCTCCAATCTCATCAGCAAAATACTTTTTCCCTGTAGCCATAAACTGTACCTCATCTCCTTTTTTGACGGATCCATTAACTACTTTAAAGTAAGCCTCAATCCCTCTAAAAGGATTAAATACCGAATCGAAAATCATGGCTTGCAAAGGCGCTTGTGGATCTCCTTCTGGAGCTGGCACACGTTCTACTATAGCACGTAAAATATCGTGTATTCCTAAACCTGTTTTAGCAGAAGCGGGAATAATGTCTTCATCATCACAACCAATAAGGTCAATAATTTGGTCTTTAACTAATTCTGGCTCGGCTGAAGGGAGGTCAATTTTATTTAGTACCGGGATGATTTCTAAATTATTTTCCAAAGCCAAATAGAGGTTGGAAATAGTCTGCGCTTGTATGCCTTGTGCCGCATCTACAATTAACAAAGCCCCCTCGCAAGCCGCGATAGAGCGCGATACTTCATAGGAAAAATCCACATGACCAGGAGTGTCAATCAAGTTTAACACATACTGTTCTCCATTAAGTTCGTACTCCATTTGTATGGCATGACTTTTGATGGTAATCCCTCTTTCGCGCTCCAAGTCCATATTGTCTAGTAATTGGTCTTGTGCCTCTCTTTCTGTTACCGCACCTGTATATTCTAACAGCCTATCCGCCAAAGTACTTTTACCGTGGTCGATATGAGCAATGATGCAAAAATTTCTAATCTTTTTCATGCACTGCGAAAATAATTAAATTTATGAAGAGAAATCGTTCTATTTCAACACCTTTCTATCCACATAAAAAGTACCGAAAGGAATAATGGATGCTGCTAGCACCAATAGGAATGTTTTAGTATCCCAATTGTATTGTGGCTTGAGGTACAGCGCTAAAAACACATAAGCCATAAATAGTAGTCCGTGTGGCATGCATAATAGTTGCACATAAAAGTCGTCTCCACTTTGATACTTAATAGGTACAGCTACAAATAATAGTAAGATATAGGAAAGACCCTCAAGAAAGGCTGTGATTCTGAAAATTGAATTCATTTTAATTGATTCATTTTAACAATGTATTTACCTAAAATGTCAAATTCTAGGTTAACTATAGTGCCTATCTTAAAATTATGGAAATTAGTGTGATTATAAGTATATGGGATAATGGCTACAGAAAAAGAATCAGCTTGAGAGTTAACAACTGTCAAGCTTACTCCATTGACACATATAGAGCCTTTCTCTACTGTAATATTACCTAAATTTTCGTAAGAAAAAGTAAAATACCATGATCCATCTACTTCAACAACATCTACACATTTCGCAGTTTGGTCAACATGCCCTTGTACTAAATGTCCGTCCAACCTATCGCCTAGCTTCATACAACGCTCAATATTTACTTGGTCACCTACTTTTAGATTACCCAAATTAGTTTTTTGCAAGCTTTCCTTTATGACAGTAACGGTATATATGTCCCCTTCAATAGCCACGACTGTTAAACAAACACCATTATGTGCGACCGATTGATCTATCTTTAGCTCTTGCGTTATCGGTGTCCGCATCGAAATATATAGGTTTTCTGCTTCATTTTGCAAAGAGACCACTTCGCCCATATGTTCTATAATACCTGTAAACATTAGTAATCTATTAGTTGCTCTTCAATACCTTCTGGAATATCTCTAAAACTATAGTCTTGACTTCTAAGCTGTGGTACAAATCCTGCCTTTCGGATAGATTCCTGTATACTTTTATAAGTGAAGCGGTGCGGTGCTCCTGCTGCTGAAACCACATTTTCCTCTATCATGATAGATCCAAAATCGTTGGCGCCACCGTGCAAACAAAGCTGTGCGGTTTCTTTACCTACAGTTAGCCAAGATGCTTGTATATTTTTAATGTTAGGAAGCATGATACGGCTGATGGCTATCATGCGTAAATATTCATCGGCAGACACATTATTTTGAATGCCTCTTAAGCGTTTTAAAAGAGTACCATCGTCCATAAATGGCCATGGAATAAATGCCAAAAAACCATCTACATTTACTGGTTTTTCTGATTGGACCTCTCGCAACCAAACCAAATGCTCAAAGCGTTCTTCTAGCGTTTCAATATGCCCAAACATCATTGTGGCTGAAGTGGTGATATTCAGCTTATGCGCAGCTCGCATCACATCTAACCACTCTTGCCCTGTACACTTACCACGAGAAATCAATCTACGCACCCTATCGTTTAATATTTCTGCTCCTGCACCTGGTAAGCTATCCATCCCGCTCTCCTTTAAAGCGCTTAATACTTCTGTGTGCGATTTACCTTCCAACTTGCAGATGTGTGCTACTTCTGGAGGTCCCAAAGCGTGTAAACGAATATTGGGGTATAATGACTTTAATTCACTAAATAAATTTGTGTAGTAGTTTAAGCCTAAATCTGGGTGATGTCCTCCTTGCAAAAGCAACTGATCGCCACCATAACGCAAGGTGTCTTCTATCTTGGTTTTGTAATCTTCTATTTTAGTCACATAGACCTCCTCATGACCCGGTGGACGGAAAAAATTACAAAACTTACAGTTGGCAATGCAGGCATTAGTCGTATTTACGTTACGATCTATTTGCCAAGTTACCTTGCCATCGGGCTTTTGAATTTTTCGCAGTTCATTAGCAACATACATCAGCTCTGCAGTAGGAACATTTTTAAATAGAAATTGTCCTTCTTCTGCCGTTAAAAATTCAAATTCTAAAGCGCGATTCAACAAAGAGTCCGTATTCATCTAAATTGTCTAATTTTGAATGCTCAAAAATACACAATATTATGAACACTTTTATTGCTCGCAAAACGAGTATTAAAGATACAGACAACCTTATTGTTTTAATCAATAATGTCGCTCAATTAGAAGACTTTTCTTTATCGAAAGATGAGATGGATTATGCAAAAAAATGCTTAGAATTTGAGCAAATGAACTTTGCTATTAATCAATATAATAGATGGGTTTTTGTACAAGTAATTGGCGATTGCAGAGAGGCTGCAAGAAAAGCCGCCAACAGTTTACACGCTACAATTGTTGCCAATAAAATAGAAGAGGTGACGGTGATTGACACAGTTAAAAAAAAGCCTATATGTTTTGCTTTTTCGGAAGGACTTGCCTTGAGTAATTATCAGTTTTTAAAATACTTAACAGACAAAAAAGAGTATAGCTTAAAAACCATTAATCTATGCGCAAGCATGCAAGATACGGATGTGGAAGAGTTACAAGCTATTATTAACGGAACTTTTGTCGCTAGAGATTTGGTAAACGAGCCATTATCTTACCTTAACGCTATACAATACAGTAAAGACATCGAAGCTTATGGAAAAAAGTTTGGATTCACAGTAGAGGTGCTCCACAAAAAGAAAATTGAAGCCCTTAAAATGGGCGGTCTTTTAGCAGTTAATCAAGGCAGTATTGACCCTCCTACCTTCAGTATTATGAATTGGAAACCAAAAGAAGCGACCAACAAAAAGCCAATAGTCATAGTTGGTAAAGGTATTGTATACGATACTGGCGGATTGAGCTTAAAGCCAACTCCTAATTCTATGGATTTAATGAAGAGTGATATGGGTGGTTCTGCAGCAGTTGTAGGTGTAATGACAGCCATTGCTAAAGCGAAACTCAACATACATGTTATTGGTTTGGTTCCTGCAACGGACAACCGTCCATCTGGAAATGCATACGCGCCAGGAGATGTAATTACTATGTATGATGGAACAAGCGTAGAGGTTTTGAACACAGATGCAGAAGGGCGCTTGATTTTAGCAGATGCATTGAGTTATGCCAAAAAATACGATCCAGAATTAGTGATTGATTTAGCTACCTTGACTGGGGCTGCTGCTCGAGCCATTGGCAAGCAGGGAATTGTTGCGATGGGAAATGATAAAAACACCATGGCAGCCTTGAAAGCAAGTGGTGATGAGGTGCAGGAACGATTAGCAGAATTTCCTTTTTGGGATGAATACGCTGATGATTTAAAATCAAACATTGCTGATTTGAAAAACTTAGGAGGTCCTGAAGCAGGCGCTATTACCGCAGGAAAATTCCTGGAACATTTTACCAATTACCCTTACACCCATTTAGACATTGCAGGGCCTGCCTTTATGTTGTCTCAATTTAACTATCGAGGAATAGGAGGAACAGGAGTGGGTGTTCGTTTATTATTCAACTTCCTGAAAAATAAATTAGCATGAGTAAAAAAGTAAGAGTTGGTGTATCCATTGGCGATATCAATGGAATTGGAATGGAGGTGATTATTAAAACCTTCATGGATAAGCGTATGCAAGAGCTGTGTACACCTATTATTTTCGGGTGCTCAAAAGTGGCTTCTTTTCACCGAAAAGCAATGGGCATTGAAGATTTCAGCTTCAATGTAGTAGACAATACCTCCAAGGCTAACAATAAAAAAGCTAACCTCATCAACTGCTGGAAAGAGGAAGCAAAAATCGCACTAGGCGAAAATACTTCTGAGGGAGGAAAGTTTGCTTTCAAATCTTTGGAGGCGGCCACAAATGCGCTTCAAAAAAATGAGGTAGATGTGTTAGTAACAGCACCTATCAATAAACAGAATATACAATCCAATTCTTTTCAATTTCCAGGACATACAGAATACCTAGCCGCAAAAGACAAAAAAAATGCATTGATGTTGATGCTTTCGGAAAGCATAAGAATCGGAGTAGTAACAGGACATCTTCCACTGAATCATGTTAGCGCCAATATCAGCCAAGATAAAGTATTGGAAAAACTACGACTGCTTAACAAATCCTTGAAACAAGATTTTGGGATTAGAAAACCTAAAATAGCAGTACTTGGACTTAACCCACATGCCGGCGACCAAGGTGTATTGGGCAGTGAGGAAGATGACATTATCAGTCCTGCTCTCCTAAAAGCGAAAAAAGAAAATATTATGTCTTTTGGTCCTTATCCTGCTGATAGTTTTTTTGGTTCAGATAAATTGTGTGCTTTCGATGGTATTTTAGCCATGTATCACGATCAAGGCTTAATTCCTTTCAAAACATTGGCTTTTGGTAAAGGTGTGAACTTTACGTCGGGATTATCCTTTATAAGAACTTCGCCAGATCATGGCACAGCTTTTGAAATTGCTGGAAAAAATAAAGCAAATGAATACTCTTTCAGAGAGGCAGTTTTTACGGCTTGCGACATATACAAAAAGCGTCAAGAATTTAACGAAATTAATGAAAATCCACTTTTAATTAGCCAGAAGAAACAGCATGAATCGTCTGAACACCAACGGCCTGAATAAAAACTAAAGGCAAAAAAGGAGTTATTTTCTATTAAATTTATTAGATTTGCTCCCCTTTTTGAGCGAATTGAATTATGGTGAAGCTAACAGATTTTCAGATTACCTTTTCGGGACTGAAGTTGGGAAACCACAAATTCGACTTTCAAATTGAGGACGCGTTCTTTCAGTTGTTTGATTATGCCGAACTAAGTTCAGGACAAGTAAGCGCTATTATATTGCTTCAAAAAAAAAGCAATATGCTAGAGTTAGACCTCCAAATTAAGGGAAGTGTAACATTAGCATGCGATACTTGCACCGAAAATTATATAGAAAGCATTGAAGGCAACTATAAACAGATTGTAAAGTTTTCTGATGTTTTAGAAACAGATGAAACAGATGAAATCATCATCCTGCCAACTAATGAGCACACGCTTAAATTGGCACATCATTTGTATGAATTTATTCATTTGTCACTACCAAGCAGAAGAATACATGCCGATAGAGCAGACTGCAATCAAGAAATGTTAGAAAAATTAGAAGAATTGGCCTTTCAAGAGCCAGAAATAGCAGACCCACGTTGGTCAGCACTTCAAAACTTGAAAAAATAAAACTAGGAACAATGGCACATCCAAAGCGAAAAATCTCCAAAACTAGAAGAGACAAAAGGAGAACACATTACAAAGCTGAAAGTCAACAGCTAACTACCTGCCCAACGACTGGTGAAACACATCAAACACATAAAGCGCACTGGGTAGATGGAGTTCTTTACCACAAGGGTAAAATAGTAATGGAAAAATAATTTACCACAAATTAAATTTACGCTGTAATATTTGTATGTTTAGCTGCTGTTATAATTAAGGAAGTTAAATCTACTTTTATATAATGGCTAATATCCGAATAGGCATAGATATAATGGGTGGGGACTTTGCCCCACAAGCAACAACCGAAGGAGCTATTTTAGCTCAAAAGGAGCTAAACAACAACGTAGATTTAGTTCTTATCGGAGATGAAAAAGCTATTCTTTCCATCTTAAAAAAGAAAGGGGCAGATAGCACACATTTCAGCATTGTAAATGCTCCTGATGTTATCGAAATGGGTGACCACCCTACAAAAGCTTTTACTAAAAAACCAAACTCTAGTATTGCTGTTGGATTTCACTTACTTAAACATGGTAAAATTGATGGCTTTGCTAGTGCAGGAAACACAGGAGCTATGTTTGTTGGTGGCTACATGTCAGTAAAACCTATTGCTGGAGTATTACGCCCTTGTATCTCGTCTGTTTTACCAAAAGAAGATGGTGGTGTCAATATTATTTTGGATGTAGGTGCTAATGCAGATTGTAAGCCAGATGTACTATATCAGTTCGGTATTTTAGGCTCTTTATTTGCAGAGTATGTGTGTGGCATTAATAATCCAAAAGTAGGATTATTAAACATTGGCGAAGAAGAAACGAAAGGTAATATGCTAACCACAACAACACACGAAATGATGAAAGATAGTTCTCATTTTAATTTCGATGGAAACATAGAAAGTCGCGATATTTTTGGTGATCATGCCGATGTAATTGTGTGTGATGGTTTCACTGGAAATGTGGTGTTAAAAGAAGCTGAAGCGTTTTATACGCTTATTAAAAAAAGAAAGATTGAAGACGAATATTTCAATCGATTCAACTACGAAAATTATGGTGGTACACCAATCTTAGGACTTAACAAGTCTGTAGTAATTGGGCATGGTATCTCCAACAACATCGCAATAAAAAATATGATTGTGCTTACTGCTGATGTGGTAGAAGCAGATTTACCATCCAAAATAAAAAATACTTTCAATAATGAGTGATATAAAAGCTGCCATTACCGGCATTCATGGTTGGGTGCCAGACTATGTGTTAACTAATCAAGAATTGGAAACCATGGTTGACACTAACGATGAGTGGATAACAACCAGAACAGGCATCAAAGAAAGAAGGATACTGAAAGGTGAAGGACTTGGAAGTTCAGACATGGGTGCTGAAGCAGCAAGAGGTTTGCTAAAAAAGAAAGGGCTTTCGGCAGAAGACATCGATTTAATTATTTGTGCTACTGCTACTCCTGATATGATATTCCCTTCTACTGCTTGTGTTATTGCCGATAAAATTGGTGCTAAAAATGCTTTTGGTTTCGATTTAATGGCTGCATGCTCTGGCTTTTTATTCTCAGTTGCAACGGCTGCAAAATATATTGAAAGTGGAAGCCATAAATGTGTTCTAGTTATTGGAGCAGATAAAATGTCATCCATTGTTGATTATGAAGATCGTCAAACTTGTATCATTTTTGGTGATGGCGCTGGGGCAGCTCTTTTAGAGCCTACAAAAAATGGAATGGGTGTTCAAGACTCTATATTAAAAAGTAATGGTGAAGGAAGACATTACCTACACATGAAAGCAGGCGGTTCTGTTAAACCTGCATCTCATAAAACAGTAGATTCTAAAGAACACTTTATTCACCAGGAGGGTCAAACTGTCTTTAAGTTTGCAGTAAAAGGTATGGCAGATGTTTCTGCTGAGATTATGGAGCGTAACAAGCTGACAGGTGACGATATTGCTTGGCTTGTTCCACATCAGGCAAATAAAAGAATCATTGACGCTACAGCCAATAGAATGGGTGTAGGTAAAGATAAAGTAATGTTGAACATTCAGCGTTACGGAAATACAACTAATGCTACTATTCCTCTTTGTTTATGGGAATGGGAAAATCAGTTAAATAAAGGAGATAATATCATATTAGCTGCATTCGGTGGTGGATTCACTTGGGGGTCTATTTACTTGAAATGGGCTTATGACAGCAAATAGTTTATATCTTTGAACTTATAAAACCATTAAATATGGACATTAAAGACATTCAAGAATTAATCAAATTTGTAGCCAAATCAGGTGCGACAGAAGTAGATTTAGAAATCGATAATATGAAAATTTCGATCAAATCACCAGCGATGAAAGCTGGTAAAGTAATTGAGCCACCTGTAACATTAGTTTCAGATATACCTGTTGCAACTCCTTTAGTTGCAGCCGCTCCTGTAACAACAGCAGCAGCAACAACTGCTACTTCAGAAGATACTCCAACTGCAATTGAAGTTGAAGAAGATAATTCTAAATATATCACAGTAAAATCACCAATGATTGGAACTTTCTATCGCAAACCATCACCAGATAAAGATGCTTTTGTTAATATTGGTGACGAAATCAAGCCAGGTGATGTTTTGTGTGTAGTAGAAGCAATGAAGCTGTTCAACGAAATTGAATCAGAAATATCTGGCAAAATTGTAAAAGTTTTAGCAGATGATTCTTCTCCAGTTGAGTATGATCAAGCATTGTTCCTGGTAGATCCATCATAATTTATACAGCAATAAAATGTTTAAAAAGATATTAATTGCCAACAGAGGTGAGATTGCGCTGCGTGTTATCAGAACATGTAAAGAAATGGACATTAAAACTGTGGCAGTATATTCTACTGCCGATGCAGATAGTTTGCATGTTCGTTTTGCTGATGAAGCTGTTTGTGTAGGTCCTGCTGCTAGTGCAGAATCTTATCTAAATATTCCAAACATTATAGCCGCAGCAGAAATCACTAATGCAGATGCTATTCACCCTGGTTATGGTTTTCTTTCTGAAAACGCTAAGTTTTCAAAAATTTGTGAAGAAAACGGTATTAAATTCATTGGTGCTTCTCCAGAAATGATTGAAGGCATGGGCGATAAAGCTGCTGCTAAAGACACCATGAAAAAAGCAGGCGTTCCAACTATTCCTGGGTCGGACGGCTTAATTGATGACTTTGCTCATTGTAAAAAATTAGCAGAAGAAATCGGTTATCCTATTATGCTTAAAGCAACTGCCGGTGGGGGTGGTAGAGGAATGCGTCTTGTTTGGAAAGAAGAATCTTTAGAAGCGGCTTGGGATTCTGCTCGTCAGGAGTCAGCTGCAGCCTTCGGAAACGATGGAATGTACATGGAGAAATTCATTGAAGATCCTCGCCATATCGAAATCCAAATTATTGGAGATAGCAGGGGAAAAGCATGTCATCTTTCTGAAAGAGATTGTTCCGTACAAAGAAGACATCAAAAATTGGTAGAAGAAACACCTTCTCCCTTTATGACAGATAGCCTCCGTGAAGCAATGGGGCAAGCAGCCGTAAAAGCAGCCGAAGCAGTAAAATATGAAGGGGCTGGAACAGTAGAGTTTTTGGTGGATAAACACCGTAACTTTTACTTCATGGAAATGAATACACGCATTCAGGTAGAGCATCCAATTACAGAAGAAGTTGTTGATTACGATTTAATCCAAGAGCAAATTAAAGTAGCTGCAGGAATTCCTATCTCAGGAAAGAACTATTACCCACAATTACACGCTATTGAATGTCGTATCAATGCCGAAGATCCATACAACGATTTCCGTCCATCTCCCGGAATAATCAATAATTTCCATGCTCCTGGTGGTCACGGAATCCGAATCGATACGCATGTATATGCAAACTATATGATTCCTCCAAATTACGATTCGATGATTGCTAAACTGATTACAGTAGCACAAACTAGAGAAGAGGCAATTGCTAAAATGCAAAGAGCATTAGATGAGTTCGTAATTGAAGGTATAAAAACAACTATCCCATTCCATCAACAACTGATGAAGAATGAAGACTTCCTAAATGGAAATTATACCACGAAGTTTATGAATACTTTCGAATTGAAATAATCGAAATACAATTAAAAAGAAAAGCTCGCTATAGCGAGCTTTTCTTTTTAATGTTATGCTGTAGTAGCTACTTTTTTAACGCCAACTAATTGCTGTATGGCTTCCTCAATGGCTTGTGAATCATAATTACATTCGCGCCACAACTCTGCTTGTGTTCCATGGTGAATAAAATCATCCGGTACACCTAACCTCTTTACCTCTGCGTGATAGTTATAGTCAGCCATGAATTCTAAAATAGCACTACCAAAACCTCCTTGCAGACATCCATCCTCTACCGTAATGACTTTGTTATGTTTTTTAAATACTTGATGTAATAATTTTTCATCTAAAGGCTTTACAAAACGCATATCGTAATGAGCAATACTGTAGCCATTTTGCTCCATATTTTCTCTGGCTTTTGTAGTAAAGTTTCCTGGATGTCCTATCGATAAAATTGCTACTTCATTTCCTTCGGATATTTGTCTTCCTTCACCAATATTAATTTCTTCAAATGGTGTTTCCCAGTCTAACATCACTCCGTTTCCTCTGGGGTAGCGAATAGAAAACGGACCACATTCTTTGAGCTGAGCTGTATACATCAAATTACGCAACTCTTGCTCGTTCATCGGAGCTGAAACAATCATGTTTGGAATGCAACGGAAATAGGCTAAATCATAAGCTCCATGATGCGTTGCTCCATCTGCTCCAACCAAACCTCCTCTATCTAGACAAAATACTACATTTAAATTTTGTAATGCTACATCGTGGATAACCTGATCGTAAGCGCGTTGCATAAAAGTGGAATAAATGTTACAGAAAGGTAATAATCCTTGTGTTGCTAAACCTGCAGAAAAAGTAACAGCGTGCTGTTCTGCAATCCCGACATCAAAAGTTCTATCAGGCATTTGTTCCATCATGTATGTTAATGAAGAACCTGTCAGCATTGCTGGGGTAATTCCCATAATTTTTTCATTCTTTTCCGCAAGCTCTACAATTGTTTTACCAAATACATCTTGATATTTGGGCGCTTGTGGACTTTTCGGAGAATTCTTAATGATTTGACCTGTTTTCTTATCGAATAACCCTGGGGCGTGCCACTTAGTTGCGCTACCCTCCTCTGCTGGTTGATATCCTTTTCCTTTTTTTGTTATGCAATGTAGAATTTTAGGTCCTGGAATATCTTTTAAATCATCTAAAACTTTAGCTAAATGAACTACATCATGTCCATCTACTGGCCCGAAATAACGGAAGTTTAAAGACTCAAAATAATTGCTTTGCTTTAGTAAAGCAGACTTAACTGCATTCTCAACTTTAGATGCAATAGCTTGGGCATTTGGTCCAAACTTACTGACCATTCCTAGCAAATTCCATACTTCATCTTTTACTTTGTTGTAAGTATGAGAAGTAGCAATATCTGTAAGGTATTCTTTAAGCGCGCCAACTGCAGGGTCAATAGACATGCAATTGTCATTTAGTATAACCAATAGATTTGAGTTTTCAATACCAGCATGGTTCAATCCTTCAAATGCAATACCAGCTGTCATAGAGCCATCTCCGATAACTGCAATGTGTTGCTTATCTTTTTCTCCATTGTACTGCGAAGCAACAGCCATTCCTAAGGCTCCAGAAATAGAAGTAGAAGAATGTCCTACGCCAAAAGTATCATATACACTTTCGCTTCTTTTTGGGAAGCCACTTACCCCTTTGTATTGTCTGTTGGTATGAAAGTTGTCTTTTCTCCCAGTAAGAATTTTATGTCCATAGGCTTGGTGCCCAACATCCCAAACCAATTGATCATAAGGAGTGTTGAAGACATAATGTAAAGCAACTGTCATCTCGACTACACCTAAGCTAGCGCCAAAATGCCCTCCTTTAGAAGAAACTACATCAACAATAAATTGCCTCAGTTCCTCGCAAAACTGTGGAAGTTGTTGTTGTTTCAACTTTCTTAGATCAGATGGAAGCTGAATTCTATCTAATAATTTGTTTTTTGCTTTTACCAATTGTATAACATTACCAAAATGCAAATATACAAAACTTCATTGCACAAGGGAGTCACGAGGAAAAACTTCCTTTTTTAAAAAACACTAAAAGTCTATCTTTAATTTTGTCAGATAATAAATACATCACAGGTACAATCACCAAGGTGAGAAAAGTAGCGAAAGTTAACCCAAATATAACCGTCCAAGCCATTGGTCCCCAGAAAATAGCATTATCGCCCCCAAAGAATACTTGAGGGTTAAATTCTGTCAATAAAGTTGTAAAATTGATATTCATACCCGTAGCTAATGGCAACAAACCTAGCACAGTAGTTATAGCTGTTAATAATACAGGTCTTAAACGTTTTTGCCCAGCTTGTTTAATGCACTCTACTGCCGATTTAGCATCTAGTTTAGCTTCTTCTTCTAGTCCTAGTTCTTGTCTTTTACGACTTTTTAACAAATCAATATAATCTATCAATACAATCGCATTGTTTACTACAATACCTGCCAAAGAAACAATACCTATCCCTGTCATGATAACGACAAAATCCATATTGAAAATGGCTAAGCCTAAGAATACTCCTATTGTGCTGAATAGTACCGTCATAATTATAATAACTGGCTTGAAAGCCGAATTAAATTGGGACACTAATATTAAAGTAATCAAAGCGACGGCAATCATTAAAGCTTTGGATAAAAAATCTTGGGTTTGCTGCTGTTCTTGTTGTTTTCCAGTAAACTGCAAGTCGTAACTCTCTGGCATAGGGTAGTCTGCTAATAGTTTTTTTAACTGATCGTTGATTGCATTCTCGTTAAATCCCTCAATCACATTAGAATAAAGTGTGACTTGTCGTTTCATGTTCTTTCTGTTAACCGAACCATAAGTATTATTATAAGTGTAATCAGCAACTGAAGAAACAGGAATTTGCATAATCCTACCATTCGATTGACTCCTGAAAGTGATGCGCTGGTTCATTAGAGAAGATACATCGTAGCGGTATTTGTCTGCTAATCTTATTTTAATTGGATACTCGTCTTCTCCATCTTTAAATTTGGACACTTCTTTACCAAATAAAGCAGTACGGATAGTTGAACCTACTTGGGCGGTAGAAATTCCCATTCGACGAGCCATGTCACGATCAATATTTACCAATAGTTCGGCTTTGTTCATTTCTAAATCTACTTTCAAACCCTCTATACCAGCAATATTTTCCTGTTCTATAAGATGTTGAATATCTTCAGAAATTAATAACAATTGATCGAAATTATCTCCAGTAATTTCCATGTTTATAGGGCGCCCCATAGGAGGGCCATCTCTATTTTTATCCACGCTAATATCTACGCCTGGAATACCTGCTAAAGAGGCTGAAAGTTCTTTCATCACATCGCCCGTAATAACACCATCTCTGTATTTAAATTCTACAAAATTTATTGTTATTCTTGCCTTATTAGGAGTAATGCCATTAGCCCCACCCATTTCATTAGGGTCGGAAGTACCTGCTCCTACATTAGTCAGTACCGAAGATACCACATGCTTACAAGGCTCCAAAATAGTAATGACTTTTTCCTCAACAATTCTAGCTAAAGAATCGGTTGCCACAACATCTGTCGCCTCAGGCATTTCTAAAAATACATTAATATACTTAGGCTCGTTGACAGGGAAAAATTCCACATTAGGCTTCATTAAAGCAAAGAATCCAATTGAAAAAATCAACAATCCAAATGTTCCAGCCAATAACTTTAATGGTTGTCTTCCACCAAGAGCCCAATTTAAAAGTTTAGAATATAGTCTTTCTAATCGCACTAAAAATTTATCTTGAAAATTATGTGATAAAGGAGTTAGGTACAAGCCATTTAATAAGTTCAATAAAGCAAAAGCTAGGGCTAAAGACCCTAACATTCTGAATCCAGTAAGAAGAGATACTATAGCTAATACAGCTGCATAAATGGAGGTTATTTTAAGTTTCTTTTTATTTAGTGCAATACGCTCATTTTTTTTCACAAACTGAGATGCAAAGACTGGATTTATGACTAATGCCACAAATAAAGATGAACCTAAAACTATTATTAACGTCATAGGGATATAACCCATAAACTCACCCATTAAATCTTCCCAAAATAATAGTGGAAAAAAAGCAGCTAGAGTTGTTAGAGTAGAAGAAATAATAGCGACTGCTATTTCACCAACACCTTGTTTAGCAGCCTCCAATCTAGTGAGTCCTTCTTGCCTATACAGTCTGTCGATATTTTCAATAACCACAATGGCGTTATCTACCAACATTCCTAAAGCCAAAATAAGAGCAAATAAGACCACCATATTCATAGTTGTACCCATGCCGCCTAACACCACGAAACTGATGAACATAGATAGCGGTATCGCCATACCAACAAATAAGGCGTTGCGCAAGCCCAAGAAAAATAGAAGGACTAAAACTACCAAAATTACACCAAAAATGATACTATTTTCTAGGTTGCTAAGCTGGTTTCTTGTTTGTTCAGACTGATCGTTTGTAATGGAAATATTTAAATTTCCAGGTAATCTATTTAATTGTTTGGCAGTTGCTAGTAGGGAGATGATTTTATCCGTAGCTTCTAGAAGGTTTTCACCACTTTTTTTAACAACATTTAAGGAAACAACGGGCTGAGAATCTAGTCTAGCATAACTTTCTCTTTCCTCGTAGCCATCAGTTACTAAAGCAATATCTTTCAGATAAACAATATTACCCTTCTCGTGTTTGACAATGATATTGGCTATTTCTTCGGCTGAAGTAAATTCAGCTGAAGTGCGTACCATTCTTCTAGTATCTCCAATTAGCACATCTCCACCTGCAATAGAGGTATTTTCAAAAGCAATAGCGTCTTCTATATCTCTAAAGCTAACTTGACTCATTTCCATACGATGCAAGTCTACTTCAACTTTTATTTCTTTTCCTAATAGCCCTGTTATTTCAACTTTAGATATTTCAGAAAAAGCCTCTATCTCGTCTTGTAAATATTCAGCATGAATTTTTAACTCATCAAGACTAAAATCTCCTGAAAGATTAATGTTTAAAATAGGGAACTCCGAGAAGTCAATATCCAAAACCATCGGATCCATTTCTAGGTCAGATGGCAAATCACTTTTGGCTTTATCAACTGCATCTTTAACATCTTGTAAGGCGACTTTTAATTCTATATCGGTATTAAATTCTACAATAACTGAAGAATTATCTTGTACAGAGTTAGAGGTTAATTTTTTTAGCCCTTTGACCGACTTAATCTCTTTCTCTAATGGTCGAGTTATGAGGTTTTCTATATCGGCAGGCGAATTACCAGGATATACGGTTTGCACCATTATCGTTGGCATAACGATATCTGGATACAAGGACTTAGGCATAGATTTATATGAAAATATCCCAAACAGTGTCAAAAGTGCAGTGAGAATAAAAACAGTGGTTTTGTTTCTCAGCGATAGGTTAGTAATTTTAAAATATCTTTCGCTCATCGACTTAATTATTTGATATCTATTTTACTTCCATTAGCTACACCATCATAACCAATCACAATTACTTCTTGACCTAAATCTAAGCCTGAGGAAATGTGTGTCATATCGTCTTGAGAAAGACCTGTCTCTACATATTTTTTAATCGCTTTATTATTGTCCGCCACAAAAACAAAAGAACCACGCATATCTTTTTTGATACACGCCGATGGCAAAACCATAGCGCCCTCTTGACTAAAGTCTTGTAACTTTACAGAAGCCACCGCATTAGGCTTAATGTCGCCTGAGATGTTATTAAGGTTTATCTTTACTTTGAATGTTCTGTTTTGTGGGTTTATAACCTGCCCTACAAAAGATACTTTCTCTTGACGATTTATACCTAACGCATCAAATGAAAGATTGACCATGTCTCCTTTTTTAATAATTGCCGAATAGCGTTCTGCTACATCTACTTCGACTTGTAACTTCTTTGAATTGACGATACGAAAGGCTGGCATTGCTGGAGCAGCAAACTCACCCACATTGATATAAATTTCGTCCAATCGTCCACTAATAGGTGCTATCAACTCCAACTTATCAAGCTGAGCTTCCATAGCGGCTAGCTTTTTTTGTAATGAAACGTACTGGTTTTTGGCTTGTAAGTATTGCATTTCTGAACCAATGCCTTGTTTCCATAAATTATCTTGACGCTCGTAAGTGGTTTTGGCTAAGTCCTTAGATTGTCTTAAATCTTCCACTTGATTTAATAAAATACTCGCATCGAGCTGTATTATAGCATCCCCTTTATTGACCCAACGCCCTTCTTCTACCAAACGATTAACGACAATGCCACCCATCTCAATACTAACCAAAATATTCTCCTTGGAACTGACAATACCTGGCTGACTGATATAATGGGTAAAGCTAGTTCCTTCAACAACTTGTGTTTGTACAACCACCCCCCCTTCAGCAAGGGTGTCGGAAAGAGCTATCTCTTTTTCTAAAGTAGAAATTTGAGATTTTAAATTACCCATTTGTTGCTTAAGCTCTTTTAGGGTTTCTTTTTTTTGACTTAATTCATTGACCTCTTCGCCACAACCAACAAGGATGGAAAGTGATAATACTGATAATAATTTTAATGTTTTCATTAGTTTCCGACTGAACGATTATAATTAGTTTTTGCAATAAGTAAGTTATATATGGCTTGGGCGTGATCGGCTTGAGCCTGACTGTAATCAGCCCCCGACTGGGATAGTTCCATACTACTGACTAAACCCTCTTTATATTTAGCCATAGTTTTTAAATAGATTTTTTTACTCAGTTCCAAACTTTCAGATTTTTGTTTTTGAGTATGATAGGCTGTAAGGTAATTTGACAACGCTACTTTATGAGCCAGGCTCAAAGATTCTAAAACTTGAGATTGATTATTTTTAGCTTTTTCGAGCTCAATTTTAGCTTGTTGTACTTTAGCTATACGAGAAAACCCATCAAATAAGCTCATTGTTGCTTTCACGCCTACTACCTTTGTGGGGTACCAACGTAAATCGTCATCGAAGAAGGTAAAGTCATCACGAAAGGCATTTTGACTGTATGTGCCAAATGCAGATATACTCGGCAAAAATTGTGATTGGTAACGTCTTAAATCTAACTTGGATAATTTTCTCTGTGTTTCAGCCAATTGAAACTCTAAGCGATTTTCAATATTTGGTTCTCGTATTTTTAGTGTTTGGTTTTGACTTAATAAACTAGGTAAGCTGTCAGTAAGCACTAATTCTTCTTCAAGAGGAATCCCTAATATTAACTTCAAATATAAATAAGCGACTTCAGTCATTCTCTGCATATTTTCAGATTGAATCTCCATATTAGAAAGTGTGAGTGCCATTCTATTCACATCTAAATCCTCGACCATCCCCAGGTCATAGCGAGCTTGTACCTCATACAAAATACCCTGATGTATTTCAGCAATAAGCTTCAAGAAGTCTTTTCTTTCTTCTGCCACCAAGACATTGTAGTATGCTGCTGCAATACTATCTTGTATTTGCTGTTCAGTCAATTGCAAAGATTGTTGTGATAGGCTCTTATAAATAGCAGTAGCTTTAAGTCCAATTATATAACTACCATCAAACAAAAGTTGTGATGCTGTCATAGATGTCGTAGAGTTATGCTCTGTGCCAAACTGCAATTCAGCATATTCGCCCTCTTGTGCTGTTGGCACAAACATATTAGCAGGAACAACCGTGGTTGGAATCTCTAAAAACTGTTGCCAATTCACTTCGGCATTTATCTTGGGTAAACCAATGCCAATAGTTTCCAATACTTTTTTCCTTGCAAGGGAAACTTCTAGCTTTGCGTTTTTAACATTGACATTATTTTGTAACCCTAATTCTTGTGCTTCTGTAACAGATAGGCGTTGTTGAGCAGAAGAAGTAAACGCTATTAGAATATAGATTAATAATAAATTATTCTTCATTGATTTTTTGTTCTAAATAGTTGATGCCTTTTAGAGTTGCTACTCCTCTAAGGTGATAAATTCTAATTTCCGTCAGTAATTTTCTAAAATCGTAGTGCGTCAATGGAAAAACTTCTTCATTGATCAAAGCGTCTATTCTATTAATCATGAGCTTGGCAATAATATCCACATCTATTTCCTTTCTGTAAATCCCTTGTTCAACTCCTTTATTGAGGTTCTTCTTCATAATATTGAACAGAACCTTTTGTTTTAATTGCTCAATTAAAGCCCAAGTATTAGGATAATATCGCTTTAACTCCCCCAACAAATAAGGGTTGGTTTGTTTCATAACTAAAGAACAACTCTCATCGATAGCAAAAAGCTCATCAATCGCATTTTCAAATTGAGCTGCTGTAGTATTTATCATTTCAGAAACTAAATCGTAATGCTTCTGAAAACAATGATTAACTAAATCTTGTTTATTATCAAAATACACATACAAAGTCTTTTTAGAAATACCTAAGTTGGTTGCCACTTTGTCCATATTTACACTCTTTACACCCATACGCATATAGAGTTCTAATGCACCATTTACTATTTTTTCTTTCTTGCTCATTGGACTGCAAAAATATACTTTTTACACGGAAGAAACGTTTTGAAGTCCTTAATGTTTCCTGCAATTAAATTTCCTAGAGAAACCATTTTGTTTTATATCTTTGCCACAATTGAAAATTTAAGGATGAAACGCACAAAAATTAGTACGCTTTTACAGGCCGACAAGGTGGGTCAATCAATCAATGTGAAAGGATGGGTTCGTACCCGTAGAGGAAGTAAGCATGTATCATTTATTGCGCTGAACGATGGCTCAACCATCAACAGCATCCAAGTAGTTGCCGAAGCAGAAAATTTTGAGGAAGAACTATTTAAGCAAATCACTACAGGCGCATGTATATCTGTAGACGGGACCTTAGTAGAGTCTCAAGGAAGTGGCCAAAAGGTAGAAATTACTGCCGAAAACATTGATGTTTTAGGTGCTGCTGATCCTGACGAATACCCGCTTCAACCTAAAAAACATAGTTTAGAGTTTTTGCGCGAAAAAGCACATCTTCGTTTTAGAACCAATACTTTTAGTGCTGTTTTTAGAGTGCGCCACGCACTTGCTTTTGCTATTCATCAATTCTTCAACAACAAAGGGTTTGTATATATGCACACCCCTATTATTACCGGTGCAGATGCAGAAGGGGCGGGCGAAATGTTTCAAGTAACAAGTCTTGATTTGGATAACCCTCCAAAACGAAAAGATGGAAAGGTAGATGAAACACAAGACTTCTTTGGAAAGAAAACTAACCTAACTGTATCTGGGCAATTAGAGGCTGAATTAGGGGCTATGGCGTTTGGAGAAGTATACACTTTCGGACCTACTTTCCGTGCTGAAAACTCCAACACTTCTCGCCATTTAGCAGAGTTTTGGATGATTGAACCAGAGGTTGCTTTTGCTGACTTGAACGATAATATGGATTTGGCAGAAGACTTCTTAAAATATTGTATTCAATATGTTTTAGACACTTGTCCGGAAGATTTAGCCTTTTTAGATAGGAGATTAACAGATGAAGAGAAAAACTTACCGAAAGAACAGAAGTCGGAAATGGGGCTGATTGAGCGATTGAAATTTGTTGTAGAGAATGACTTTGAACGATTAACATACACCGAAGCAATCAATATTTTACGCAACTCTAAACCAAACAAAAAAAAGAAGTTCCAATACCTTATTGAAGGATTCGGAGCAGATTTGCAATCGGAACACGAGCGTTATTTAGTTGAGAAAAAATTCAAAAAACCTGTAATCTTAACCGATTATCCAAAAGGGATTAAGGCCTTTTACATGCGTATGAATGAAGATGGAGAAACGGTTCGCGCTATGGACATTCTGTTCCCTGGAATTGGTGAAATTGTAGGAGGCTCACAAAGAGAGGAACGCTTAGATAAACTGCAAACTAGAATGGATGAGATGGATGTGTGTCAAGAGGAACTGTGGTGGTATTTGGAAACACGAAAATTTGGAACTTGTCCACACAGCGGATTTGGATTAGGCTTCGAACGACTCATCATGTTTGTAACAGGGATGAAGAATGTGCGAGATGTGATTGCCTTTCCGCGTACTCCGCAAAATGCGTCCTTTTAAAAATCAATAAATGCAAAAACAGCGATTACAACAAAACCAACAACTGAAGCTGTCACCACAGCAAATACAGTTTTTGAACTTGTTACAAATTCCTATTGTATCTCTAGAAAAACGCATTGAAGAAGAGTTAGAGGATAACCCAGCGCTTGAAGAAAGTGAAGAGGAAAATTGGGAGAACGAATACACTTCAAATTACAGATCACAACAGACTCAAGAAAATAGTAGGCCCGTAATAGCTGAAAGAGAAGAAACACTTCAAGAATTTTTGCTCAAACAATTACCCCTACAAAGCCTCAATGAAGAAGAGTCTTTTTTAGCAACATTTCTTATTGGTTGTTTAGATGATAATGGCTTTTTAGCTAGGGATTTATACGCTATTGCTGATGATTTACTCTTCAAACAAAACATGCAAATAAGTGAGCGAGATTTACTGCCTGTATTAGAGGTAGTGCAATCATTAGATCCTGCAGGGGTAGGCGCGCAAAACTTACAAGAATGCCTGTTACTTCAATTAAAAAGAAAGGCTGAGAACTCAGGTATTTTGCTAGCGCAAAAGATACTGAATCAGCAATATCAATCTTTTAGCACCAAAAACTTTGATAAAATTCAACGAGAATTAGAAATAAATGAAAAAGATTTGAAACTAGCCTTTCAAGAGATTTCTAAACTGAACCCAAAGCCTGGAGGTGGTTTTGCAAACACGCAGGAAGGGACTGCTTATATCACTCCAGACTTTATCTTAGAAAATATTGATGGCGATTTAAACTTACGACTGAACAATAAGCGTAAATGGAAAATTGGTCCAAGCAAGCAATACCAACAAATGCTTACTGAACTAGAAGGGGATAAGGAGGCTAGCGAATTTTTAAAGAAAAAGTTAGAATCAGCAAAATGGTTTGCTGATGCGTTAAAGCAAAGAGAAGACACCCTGCTGAGCACTATTACTTGCATTTTAGACTTGCAGGATAATTTTTTCAAATCTGGTGATGTGAAAGATTTGAAACCTATGAAATTATTAGATGTAGCACAGAAAGTTAAGCTTGACATTTCCACCGTTTCAAGAGTCACGAATAGTAAATACATTGAAACTCCATTTGGCACTTTTTTACTCAAGGAATTCTTTTCTGAAGCCTTTAGCAAAGAGGATGGCACAACCATTTCAAATAAGGTAGTGAAAAGTCATTTGCAAGACCTTTTGGAAAAAGAAGACAAAAGGCAACCCTTAACTGATGAAAAACTGTCTGAACTACTAGATGAAAAAGGGTATCACATTGCAAGGAGAACCGTGGCAAAATATCGAGAACAATTAGGTGTTTCAGTTGCCCGATTAAGGAGGGAATTATAATGCGATTTGCTCAATTCATATCCGTTGTGGGTCATCCACTTTTTATGCCTGTTTACGCCATGGTTTTAATCTTTGAGTTTAATCCATACATCGATTTACAAGTACCTAACAGCATTCAAGCAATTGTACTGACTATATTAAGCGTGTTCACCATTTTACTACCTCTTATAACCGCTATTGTTTTACAGAAATTGGGTGTAGTGAAAAGCATTTATATGAAAACAGCCGAAGAGAGAAAATGGCCGTTTTTACTGTCCGTTTTGTGGTATTATTTAGGGTTTGAAATATTAACCAATCTAGCGCTACCCATTAGTTTATACCTATTAATGATTGGTGCCATCACTGTTATTTTAATCGCGCACTTTATTACACTGCGTTGGAAAATAAGTGTCCATATGCTCGGTATCGGTGGCGTAATCGGAGCCATGGTTGGACTATCACATCGCTTTCAGTTCAATCATTTTTATCTTATCCTGGCTCTATTTTTTGTAGCGGGACTCATTGGTTATGCTCGATTAAAAACCAATTCACACAACTATCGACAGGTTTATGCTGGGTTTATATTAGGAGTAATCGTAGAATGGATTGCCGTTTCATTATTATAGATTTTTCTTATCATTGTTATCATTATTTGAAAGTACTATGAGTGAAAATAAGGTAAAAATTAACAGGAAAAGACACGTTTTTAAAGCGATAACATGGAATGTATTGGCCATGACAACAACCTATCTAGTCCTAACCATATTGCCTCCTTATTTTGGGTTAGAAGGCATCTCTAAAGAGGGTGCTGGATTTTTAACAATCGTTGACCGATTAGTGAAATTGGTTTTTTATTACGGACACGAAAGAGCGTGGTTTTCCTCGAACTTTGGTGTAGCAAAACCCAACAAAAAAGAGGACTAATTCTCTTTATAATGATACTCAATCATAACTTCATTTTCTTCTAATTCTTCGTCTATTTCATATTGATATTTTTGCTTTGGAGGTCCTTCAAATCGAAACCACCATGCTAAAATAACACCGGCTAATCCTCCTGATAAGTGTCCTTCCCAAGAAATATGTTCTTTTATTGGGAAAATACCCCATACCATACTGCCATATAAAAAAACTACGACAAATGATACCGCCATTAAACTAGTATGCTTTCGAATGAGTCCACTGAAAAATAAGAAAGATGCTAATGCATAGACTATGCCGCTTGCTCCAATATGAAAACTTGGCCTACCAATTGCCCAAAGCCACAATCCGCTCATGAACCAAGACCACAAAAACACTTCTTTTGAAATGTCTTTATAAAAATAACGAAGTGATGTTCCTAAAACGATTAATGGCACAGAATTGTTAAATACATGCTTCCAATCACCATGAATGAAAGGGGAGGTGATAATGGCTAAAACGCCCTCAAATGACCTAGGATATACTCCGTATTTTGTCCAGCGAACTTGAAAATAATCCTCTAATAACTTAGTCGTAATTATTATCGCGACAAAAAGTAAGGATGGTACAACTTGACGAAATAGAACTTTTTTCTTCATTCTTTGTAAAGATAATGAATGATTTTACTTGTAGTTGGATACGACAAGGATATTGCGCCAGTTTTCTGCTTATTGATACAATCTTCTTTTTATTTTGAAATACTATTAATGAAATTACTAACTCAATGTATTGTTAGAATACAAAGCTTATTTCTCCTACTGAATGATGATGCGTTTAATTAGCCTTCCACCGGGCTTGTGTAAGGCTAGAAAATATACTCCTGGTTGAATGTTTGATACATTTATCTTTCTTCCTTCCACATTCAGTGAGCTTAACAAATTTTTACCTCTTACATCAAAAAGATCGCAAGTTAGATCTGAAATGTCTCCATCAATATGAATGAAATTATTCACTGGATTGGGGTAAATGAGAAGTTGCCAATTAGATTCTTGCAAATCACTAGTGCCTGCCCAAACGGTAAATTGGACATCCTGATAATCCGATAGATTGTCCCTGTCAGCAAATCTTATGTTCATTTCGGCTGACCCCGGTGTGTTCCCCACATAAAAACGAAAGGATACTTCGCCTGTATCAGATGGCATTAAATAATAATACCCTAGCGAATCTCCTGTTGGCAAGCACATATCAGGGGTGCAATGACTCCATAGCCAATCAGATGGCATTTCACAAGAAGTTAAGTGTTGTATAAACTTAGTTACTGTACAACAGTCGTTATTGATAACTAAACCCGTGATTTCTGTCATACTACCTAGCTGTCCCTGCTCATCAGTAGAAGTAAAAAGCGTTTGAAAAATTGACTGAGCACTAAGTGAGCTCGATACTAATGATAAAAATAATATGAATACGGTTTTTTTCACTATTTGATTATTAGCTTTTCTACAATTTTATCTTCCTCTGAATGTATCTCTAAATAGTATACACCTGTTGCTAAATTACTTAAATTCAATAAAATTGATTCTCCAGCCGTATTCTTTTCTAGAATCAATCGCGCTTGCGTGTCGTATAATTGAACTCTTGCGTCAACCATTTTATCAAAATTTATAGAGCATTGATTTGATGCGGGGTTGGGTGTAATCTGAACATCAAATGTTAATTGATCTTCTATATCAGTACTTGAAACTAATTGAGGGAATAGTATATAATCTACCCATGCACAATCATCATTTTCATCTACCCAACCATCTTTTACATATTCCCATTTTAGTGTATGAACTCCAGATGTTAAAAAATAAGATTCTTTTGACCAATCTATTACACCCGACCACTCATCTCTTAAGGTATTATCAATATAAAATTGCAAATAATCATATCCGTCTTCTGTAGAAACCTTTTTATAAAATGATACCTCGCCAGGCACTGCTACATTTAATTCTAATTCCATAGTAGACACTTGATTACCTCCAATTGGACCAGATTTCGCACAATGATCACCTTCAAACTGCCCTGTTCCAACAATAAGCCAAGGAGCATTTCCTGAAACAGACCAATCATATTGCAACATATTGCCTGTTTCATAATCTTCACTAGCCATATTAGCTATAATGTCAAAAGACTCTTGTGCATTATAAAGACCAAATGATAAATCGTAATCAAATGTTACAGCAGTTGCATAAGGAATGTTTGCGTCTGCCTGGATAGTAAACGATGCTTGCTGCATTGTGCCTCCTTGAGGGAAACTAATAAAGTTATATGATGAGGAAGTGATACTAACATACATGTTTGTTGTACTTAAAATAGCGTCAGAACTACCACAGTCAGCAGATCCATCATTAAAATTTTCAATATTGATGGTTGCTGTTTCTCCGGGCTCTAAAATCCCGTTACCTGAAGCATCTATCAATTCAAAACCTCCAACATTAAGTTCAGGAGCATTTACAACAATGTTGATTGGTACGTTCCAAGTATTGGACGCATTATCTGTAATAGCAACATCCATCACTACAATGTGTTGATCTTGAATACCGTCGGCAATTGCTAGTTCATATGCACCAGTTGCATTTATGGTTGTTGAAGATGTTATAGTATTTAGATTTTCTACCCCATCAATAATCGTAACATTAGGATCTGAAGAGGTAAGAGTAGCTGTAACACCTGATGCAGTTATACTGCCTAGGTTTTGAAAATCTACGTCCAAATAAAATTGTTCGTTAAAATCAGCGAGTTGATTGTTATTCGCCGCTGCATCATCAATCTGATAAGAAATCGCTGTAATAAATGGCGCGTTTGTGGATATAACCTGAACTGCTCCAATGTAAGGCTGACGGTCTTGCTTTGTTACCACTACATCTAACACTCCCATAGAAGCAAGTGGGGCAAAAGTCATTGTTACATTTCCGCTAGCTCCCACTAACTGAGCGTCTAATAAGATGCCATTTTGAGAAACAGCTACATATGCATTTTCTTCTGCTGACACATTTAATGTTGAGGATCCTAGAGGAGTTGTTGCTAAGTGCGTTACTGTCATAGGGTCTGGGACTGACATATAAGGCATTAAAGATGGATCACCCATTACATGGTATATTTCCCAATAATAATCTTCTGATCCTCCCGCTGCTGTAACAGCAAGGTTTCCTGAATGTACCATTTGAGATAAGCTAACAAACCAGTCAGAAACTGGCTCACCATTTTCATGAAACAGGCAATCAAAAACACCAAGACCTGTTTGAGTATAAGTAGGATTTGCTGAGATTGAACCTGTTCCGACTGCCCACCAATAATCTTCATTCCAATAAGTATTGTTAGATCCTCCAATGTGTCCAACTGCACCTTTACCGTGAGCTCTTAAAATCGCTTCTCCAAAACATTCTGCATTATCAAAGGCATTTGGTAAGCAGCAATTACTAACAATTACGCAATATTCATTTTCATTTGTTAATCCAGGGACATCACTAGATTCAAATGAGGGGTCTGCCCATCCTTGCTCAAAACAATGCGCTGTATAATTAGCAAAGCCAACTCCATTATTTACATCATCAATAATAAGTCCTGATGCTATGGATTGATCTGAAGTTACTGGACTTCCCGAACCATATAAATAAATATGCGATGTTATTCCATGCGCGGAATTAAAATAGTTGTCAGTTCCATAATTTATTTGTCCATTGCCATAAGTAGGTGCCATGCTAGCATCTACACCTGCAACCAATAAAACTTCATCTAAATAAGAAGGGTCTGGAAAGGTGTACTCCTCAAACATTAGTGTCTTTTCTATCTGAGGCATTAGCTGTGAAGAATTTGTTGCTGAGAACCTACCATAATACATGTCTGGATAAATATCCGAAGGCCCATCATAAGTACAATAATACAAGTCTGAAACATGCCAGCCAGTATTTCCGCTAAAAGAAGGTACTTGTGCCACATCACCAACAAATAATACATAAGATGGAGCTGGATCAGAAGGTGACCCTGCATTATAAAGTCCTTCTAAATATGCTTTAATAGAAGTTGTTGTATTTCCTACTGCAGGATCGTTCGTATAAGCTTCAACGACCGTGAATCCTTTTTTCGTTTTCCATTCCACAAAACCTTGTAGGTCGGATTGAAACATCGGGTCAGAAACAATAACATATTTAACCGGATATGTTGTGATAACATCTTTAGCTAACGGCTTGTAGTTTAAAAGCTCTAAATAGCTTGGATTAAAAGCTGCTGAATAATGTTTTTGCTTCTGAATTACTGTTTCTTCATAGTCAGCATCGCCAAAATCTACTTGAACCTCAAGATTGTTAAACACCATTAACTCGTTTGTTACTGGGTTATATTTAAATGGAGCTATTGTTAATCTTGCCATTTGAACACCTCTTAATACTCCTAAAGGTTCTACGGTAACAATTTCTTTTCCTAAAAATTCATTTTGTTGATATATCTGTGGATAATATTTAAACGGAACATTAGCGGCATCCTCTGCTTTTGATATAGACGGCTGAGATGGTATTAATGGGTTTACAATGCCATAATCTGAAAGTAATAGCGTTTGTTTTTCATACGCTAAAATGTCTGTTTTTATTTCTGCCCCAAATGGAATTTCTATAAGTTTTTGTATTTGAGGAAGCTCAGGCTTACCGAATTCTTTCGAATGGACGTATCCAGGAAGAATCAGTTTTGTAAAAATCCCCTCAGATGTGTTAACATTAATAGACTCTATTGATTGAATGCCAGAAAAAACTTCAAAATACTGTTCTGTATTAGCTGTTAAAACAACATCATTTGTTTCTGAATTAAACGTAATCTGTTGTGCAGAAACTAAAGAACTTAATAATACTGCTATAAATATCCCAATTCTCTTTTTCATAGTACTTAAAAAATTTATTGCCACAAATTTAACATTAACACTCGTAACTAGAGCTATTTAGCATGCGTATTCTTACTTATTCATTAAAAATTGTAAGAAACCCCTGCGCCTAATATGTAAAACGTATTAGGGAAAGACACATTAATTTCTTGCTGAATACGGTAATATAAGCTTGCTTGCACTTTTTTACGTAACGGATATGAAAGAGCTGCCGTGTAGCGAAATTTATCAAATTGGGGAGATTGTAAATTCAGGAAAGACTCTATAGAAATAGTTGGCTCCAGAGGTGTTTTTCGGAAATTATAAGAAGCCGATATTTTCCCTCTATAATATCGCTCTAAATGATCAACTCCTTTTTGGTGTTGTATACGAGAACGAAAGCCAAATTGATATCTTTTTACTTTTTGTCTCAATGTCATATAGACATACCAACGATGTCGCAAATGAATGTCTTGTGCAAGGTTGAAAACCTGAATGAAACGATAACCCGTTCCTATTCTTACTTTTTTGTTATGCTTATAGGTAGCGTTAAAATCTGTAAATGTTTTAGATGGAAGAGATGCGTTTTCTCTTAAACGAAATCCTTCTGTAAGCTCTACGGATACCTTTTTGTTGATTTTATATCCTAATTCTACTTTAGACCAAAGTTGAAAATCATCTTGACCAATCGCAAAGAGCGGCAACAAGCAACATAATATGCTAAGCTTTTTCATCTTCGAAAAAGAAGATTCTTATTTGAGCCGTATCTCTTAAAAAATCTATTCTACGCACCTCTATGCGCGTGATATTTAGTCCTGTTCGTTCCTTTAAGTCTGCCATCAATTCTTCTTTCTTTGAAGGTTTGATAAGCTCTATTTTTTCATAGGTAATGGTTTTGCGTGTTTCGTGTCGCAATAACCATATTTTTTCCAACCCGTAGGTGACAGCTATGATTATAAAGTTTGCAAATAGTAACTCGGAATGACTGATTTTTTTGTTTGCTAAAGCGTTTATTACAGAAACTCCAATCACAATAAACAAATAAGTCATCTCTTTAATTGGAATAGGATCTGTTCGATAGCGAATAATCCCAAAGATGGCGAAAAGACCTAGCGCAAACCCTAGTTGTAACTTCACATTTTCTAGCAAGAAACAAAGAAAGAATACCGTGATACTAATCAATAAATAGGTAAATAGATAATCTTTGTTTTTTGTTGCTGGGTAATATAAATAGCGAACGATATAGGCAATGATAAAAAAGTTAAAAACAGCCTTTATCAGTAACTCAAAAAAATCTTTTTTATCGAAAAAATCCGTTCCGAATATTTCTAAATCTGTTAGCAATAACAATAACTCGTTCATTATTTTAAATTTTGTTTAAATGTAAAAATTTCATTTTGAAATTATTCCTTTTTAATTCTGTGTATAAACTGGCTGTAGCAATACAGTATTTGCTGATCCTAAAAGGATGAACGCCCGCTTCTTTAATAATTCTTATAAAATCTGAAGATCGACTCTTCTTTTCTTGTTTAACTTCGGCAATTACCAACTGTTCAACCCCGCCTTGTTTAATCGTGTTTTGATATTGAAAGTTAATATCAATTGTCAGGCGTTCTTTATTGATTTTGTGCACTAATGTAAGCCGTTGAAATTTATTTCTGTGTTGAGGTATTAGGTTAAGATTTTCTCCTATCACCTCATCAACAAAAGATTGATGATCCCCCTCTAACATTTCTTGAATCGCATTTACAGGAATGCGCTTTTTGATCGTTTTGCCTTTATTGTTTTTATGCTTAACCTCAAGGAAAGAAATTCCAGAATCTATATATTCTCTATAGCGAACCTTGTTTCTGTTGGTTTTACCATTGTGATGTTGGTGGTAAAATTGAAAATCTTCGGTGTCATAATATAACGATTGATACGAGCTTAAGCGTATGTTTTCAATTTCTAGAACTCGATAGTATCCTTGTAGTTTTGGTAATATTTGCAAGAGCGTTTGGTTTGAAAAAACGAATTTCGTATCGGAACGATTCATTAGCTTCACACTGTCCATCTCCGACAATGATATAGGTTCAAATAACGATATTTGCTTAATTAATTCGCTCAATTTACTTGCGTATTACTTGATCCGAAATCTGATATAATTGATTGTTTTTGTCAATCGTTACCTCCCAAAAAACAGGCTCTTTGCCTGATGGGCAACTATCACAATCACTGTATGCGTACAGCACATAGTTTCCTTTGCGCAAATAATCGAATCGATACGTTCCATCCCAAGATGTTTCAAATGAATCGTTATATATACTGGATGAATCGCTTCCGTAAATAATATAGACGTCTTCATTTTCAGAAAAATACAATGCTGTTGTATCAAAACTCTGAGTAAATACATTATAAAACCCTTCTAGAACTAAAATTTTACCTTCGATGGAAGAAGTTCCTCCTTCCCCTGAAGGCTTGTCGCACGCTGCAACAAGAATTAGTAGGCTGAGTATTGTGATTCCTTTCTTCATTATTATTGAATAATTAAACGATGTGCTTGAGTTCCTACTTTTACAATATACATTCCTGCAGGCCAATGCTCGCAATTTATTGTTGTTGTTTCGTATGATTTTTCTAGATGCATTAACTTCCCCATCACATCATAAATAGCAATCTTTTCTATCGAAGGATGCTCAATTGTTATTGTTGACTGTGTTGGATTTGGATAAAGAAGAACTTCATTTTCTAAATGTAAAACCTCTAGCACCCCATTGTTATTAGCATTGTTTGTATGTGCCTGAACTGTAAAAGGGCCTGTTCCGTTTGGAACACGAGCAAACGACATGTCTGTAGGGAGAGCTGTGTAAAAAATAGCATCGACCACGTCTAAAGTTGGGGTTGACAAAAACAGTTCCTCTCCATCAGCAGATAGTTTAAAACTTGTGTGTAAACCTGCTTGTAATCCATCCTGTCCATCAAGCCAAACTGTTAAGTATCCTCCAGATGGAAGGACTGTGTTAGGAAATTGCCATTTACCTAGATTATTTTCATTATCAGAAAGAAAATAGCCATCTAGCATGATTGAGTTTGTGCCGTTATTGTATAACTCTACCCAATCATCATATTCTCCATTTTGATCTGCTACCGCATTCATATTAGACGCCATTAACTCGTTGATTACTAAATCGCTAACAACAGGAAGATAATGATATTCATGCTCTGCCCTTTCTGGAGAAAATACTCCTGCATCATTGTTTTCAGCATAAATGTAATACTGCATATCTCTAGCGTCTACCATAACATCTATACCATAAATCCCATCTCCTGCACTTCCATCTCCATGCATTCCATCATCAAACATTTCGAGTTTTGTAAATACATCTTGTGGCCTAAACCTATAGGCTAAATATACATTTGTGGCATTACTAACATCTACCGTAATAAATGGTTCAGTGTAAGGGTTTATTTGTAATGGAGTTGATGACACTGCTCCAATACTAGGTGGAGCAACTAAAAACAAAGAATGTGATTGTAAAAAATTTGTTCTAGCATCCATCAATTCTGTAATTCCTACTGAGCCACTAGGACCTCCACCAACAGAATTATTAATATTATTTGAAAAATCGTTAAAAGAATAAAACGAATTAGCATCTGCCTGAATCAAGCTACTCACTAGAGATTGTAAATCGTTGGCTCTTGTTAGGTATAGTCCATTTGAAAAATTCTCTTCTAGAATTGTTCGCATATGCGCTATATACATTCGCTGATAAGTGTCATTATTCAGTAGTGTTTGTATTAGTGGCCAGTCAGCTTCATTGATTCTAATTAAAGGGTCAAGTTGGATTAAATTTTGAAGCGAGGGAGGGCCTCCTCCATTATTAATCATTTCAAAACCGCCTAAACACTCATTTAAATCCCAAATAATCGGGTTCATTCGATTATTATTATCTTTTATTAAGTAATAATTCTGACGGAAAGGCCCTGTATAGCTATCAAGGTTCACCAGGACATTGTTAAATGCTAACATCCATAATGCTCTATCAATATCTAATGAAGATTCTAAGTTTAATGGATTATTAACTATATCATATGTAAGGTTGATTAAATCTTGCCAACCAAAATCAGACTTCAACTCATAATAATCTTCGTAAAAAGCAGAGTCGGTTCCTAAGTATTCTAAAGAAGAGCCGTTGCCTCCAAAGACAGTTTCCGGATTGCACTTAAAGCGCGTATTGTCTCGATCAGCGTAGAGATAATCATCTTGAAAGTCAGAATTTATAGACTCTGAATTAACATACATTCCGTGATAATTCCCGTTAATATGCACCTCTGCAAAATTAGATTGCGGGGCCACCATATATTTTCGCGCTATTTCATAAGAAAGAACTTCTCGAATAAAAGATGGATCATTTTTTCCATTAGATAGCTTAATAGTTCTAAACCCTTGATAATCTTGATTTCCTTTGATATAGTCTAAAGACAGGTTTAATGGATTTTTATCATTGTTAGCATTGTAAGTGCTGTTACCTTTATACTTCACTCCAACACTGTCCTTCATGCTTCCATTAATCACAACTGAATCAGCAATTAACCTCTGATCCATGCCTGCGGCATAATAATTGTCTAAAATCTGATCCCAATTAGAGGTGGAAAAGAAGATTTCAATTGTCGTAACATTGGTGTTATCGTACAATGATTGTGTATGTGCATGTCCCCAACAAAGAACCAATAAGGCCCAAACATATTTCTTTATCAATGCAATATTATTTTTTCGGTTGTTGTGTAATTATTTCTTGTTGTTTGAATCAAATAAACTCCTTTCTGAAATGATGTTAAATCTATAACTTTTTCTTTTCCTAAATAACATACGTTCCCCATTGTATTTAAGACCACAACTCTGTCTATCTCTTTCTGCAAATGAATTATACCCCCTGAAGGGTTTGGATATATAGTCTGAAAGCTATTTTCCTCATTAATAGTGCTTGAAGAAAAATAAAAATTATGGCTTGTGACACTCATGCATCCATCTGCATCTATGACAGTTAGTACAACCATTCCCGTATCAATCGGAGAGTAATCATAACTACTCCCTAACACCGTTCCAAACTTGTCAGACCATTCATAAGATAGCGGCAATGAACCACCTACTACAAATGCTTCTAAAATATTTCCATTTAACTGAATATTTGCTTGTGGGATATCAAAAGTAACCTCTCCTTGGACCGCTAAAAGATTTCCAGTTTCTGTAGAGTGGGTAGTTGTTGTCCCGATAATTTGACATGCATGTGTTTGGTTTGGATTGATAAAGGCTCCATTATCATCTCCATTCCAAAACTGCAAATAAAAAGGCCCTTTGAAGCAAGGATTAACCTTTTTAAAAGCTAAATATAATAAGTTCCCATTACAAGAATTAAACAATGTTTGTGCGGCAGTACTTCCGTTAAACGACAAGGTTAGAAGTGATTGTGACGCATTTATAGTGTTCACTACACCAGTAATATTACCTCCACTAACCATTGCAAAATCAGCAAAACCCATATAGTTGGCAACCATAATATAGCTATCGTCATTGATTTGGTTTAACTCACTAATTAAGGGCTCTACTACATTATGGTTATATTTAATATTTAAATGAAATTCATTAAAATCTAGATAGGTGTCAATATAAACAGGTGCTACAAAAAAGGTATCTGAGCTTAGTACCCATTGATCAAAATAAAATGAGGTTGCTAAATTTAATTCAGGTAATATTATGGATTGTGCCTTTACTTTTTGAAAGCACAACAAGAATGGAATAATAAATATTATCTTTTTCATTATTGAATAATAAGGGATTTTGTGTACAAATGTTCTGTTGTTTGCAATTGTATGTAATAAACACCACTGGGTAAATTCTCTATATTTATACGGCTACTTTTCTTAAATGATTCTACATGGCTCACTTTCCCTAGAAAATCTATAATTTTAAGTTCACCTTCCTCATCTGTTGAAAGCTGAATAAAATGATTTGCCGGGTTTGGATATATGTGATATACTTGTTTCTCATGAGTCGAAACACCTGTTGCTAAACCCAATATTCCTTCATAATCCTTCTCATATGGAACCGCTTTAGCCATGTTACTTCCTCCGCCTTGATGAGTGTATTGAAAAATAATATTTCCATTATTGTCAATTTCGGAAATTCTTCCCGAAGTTCCTTCTGTTGCTAATGTATTGCCGTTTTTTAACCTGAAGGCTCCTGATAAATGATTTGAATAAAATGTCCCGCCATTAGAGTACATCCAATGCTGACTTTGGTTATACGGTAGATTATAGGTATATCCGCTCAAAGGAGCTGTTATTTCTTCAACCGAAGAATAGTCATTTTGAGAACCGCTTCTATCTCCGTTATTAAACATTAATATATTGCCCTCTCCTGGATATCCAGTATCGATAAAGTTAGCACTATGAACTACATGAAGAATTTGGTCTGCTGCTGTTCCTGCTCCATAATTTTGAGGATTGCCCCAACGATATAAGATATCTCCTCCCATCCCAGAATTTCCTCCGCTATGGCTCGCTGACTCATTAATTGTAGTACTATGGTCAATTACAAATATTTCATGTAGCTTATGAGAGCTGAAAACAATTTGATCAAGTTCTGGACAATAATCAATACCATTAGCGTGTATCCAGTCTCCACTGCCTCCTAACGGCCCTCCACTTGGTAATGTTCCAATATTCACATCTATAAGTTCTGGATGTAACGAACAATCTATATAATAGTTATCTTTTGTAGAATCAATATCTTGACAAAGGTGATCCCAAGCATGCCATTCCCAAACAACATTCCCACCATTATTTCCTTGAGGCTCTATTTCTAAAATTTCTAAGGGCCACATTTCTCCATTTACATTTTGACGCCCAGCTTGAATAGCTTCTACATTACTTTTTCGCTCCCAAGAAATAATTAACACATTATAATTCCCATTTCCTTGATCTATTGGAATACACTCGTGGTGCTGTTGATGATTAGGATCAGACCAAGTGTAGTCCCATATAACATTTCCGTTCCAATCTATACGCTGCATTCCACCACCTGTTGCTCCTCCCATCATAGTTGGGCTACTAACTCTATACGGTCGAATAATACTTCCATCAGGAAGAAGATATGCTGTACTAGCTGGGCTAGCAATACAATCCCATGTATGATATACTACCCCATCAGTATCTACTAAATAGGTGGTACTACTTTGCAATGGAGAGTACATAAAATAAACTGAAGACTCTCCTATGGTTTGGGAATAAGCCGAATTAAAAAGCAACATTATTATTGCAATTAATAGATTGTTGGCTAATTTCATAGATTGATTTTTCTAAAAACCTTTTAGTAGTTCAAAGCTTATAAACGCAAAGTTAAGAAAATGATGGGGCTTATTAAATTAAGCTTTGAACTCCTTTAAGGACTTAAGCTGCTCAATACTTCTTCCCAATGCTTTACAACATGTTTCCAATCATACTTTTCTGCTAGTAGTATTGACTGGCTTGATGCTTGACACAGACGATTTGGATCCTGTAATAGCAAATTAATTATTTGCTTCATTTCTTCATTCTTTTCAACTACAAAGCCTCCTTCCATCCATTCTTTTGCTCCATAATCTGAAAAAAGTAAACTAGGAATACCTGCAGCCGCACATTCTAAAACTACTTTTGGGAAGCCTTCGTTTCTAGAGGGCAAAATATGAAGATCTACAGTTTTAAGAATTTCGTTTAGCTCGTGATGTGTGCACCGTCCATGACAAACAACATTGTTTAGATGTTGACTTTCTTTTTTCGGGTCAACCAATCCTACCCCACTTCCTACCACATGAAAAGTGATAGTCGGAAATGCCGTAGCTAACTGTAAATAAAATCGCCAACCTTTATAGTATAAGTTATTCCCTATTAAAATTACTGATTGAAGTTCTTTTTTAATATTGCTATCAAAAGAAGTTGAATCCACTCCCAAAGGCAACAAACCATCGAAACTTATTTCATGTAAATCTGCATTTTTATTAGAAATAAATTTACTTATTGCAAAAAGCTTGTTAAATCCCTTGTAGTGTCTCAAGTATGCTATTTTATTTCCAAATTTTTTTAGCTGTTTATCCCAGTTTGCCCCCTCGTCAACACTTTCCATAGTGCTAAAACTTGGCTTTTTGAATAACCAACATAAAAATCGACACCATCTTGACACTTCTCTTTTGGGCAGATATACTACGTCCGCCCATAAAATACCTCTTAGGTAGGAGGTATACTTGTTAAGCCGATGTGGCCAGCATACTTTAAAAATTTTTATTGAACCAGAAAGGGAAGATAATTCTCCTGTTTGTAACTCCATTGCACTACATTTAAATCTTTTCGAATCTAAATGTAGTGCTAGAGCTCTGCAATTTAAGTTTTGCGCATTTATACTATTGACATATGCACCTAAAAAAACCTTTTGCCTTTTAGCCATGCTGCAAAAATAATAAAAAGCTAAGGTTTAGATTTTATCCTCTTTTTTTGTGATTCGTAAATCCAAATCGTTAACCCGAGCATAAATAAGCAATAAACAAAATCTTCAATAGGAATTGTGATTATTCTGATCATAGTGTTTTGTAAATTATTATACATTACGATTGGCTCATCTGTTAATGCTCCTGTCAATATCCCGTTAACAATAAAAAAAGGTATTAGACTCACTATAAAAGTACGATATGTTACTGCTATTAGTTGAGTATTTTTTCGTTGTAACAATAACAAAAATAGACCTGTAAGTGTAAAACAAACACAGGTATATATTTTGCTCCAACATACAACTCCGATAACAATTAACAGTAATGCAACCCAATAATTCCACCTATGTATATTTATATTGATTTTTTTTAGTGGAAAGAAATAATTTAATACTTCATGAATAAATATACATGAATAAGGTACACAAACAAAAAACATCCACTCTTCAATGGGTAAACTCAAAAGCTTGTACCCTAAAATATACCTGTCATTAAATGACCATACCGAAAGAGTTGTGAAAATAACATCCCACGTAATAAAAATCATCATCATAAGTGTTATGGCCAATGCTAAAGCCTTCCAGTTTTTATAGAAACTTATCTTATTTTCAAAACTTCTAATAAAGGGGTAACTGATACTTAATAGCATTAAAAGTAAATAGTAGTGCCTAGTGTCTAACCAATCTATCATAATAATAAGGCTCCGAAAAAAATGAATTGCGAGATTAGTATAGCAAATGCAAGTGAAAAGGGTATTTGTATGCTCCTTTTATTCAACAAAATTTGCATCAATATAGAAACAAGAAACCACATAAAATAATTTTGCAGTGGAACTTTGTTTTGAGACCAGTCCCAAAAGTCATATTTCATAGCCACAGGTTCAATAAAATAATCTAATCCTACCATAAATAAAGCAGCACACAAAACTTGGAAGATAGTATTTTCAGTAATACGGTTCGCACACCCTCTTGCTCCTATTGCAAGTACAAACCAATTTACGCCAATAATTAAAGGAACGTTATACCATTTAAAACCCAGTGTAGAACCGTATTCATAACTTCCAAAAAGAAGGCCTGTTTTTACACCTAGAAACTCTACACCAAAACCTATAGAAAATAGAAGAAGAAAAATAGAAATAAAGGATCTCCATGGAAGGTAGAAAAAGCAGATCAAAAGAGAGAAAAGCAGATTAAATGGAGTTAATGATTTAAAATAAGGCAAAAGACAATCTGAACGAAATCCAACAACACCTACTATATTGATAATTATTAATAGTGCTAATCCAATATTTTCTTTATGATTTCTCATGCAATCAATTTGTCTACAATTTTAGCCGATGATAATGCCAATGGAATCCCGCCTCCAGGATGAACGCTACCACCACAAAAATATAAACCTTGAATATTTTTAGAAAAGTTTGGATGTCTAAAAAAAGCTGCTTTTCTTTTGTTAGAAGCTGATCCGTATAATGATCCTTTATAAGAACCTGTTTTTGACTCAATACTTCGCGGGTCTAATATATTCTCGAAAACAATATGATGCTCAATTGTGGTGCCCAAAATTCTATTTAGCTTATCAATTATATTTTTCCTAGCTCTAGAAACGATAGTTTCCCAATCCTGACCATAATTTGAAGGGGTATTGATCATAACAAACCAATTCTCACAATTTTTTGGAGCATCATTTTTTTGTTCTTTACTAGTAATGTTTACATAAATAGTCGGATCATCAGGCACATTCTTTTCGCAAGAAATCTCATTAAACTCGTCCTTGTAATTTTTTGAAAAAAAGATATTGTGAAGCTTCAAGTCATCAAATTCCTTATTAATACCCCAGTAAAAAATGATTGCTGAAGTTGAACGTTCCTGTTGCTTTAAATCCTGAGCAACTTTTTTGTTTTTTAATAGGCGTTCATAAACAAAATAAATATCCTGATTGCAAATAACTATATCTGATTCGTGAAATTCATTTTTGGTATGAACACCATTAACTTTTTGGTTTTCATGAGAAATACTTTCTACACTTGTGTTTGTATGTATATGCACGCCCATTTCTCTGCACAGGCGTTCTAATAAATTTGAAATAGAGCGCATTCCTTTTTCAGGAAAGTATGCTCCTTGATTAATTTCAAGATGTGGGATTAAGTTTAAAATTGCAGGAGCTTTAAAAGGATCTGATCCATTATATGTAGCATAACGATTGAAGATTTGTTCAGTTTTTGTATCGTTGAAACGCTTTTTGTTTCGTTTGCTCATAGATGTGAATAGATCAAGAAAAGGTATTTTGCATATGGCAATAAACGATTTGAAATTAAGATAGGTAGAAAGCTTGTGTAATGAATTCTCTAAAAATAATCTTCTAGTAGAATTATAAAGAAAAGCGCTTTTTTTTAAGTGATTAATAACCTTTGAGGAATCAATATTAGTCTTTTTAGAAAGCTCTTTTGCTAAAAGCTTTGAATCTGAATAACCGATAATCATAGTTTGGTCTTCAAAAAAATATCGGCATGATTCATTGAGCTTATAATAATGAAAATACTCATTTGGTTCTTTGTTGCACAAAAGAATAAGTTCTTCTAATAGATGGGGTTTAGTGAAAAGTGATGGGCCCGTATCAAAGCGATAACCCTGTTCTTTAATTTGTCCCATTTTACC
>CACHMF010000003.1 GCA_902580855.1 uncultured Bacteroidota bacterium | reverse complement strand
GTCAACTTAAACAAAATCCCTTTTATTTCTCCTGGAAACCACCTAAGCATTGCTAATATTGCTAATGTTCCAGAAATTACAATAGATGAATAAAATTTCAATACACTGATCACATTAGCACTTCGAACTGCAAAATAATATAAGCCCCCAAAAAGAAGCGCCAACATACTTCCTCTTGAATATGAGAAGACCACTAAGAATAAATTGATCAGGAGTAAAGCATTTCTCCAAAACTTACTTTCCACGAAAAATAATGATAAAAAGAAACACAATACAAAAAAAGCTCCTGCTCTATTTGGATTTAAGAAAAATCCTATAGCCATTTTTCCTCCTGCAAAAAACTGACCATCTCTCCAAATGAAAAAATCAGCAAAGTATATCCCTTTATACCAAAACCACATTCCTAAAAAAGAAACAACTAATAAATAGAGCAGTAGTAGTTTATTAAATAGAGGACGGTCAATCTCTTTTAAATTAACAGACAACATTAGCAGCAGTACTATTGAAAAAATAGCAGAATTATAACCTCCAAAATGTAAGGTGGCATAATTAGCTAAGACACTAAAGATTATTGTTAATGCACTTAATACAAATAGAATAATTGCTTTTGGAGAAAAACTAAAATTAATGATAATATTAACAGATATCGCAATAACTAACGTTAGCGAAAAATCTAACAAACCTAGTGTTCCTAAATAAGAGTTATGTAAAGTTGCAATGACTAATATTGAAAAAAGTAATATTGTTCTAGCGCTTAACATATAACTTAAATATTTTGTCTTAATTCTTTTTCTACCAAAGTAATCATTACAATAAATAATGGCATGAGTTGATATCCAGAAAAGAAATTATTCGTTATCATAATAACAACTATCATAATACACAAAAGAGCAGAAGTAAAACCTAAAACCTCCACATTTCCTCCAATACTAGAAATTTTTTTAATCTTTCGAATAAAAACTACTCCATAACCTAATAACAACGACATTATTGCCCCATAACCCAACAAACCATACCTTCTTAAAAGCATAAAATGCTCACCATCAACAATAGTTGTATGTATTGATTTTGCTGGCCCCCAACCAAGAATTGGAGATTTTAAAAACAATTCAAAAGCCTCTTTCCATCGTAAATATCTAATCAACATGGATGTGTTTTCTCCTGATTGAAATGTACTAAAACCTACAGTTAAATAATCAAAAAATTGAATTAAGACAGCAATGGTAAACACACTGACACTTAAAATCACAATTGATAGCATTTTTTTTCTTCTACCATGAAAAAGCAAGCTTGCGAACATAATTAAAATAAATACAATCAATAATGTTCTAGAAGATGTCATTAACAACACAACTAAAAGAAAGAACAGTAAGATTAGCTTTATAGAAATTCTTTTTTTCAAAAACAGAGATTGTGTAAGGTATGTCAAAAAATACAACAATAAACCCGCAGAAACATTTGGATCACCTGTTGTTAAGACAATTCTTTTTCTTGTAATATCAGAAAACCTGTCAGTCGTTGAATAAATTTCTGATAATATATTCCTAAAACCGAACACATTAAAGTATTCAAATAAGCCGAAAAGAATCAAGGCTACAGCTCCTAACTTAAAAAACTTATCCAACAATCTAGCTAAAAAATGAGAATTGCAATAATCAACAACAAGAATGATTAAAAATGGCTTAATAAGTCTAACTAACTCATTAAAATCTCTAATTGTTGGAGGTACATTTAATACTATATAGCCGTAAATTATAGACAGTGTAACTGAAAATAAAATAAATAAATAGGTATAATTGAGTCTGCTTGATCTAAACTTTGGTTTTACAAGAAATAGCAACGGAATAATCAATAGAGACAAGAGATCATCTAATCTCAACCCTATTCCTAATGGTATTGTTGGAAAAAAAACAGATGAGACAACTAAAAGTAGTACAAACCATTCTATAGCACCCTCTTTCTTATTCACGATAAATCAATTCTAATTTTTGCCTAACAGCATTTTCAGAAAAAGAATTCTGAACATATCTTCTTATCTCAACATAATCAAAATCTTTAATGGCCATTTGTTCCAACATATTTGACAGTTCATTTTCTTCACATAGAAAACCGTATTCATTACTTGTAATAATTGACTCTGGTCCACCTGATTTGGTAGATAAGACTGGTAATCCACAAGCCATAGCTTCAATCAATACTACACCAAAAGTTTCGTGGTGACTTGGCAAAACAAAACAATTAGATTTTTGCATTAAACTTAGCACCTCTTCCCTGCTTGCCCTACCAAACAAAACTACTTGATCACAAACCTTAAGTTTATCTATAAGCGCTTGTAAATTTTCTTTTTCAGGACCATCTCCTGCAACTATCAACTTATACATATTGTTTCCTGCAAATTTTTCAGCAAAACACTTCACAAGTCCAGCTTGGTTTTTCTTTGCATCTAAATGCGCAACATTTAAAAAAATAAATTGCTCAGCACTCTTCATTTTTCTAGAAGGTTTGAAAAACGAAGTATCTACGACATTGGGAACATATTGAAATTTACAATGTGTTTGTTGCTCTAACAAGCTACAAAACTCCTTACTCACCGCTATGTTTGTTTTGCTATTTTCAAAAACATGCTTAGAAAATTTTAACTGAGATTTTGATAAATTCCCTCTAGCAAAATTTGTTGAATGCTCTGTAACAATATATGGGACGGCATATTGCTGCTTCACCCACAGACCTAGCTCTCCTGCTAGAAAAGTATGCACATGAATAATATCTGGAAGTCCGAACTTATCGATATATTCTATAAATAATTGCTTAGCAATTCTAAACCTTTTTCTCTTTGTTCGATTTGGTGTTTTTGGAATAGCTAAAAATGGTTTAACTAATGTATCAATACCCTCATCATTATAGTGTTCTTTTGAAAATTTAATCTCTTTTTCCCTCATTACAGTTTTAAGTGAAATAGGAAGTGCGCAAATAAGTCCTACTTGATTTCCTCCTTTCCTTAAAGCTTTAGCTTGGTCTCTAAAAAATAATGCATTTACTGGATTAAACTTACTTTTGTATGCAGATGTAACTAATAAAATATGCATTTCTACCTCATCAAATTTAACATCTTATTAGCATAACTTGTTGACGAATAATTAGACTCTACATAACTTCTAATCGTCTCAGGACTCCAAGTTTTTTGGCTCATCTCTTTCATTGATTCATAGAGAGATTGTTCATTGTTCACTTTACACAAAATTCCTGTTTGAGAGCTAATAATTCCTTCTGGCCCTCCACACTTGGTTGAAACAACTGGAATCCCACAGGACATGGCTTCAATAGCTACTATACAAAATGTTTCAACTTGGCTACTGACAACTAAACAATGACTTTTTTGCATAACTCCTCTAACTTCTTCCCTATTTAAAGGCCCACAAAACTCAACCTTTTCAATTAAACCCAATGATTTAATGAGTTTTGTTAGTTCATTTTTAATATGTCCCTTCACTTCTCCTACAATCTTCAATCTCATATTATAAGCAGGATCAAAATGACTAAAAGCCTTGATGAGCATTTCTTGATTTTTATTTTTATCAAGTCGCCCTACTTGTAAAAATGTAAACTGACTAAATTTATCAGTGCCAATTGCAAAGAAATCAAGTTCTACAGAATTAGGAACAACCTGAAATTTTTCTTGAAAAATATTTCGTAATTGCTGGGCAAAGTATTCACTAACAGCTATATTATGCTTGCTTCTACTAAAAACTCTTCGAGCTAACTTGAGTTCGGCGTGGCTTGCTTTTTTTTGTAAAAATCCAGACCAATGCTCAGTTACTATAAATGGCACTTTATATTGCTTATTCATCCATAAGGCAAGTTCGCCTGCTAGCGAAGTCTGTAAATGTATAACATCAGGAACGCCAAATTCATGTATGTACCGCTTCAGCATTTTTTTACCTATTCGAAATTGGAGAGCCGTATTAAAAGTTTTAAAAAATGGAAAGGCGAGAATCGGTTGAATATATTCTTTAATATTATCTGTTTCGATATGTTCTTCACGAAAGGAAAAGATTTTTGTTTTAAGAACATCTTTTATACTTATCAAGACAGGAGCAATTATACCTACTCTTTTCACCTGACTACTAATGGCTAATGCCTGGTCTTTAAAGAACACTCCGCTTAACATGTTAAAACGGGTTTGATACCAAGATGGGATAACTAAAACATGCATCTTCTATTTCAGAATTTTCGCAATATAACCTTTATAAATTTCAAAATCAGATATTTTGATGATAACAAAATTTGACCAAGACATATTATTAATGCAGCTAAAAATAACTGTTTTAACTACCATATTCATCGAATATGTAATTGTAGTAGCTATTGCAGCACCAACTACTCCAAATTTTGGTACTAAAACAATATTCAAACCAACATTAAGAATTGTTAGGAAAACTGCCACATATGTATTTATTTCTGGCTTTCCTATACCTGAAAAATAATTGGATATAATTCTAGACATAGAACCTAAAACAATACCAGGAATAAGCCATAAAAAAGGGGCTGTTGAACCTGCATAATCCGCTCCAAAAAGCAAATAGATAATCCACTTACCTAATATAAAAAGTCCGAAGCCACCAATGATAGATAAAAACAAGACATTTCTAGACACTAGGGCTGTAAATTGAGCACGCTCGGTATCCGAATTTAAATTTGAAACTCTTGCAAATAATACAGATGAAACTGATTGAGAAACAATCCAAATTCGTTCAGCTACAGAAACCGCAATTGAATATAAACCAACAGCTACATCATTCAAAAAGTAAGCTATTATAAATAAATCAATGCGATAATTAATGAACGCTAGAATATTACTCAAGTGACCTTTCAGGCCATATACCATACTTCCTTTTAAATAATCGAATGAGATACTTCCTGAGTTTAACTTTAACTGATACTCTGTTTTTAGAAAATAAAGAACTCCAAATATCATTAAGACCTGAGTCATTATAAATGCGATAAGTGCTCCAAATAAGTCCAGATCTAAAACAAGTAAAAAAAACGAACTAAATAATAATAATCCAACTTGATTAAGTATAACCACTATATTGAATTTCTCAAACTGCTCTTTTCCTTGAAAAAGAACCTGAAGATTCTTATTCAAAAACAAAAAAGGTAAAACACATAAAATCATATACATTGACTGTAAAGAAACCGATGCATAAAATTTTTCGTGAAAGAAAAGTATAAATAGTATTCCAACTAAAATAGTAACTAAAGAAAGTCCTATAGCAAGAAGTAAGTTGGTTCTAAACACATCTGCTAACGAAAATTCATTTTTTCCTATGTAATAAACTGTAGCAGGAGCCACTCCCATATTAAAAACAGTGTACAACACATTAGGTAATAGTATAACTAGAGCGTACCTACCCTGTCCCTCTACGCCAAGAACACGTGCGATAATCATAGCAGACAACATTCCAATAATTATGCCTAGAACTTGTCTTACAACTGTGATAGAAGAATTATATACTACTGATTTACTCAATGATTTTCAAATTCAAAACCAAAGTATGAAATTTCATCCTTATAATAATTAGAAACTATTTCTTTGGTTTTTTCATCATAATATTCCGAGTAATGTTTTTTATGACTAGCTTTACGATAATGAGGAAGGTCGCCAACAATACTAAGCTTTTTCTTAACTAACTCTAAATCTACTCTTAGGTTCTCGAAACTACCAATAAAATCTGCTTTAATCTCAGAGTTTACCTCTAAGAATTTATACTGAGAAATCAATGCATTTTTACCATAAAATGGTTTTTTATTGAGTAAAAATTCAATACAAAATTCCGAGAATTTTTTTGGCATTTTCCTTGATACTTCAATATCAGTATAATAATCATTTTGAGTCACTTTTCTATATAAGTGCAACACCCATTGTTTAATTGATGAAGGGTGTTGTTTATTTCCCCCTTGGGAATAATAGTTATATACACTGTAAACCCTTTCAAAAGTATTTCTAACAAATGTAAATTTGAAATATTCCTCAAAATATTCTGAGCTAGCATGTTCCTTCAGTAGCTCATGGGTTGTGCCTGAAAATGGTGTTTGGTTAATAAGCATTTCAATGCTTGTCCCAGCTGTTTTGGGAATATGAACAAAAATGCACTTGTGCTTATGTGAAACCATTATAATATGCTCGATACTAACTTCTGTTGCTCAAATGTAATGAAAGGACTCATAGGTAAAGAGAAAACTTCCTTAGCAGCCTTTTCTGCAATTGGAAAGTCTCCAGTCTTATATCCTAAGCTCTCATAACATTGTTGAAGATGTAACGGTTTAGGATAGTATATTGCTGTTGGTACTCCATTCGAATTAAACCTTTCTAATAATTCCTCTCTTTTTTCTGATCTCACTGTAAACTGTGCATATACACTTGTTCTATCCTGTTTAACAACAGGTAGCGATAGTCCCTTACCTCTCAAAAGTTCTGTATATGCGGTGCCTATTTCTTCTCTTTTTTGAACTTCTTCTGCAAAATATTTCAATTTCACATTTAAAATAGCTCCCTGTATAGCATCTAAACGACCATTAATGCCAACTACTTCGTGCTGATAACGAACTCTTGATCCGTGTGCTAAAATCATTCTTGACTTTTCAGCCAACGCATCATTATTTGTAAATAATGCTCCACCATCTCCATAACAACCTAACGGTTTTGATGGAAAAAAACTTGTACAACCGAAGTCGCTTAGATTACAACTTTTTTTCCCTTTATATGTCGCTCCAAAACTTTGAGCTCCATCTTCAATTACAATCAAATTATATTTAGCTGCAATTACATTAATTTCATACATATCCGCAACTTGACCATACAAGGAGACAGGAATAATAGCCTTGGTTTTAGCTGTGATTTTTTCTTCTATTTTACTTGAATCAATATTGAATGTATCTGGCTCAATATCAACGAAAACAGGAATAGCGCCAAGTAAACTCACTACTTCAGTAGTAGAAATAAAAGTGAAAGGTGTTGTAATCACTTCATCTCCTGGTTGAATATCCATTGCCATTAGAGCAATCAATAGAGCATCCGTCCCACTACTGCAAGCAATAGCATGCTTTGAGCCCGTGTAACGGGCTAATCCATCTTCTAATTTCTTTACTTCAGGCCCCATAATGTATTGAGAAGAGTCCAATACATTTTGAATTGCTTTATCAATTTCTTGCTTATACGCTTGATATTGCGCTTGTAAATCTATGAATGGAATTTTCATTGAATTTGTATAACAGCGTTATTTTCTAAACGATACGAAGTTCCATCAAAATCATCAATAGCTAATCCCTCTTTATTAAATTGCAAGCAATGTCCTGCTTTACTCACCCATCCTTGATGCCTGGCTGGAACACCGTACACCATTTCAAATGGCTTCACATCTTTAGTCACAACACTTCCTGCTCCTACAAGGGCAAACTCCCCAATAGTGATTCCACAAACAATAGTAGCATTTGCCCCAACAGAACTTCCTTTTTTCAATAGCGTTCTCTTGAACTCTTCTTTTCGAACGATAAAACTCCTTGGATTTACAACATTTGTAAAAACCACAGAAGGTCCTAAAAACACATCGTCCTCTATCTTCACTCCATCATAAATTGATATATTATTTTGAACCTTTACTCCGTTACCAATCATAACATTGGGACCAACCACACAGTTTTGGCCAAACGAACAATTATTTCCTATAATTGAGTTAGAAAGCACATGAGAAAAATGCCAGATTTTAGTTCCTTCTCCAATCTGAACATTCTCATCTAAGATTGATGTTTTATGTACAAAAAAATCAGCCATTGTTTTTACAAAACGGATGATAGTCTCCTTTTAAACCTTGTGGAGTAGCATTTCTAATCTCATGCACTATTTCAATGGATGGCTTTGCTTCTTGCAGTCCAAATCCATTCCCTGCAAGAATTTCTTCATAACTACGTGTATGTAAGTTTGTGAAACCGTGACTAAATTCTATTTCTTCTCCTTCCACTGTAATAGAACGATAAGTACGCTGACCTATTGCCTTGGTGTGCTTAGGAATAAAATCGTAGTTAACACTTAAAAACCAACGAACCCTTGCTCTTTCTAAATCTAAAAATCCAGCAGCTCTATCGTCTTCTAATACATGAGTTACATTTCCTTTTACGGAACCAAAAATCCAAGTCAACATATCAAAAAAATGAATTCCAATATTCGTTGCTATACCTCCAGATTTTTGTCGATCACCTTTCCAAGAAACATGATACCATTTACCTCTACTTGTCAAATAGCTTAAGTCTATATCATACACCTTTTCAGTAGGACCCTCTTCAACCTCTTTCTTTAATGCAATAATTGAAGGATGTAAACGAAGTTGAAGAATATTATTGATTCTTCCACCTGTATCCTTTTCAATATCAGCTAATGCATCAATATTCCATGGGTTCAGCACCAAGGGTTTTTCGCAGATTGCATCTGCTCCATTTCTTAAAGCTAGACGAATATGTGCATCGTGCAAATAATTTGGCGAACAAATACTTACATAATCAACTTTTTTTCCAGTAGATTTTAATTTAGACAAGTGTCTATCGAAACGTTCTGGCTCAGTAAAAAAATCTGCATTTGGAAAGAAAGTGTCAATACCTCCAACACTATCAAAACGATCTAAAGCAGCAACCAAATCATTATTGGTTTCTTTGATTGCTTTCATGTGTCTTGGTGCAATATATCCAGCGGCGCCAACGAGAGCAAACTTCTTCATTACAATCTCCAGCTTGGGTTATCTACAATTCCTTTAATATCTATTACGACAGGGCTCCCTTCTGAAATAGAAGCAAAGTCATTATTTGTCAATTCTAAAAATTGGTTATGTGATACTGCAACAATAATTGCTGCATATTTTTTATTTGATTGAAATGGATCTTCAATCAATCCGTGGTTGTATGTTCTTTTCTCTTCCTCTTTATCAACCCAAGGATCATACACGTCTACTTGACAACCAAAATCTTTTAACTCTTCAATAATATCAATAACCTTTGTATTTCTTATATCAGGGCAATTCTCTTTAAAAGTAAGACCCATAATAAGAATATTGGCATCTTTAATGTTTTTATCTTCCTCTACTAATAAGCGGATTGTTTTTTTAGCTACATAAGCAGACATTCCATTATTGATTTGTCTAGATGATAAAATAAGGTTTGGCTTATATCCCATTTTCTCGGCTTTATAAGTCAGATAATAAGGGTCAACTCCAATGCAATGACCACCAACTAAACCAGGCTTGAATTTCAGGAAATTCCATTTTGTTCCTGCAGCTTCTAATACATCTTTTGAGGAAATTCCCATAGTATCAAAAATTAAAGCCAACTCATTAACTAGTGCAATATTTACATCACGCTGTGTATTCTCAATTACCTTTGCTGCTTCTGCGACTTTAATTGAGGGGGCTAAGTGGGTGCCTGCTGTAATTATTGATTTATAAAGCTCATCCACTCTTTGTGCTATTTCAGGTGTAGAACCGCTCGTAATTTTTAAAATATTAGTCAGGGTTCTTTCTTTATCGCCAGGGTTAATTCTTTCAGGACTATATCCGCAGAAAAATTCTTCATTAAACTTCAAACCCGAAACTGCCTCTAAAATAGGTACGCATTCTTCTTCTGTAACACCAGGGTAAACGGTTGACTCATATATCACAATGTCACCTTCAGACAAAACACTACCTATCGCCTCGCTTGACTTACGCAGAGGTGTTAAATCTGGCAAATTTTTATGATTAATAGGAGTAGGAACTGTAATGATGTAAATATTACAATTTGACAAATCATCAACAGAGGTAGTGTAAGAAAGTTGAGTAGCAGAAGCTAAGGCTTCTGATGTGATCTCCAAGGTTCTATCAAAACCTTCATTTAACTCATTGATTCGTTCGGGATTAATATCAAAACCAACTGTTGAATACTTCTTGCCTAACTCAACAGCTAAAGGAATACCAACATAACCTAAACCTATGACCGCTATCTTATCTTTCATCAATTTTCTTTGTTAACGCAAAAATACAATAAATACTCCTTTATATCTAACAACTCTTTCTTACACAAAAAAGCCCTCGAAAATTCGAGGGCTTTCTATATCATATTCTACTTTTAATATTCCCACAAATCGTGTTCTAAGTGGAATATTTCTTCTTTTATTCTTTCTGACTCAAGCAGAGCATCTAAACCTGTTTTATACTGATTTACAAAACGATCGTATTTATTAGACTCTTTTACAATGTAGCTATTGAAAAAGCGCTTGTGAAAAATATCATCAAAAGTTAAACGAGCAGCATTATTTTTTCTGTGATTGAAAACTTCCGCTTTTGTCAAAACTTTTCTTGCCTCCGGAAAATACACCCAAAACAAAGGCTCAACTCCCAGAAACTCATTCGAATCTTCGTCGAAACGATCTCGAATTGGACACAAGCCAATAATACGCACATCCATAACTGATCGTTGTTTATCAAAATACCATTCTTCCTTAACTCTATAACGAGTTACCGTTGATGGGTCAAAAGTATTGTAAATCAACTCGAATACTTCTTCCTCACGATCTTCATCATAAGTCCACAAAGTGTCTACTAGATTTCCTGAAACGCCTATTTCCTTGATTTCTGCAGGAGTCATTGGAGATTTAAACTCATCGTCCTTGTATGCGTTACCATAAGCTGTAATAGTTCCTTCGTTTATAGCATCCATCAACACATCTATCAGACTTCTTCTATCATCAATACGTTGTACAGGGTAATAAAAGACCTGATTAATTTTCTCTCTCAAATCAATTTCACGCCAAATTTTAGTTGACCACATCACATCTGCTTCACGCACATGGTGATACTTTTGCTCTAAACGATCTTTTCCTCCGTCCCGAATATCTTTTTTATAAGCACCATCTAAAATATCCTGAGCAGATACTGATGTTATCAATCCAAAAGACGTTAATATTAATAAAAACCTTTTCATAATTTAGTGGTTTTAGTTTAATTCAATTTAACTGGCAAAGCACCTAATTGGCGCACTTTACCATCTGGTCCTTTTGCTGAAATATTAGTTATGAAGACTGTAGAGCCTTTCGGCAAATCTCTTACTAATTCTTTCATCTCGTCCGTTAATTTAGAACCTCTTGCTTTCTTTTCTACGTAATTTCCTTTGAAAGTTCCAGCCAGTGTAAATCCTGTAATTCTAAACTTTAAATCAAAATCAAAATCTTTCATTTCTGCTCTCAACTTAGTTGAATTAGCAGTCATTTGATTCTTTTTAATTTTGCCATTTTTAAGACCAGGTAAAGATGGTATTGGATCTGGAACACGCTTTACACGAAACTCCATTGCACCCATATTTCTTCTCTTTCCATCAATTTCTGCTGAAACAGATACTTTAGCCTTACCTACTTTTGTAGGGAATACTTCCCAAGATCCGCCCTTCTTCAAAATTTTACCATTGTCGCAATAAACCGAAAGCTTGTCTTTAGAAACTCCAGGAACGGAAATGTCAACTGGGTTTCCAACTTTATCTCCTAAGAGATATAGTACATTCATTTTAGTTGGAGACACTACAACACTCTGTTTAGCTACTTGATACTCGCCATTAAATGGATACATCTTAGTGCCAGCATCTGTTTTCATAGCAATCAACCCACCCCACTTCTTATATCCTTCTGTGCGAGTTTTGATAGCGTATTTACCTTTACCTCCTTCCACAGGGATTGTATCATACTCTCCTATCATTTGATACTGCCCATCTTCACCTAACTCGTAATCACCAAGGTATACAACAGGATTTTGAGTTGAATCTTTAGCTGCAATAAACACGTCTGCTTTGAATGTGTCTCCTAAAAAAATATAATTAGAAGGTGCTATTTGAATTGCTTCTGCAGAAGTGAATTTAAGGGATGTTGCATCAATTTCTTGCTTCAAAAAGTTAATAACATCTGCTTCGGCATTTCTCACATCTGCCTGAATTTTAGACAAAATTGTAACCGCTGCAATTAAAGGCATATCTTTAAAGTTAGACTCTAGCCAAGTATCTTCTCCTTCTCCTTTCTTTTTAGTAACATTTGAAAAGTCAAAAGTTGACTGTAGAGATGTTGAAATAGATGGGTTATTAGGTGTATACGAAAGAAGCAAATCTTTAAATGAAGTTAAGTCATTAATCATTGGAGTTCCTTCATTTTTACCTCCATCAGTACCCATGATTTCCCAGGACTTATTTCGGTCTTTTTTCATGACAACCTCATAGAAAGAAGCAAACTTTTCTTCATTAGATAATTGATCAAAAGATGTTCCTTTTTCTTTAACCACTTCTTTACCATCAACAGATAAACTCACTTTACCATCACCAGCAGCTACAATCTCATACTTCAATCGTTGAATATCAAAAACGATTGCATCAGCACTAGACTTGACTGCATATGCTTTATCTCTCCAAGGACCTGCTTTGCCAGGGTTTGTTTCTGCTGCCTGTTCAAACTGTGCGTAAACTTCATTATTCTTATTTGAGAAGTTTATTGATGTAGTGTATAAACTTCCATTGATTTTTTCAAACGCATCCAAAACAGTCTTTGATACATTTAATGCTAACAGAGCTGTCAGCACTAAGTACATCATGCCAATCATTTTCTGTCTTGGAGATAATTTATTTCCTGCCATGAATCGTTTTTTCTAAAATGATTGCTTTGGATTACTTATTCATTGCGGTTAACATGTTACCATACACCTTATTCAGGGCTGCAAGGTTTTCACCTAAACGCGCTATTTCTTGTTGGAATTTCTCAGTATCACCGACTGAATTACCCATGTTTTGCATTGTTTTTAACTGTAGATCGTAATATGTATTCATCTCAGCAAGCTTTCTAGCAGCTTCTCGCATTTGATCACTATAATCCCCTGTTGCAGCGACAGCGTCCATCGATTTATTTACTCCTTCAACTGTTTCATTGAATGAACGAAGATTATCTCCTAGACGCGTGATTAAAGCTTGATCTACATTTGCTTTGTCAAGCATACTATCTAACTCTTGTGTTGGTGTTTTCTTAGATGATGTGTCATTCGGATCTTTCATATAAGCTAATTCTGGATATACTAAGGACCAATCTGGCTCTTCGTGTGGTTTTTCAAAAGCAGAGAAGAAAAAGATAATTGCCTCTGTGCCTAAACCAATAGTAAGCATTGCACCAGCACCAGGCCAGTTCATTAATTTAAATAAGGCTCCTAAAATTACTATTGACGCACCCCATCCATAGAGCTTTGCCATAAAGTTTTTAAATTTTTTAGAATTTGGATTAATTAATGCCATAGTTTTCTTTATTTATTCTACTTCAAAAATTTAATTAATAATATAAACGAAAAAAATTAAATTTAATTTTCTTACTTATTCAATTACCTAAAATCTATTTTGTCTCTTCCTAGGAAAGAAATCACGTTTCTAAACCCAATGTAAGATTTAGCAGTATCCTGGTATTCGTAATCTCTAGTACCTACTTGTATGTAGTGAGAAATATCTTTCCAGGATCCTCCACGAATTGTTTTGCGCTTTAAAATATTTGGATCAGAATCTTCTGCCTCATATTTAAAATCCATATTCATGTCATGTGCAAAGCTAAATGCTGATTCATCGTAAGTATTGTCTGTCCACTCAGAAACATTACCAGCCATGTCATATAATCCATAATTATTTGGATTATAAGAACCTACTCTTACTGTTCTAATTCCACCATCTGCGGTATAATTACCTCTTCTTGGCTTAAAATTTGCTAAGAAACAACCCTTGTCGTTAGTTGTGTAAGGACCTCCCCATGGATATGGTGATAAATCCAAGCCTCCACGAGCTGCATACTCCCATTCAGATTCTGTTGGTAAACGAAACTCATCATGCAATGGCTCATCTCTATCCAATAAATACTCATCTAAAATTTTTGTTCTCCATTTAGAGAATGCTACTGCTTGCTTCCAATTTACACCAACAACTGGATATTCATCAAAAGCTGGGTGATGAAAATAGTTCTTTGTCCATGGATCATTATATGAATAAGCATAATCATGTGTCCAAACTAAAGTGTCTGGATAAATATTAATTTCTACTTCATCAATAAATACAGATCTATCTTTTTGCCCTTGCTTACGATTTAACTTACGAGCAGCATCCTTAATAGCTTGTGTTTCGTAAACAAAATTTAACTTTCTTGAGTCCAACTGTCTTCTAGAGTAGAAACGTTCATGTTCTGGAAGATACATTTCATCTTCTAATATTTCTCTTACTTCTTGGTCATCCCAACGAATTGGCCTATCCCAATCGATTCTTGGCGGATCGATAAAGTTCCCATACTTATCTTCTTCAACTAGTTCATAACCCGGAACCCCCGCTTCACCTAATAAAATACGAGCAATAGAATCGCGAACCCAATTCACAAACTGACGATATTCGTTGTTTGTGATTTCTGTTTCATCCATGTAGAACGCTGCAACAGAAACTGTTTTATGTTGAGTAACATGTGCATATGGCACATCTTGATCTCCTGGCCCCATGTTGAAACTTCCTTGCGGTAAATAAACCATTCCATAAGGATCTGTTGGATTCCAAATCGGTCTATTTTGAACACCAATTAACTCTCCATTTCCTGAGGTTGAACAGCTTGCTAAAACTGCTGCTAATATTCCTAAAACGAACAAATTTCTCATAGTTCTTATCGTTTTACCCCGAAGGGATTTTCTTACTTTTTTTTAACACAAAATCATCACCTAAATGAGTGATGATTCTGCAAGCGTAACCTCACAAAGATAACACTTTTACAATAATCGTGGGTTTTTAAAGCCTTTCACTACTTTAGAGTAGTCAACTTTAAAGCTATACCCAACCATAAACTCCATACTTCCCGCATGAGACACTTCAGAAATTGGCACATCATATGCTACTCCAAAACGTAAACTCTCATTCAAATGCATTCCTAACAATGCGATTATAGACTCGCTCGGCCTAATGGTAACGCCTCCCCAGAATCTTTTATTGTATTCTATTAGAGAACTAATATCCATACTTGAACTCACCCCGTCACTTTTTACAAAAATTGATGGCATCAATATCATTTGAGGATTTAACTCGTGATTATATCCAGCACTAATATAATAGTGCCTGGCCATTCTCATTAATTCAGATGAAGACTCAATAGTTGTTTGGTTAATGTGTGTACTTGACAAACCTAAATACACGTTATCAGATTTATAAAATAATCCTGCTCCAAAATCAAAACCCGCTGCCTTCTCATCTGCATTAGGAATAATAGGATCAGTACCGACTTCAGAAACATAATCTCCTCCGTTAACACCGTCTTGCAACATCCCTACAGAAATACCCACCCCTAAATTACCACCAGCCAAATCTGTTCTGTAAGCGTAAGATAAATTTAAACCTAAAAATTCATTTTGAGCAATGTTGTCTGTCATAACATTCAATCCTAATCCACCGTGCAACATTGGTACAGCTGCTTCCACACCAAGATTAGTTGTAGAAGGAGCCCCAAGAAAACCCATCCATTGAGATCTATGCAATGCCGTAGCGGATATTGCATCATTGCTACCGGCATAACCAGGATTAATAGCAATATTATTAAATAAATTTTGACTGAATTGGGGATCTTGCTGCGCATTGGCTGCAAACCCGAAAAACACCAACGCAATCAGTATAGAGTATTTTTTCATAAATGAATTATTCCACATTTACCATTTCCCTATTTGGGATATTTCGGTGCTAAAATAATTAAAATTTCTTTAGGAGAAAAACTAGATAGCAATTCAGTGCTATTCAGATAGTTAGTTAATCTTTTGAAATGCTTTCCACCACCTGTCAGGCAGTTCTCCTTGGCTAGCAAACTGATAATCTTGATAGGTACAAGGAATAAAATAATTGTCTTTAAACTGTACTGCTTGCTCTCCAACTAATGGAATCTCCATCCACCATTTATTGAGTTGTTTGTTTTTATAGAAAACCGCATCAAACTCACCATCACGCATGGAAACATGATATTTAACAAAATCTTTCTCATTTGGAGTCAATCGCTTCATACGATGAAAATGACCTTCCAAAAAATACCACATCATTTGAGATATGAGTTTAGCAGTTTGTTCATTTACATCCATTGAACATTCATATTCGTAAATCCCTAAAGAACTCAACCGACCGCTTAATCCTGCGTAGCGCATAATTTTACAAATCTCTTCTCCAGAAAATCCATTTGGTGATCCTGCAACATTCGCAGGGGCATCAGACAAACGTACGCAACTCATATCTACAGACAGAATATCTGCGTTTCTTAAAACCGGTTCAACCCCTTCCATTTCAGCACGAACTAATCCTAACCTGTGTGCATCAAAATAAAGCTTATCTATCAATGAAACTCCCTCCTGTGGAACTAAAAAAGACTGATATCCGATATTGCTAAAATTAAACAAGAAGTTTGGCTCATCCTGAATAATTTTTGAAAGGTATGAGTTCGCATTTAAATCGTCCGTGTCAAAACCTAAATCAAAACGAGCATCTACACTAACCAAATTTACCATCTTTTGCTGTTGCACACAAGAAAGATATTGTGCAAAAGTCGCGTCTTGTCCACCACCAATAATCAAAACAAATAAACCTCTTCGTTCACATTCTTGCAATACCTCCGCTAACAAATGAAAAGTATCTGTTGTTTTCTCCCCAATCAGAACATTACCTAAATCAGCTATCCTTAAACGCTCTGTTCCTCTATAGAGTTGATAGTATTCTTTTCGGATTTTCCCTAAAGATTTTGCATCACCAGTTGTAGCAGTCCCTCTATATTCAGTAACACCTATCAGCACAACATCAACTTCTGTTAAATCTGGAAAACTGCCTTCAATATAAACCTCTACAAAACCACCTAGCTGATTAGATGAATAATCAGATTTCTGATGATCTATGGGTTTGAAACTGAATTCGAATTCCATTTTACTTTTTTTTCTTTTGTTGCTCAGCCAACTCTAAACATCTATCACGGGTTAGTGATTTTGGCTCTGTTCCTTTAGGAATTTTAACATTCTGTTTATTCTTACGAGCACCTTCTCCAATCTGGATGAATGGACCGTAACGACCATTAAGTACTTGCACCAAAGGATCCCCCTCAAAACGATTGATGATTTTATCTCTTTCTGCTTGTCGATGTGACTCAATTACTTCAACAGCCCTCGTAATCTCAATTGTTAACGGTTCATCTCCTTCAGCTTTTTTTAAAGAAACAAATTTTCCTTGATGTCTCAAATATGGACCAAAACGACCAATAGCAGCCACGACTTCTTCACCTTCAAACTCTCCAACCACTCTAGGAAGCTTAAACAGCTCCAAAGTTTCTTCCAAGGTGATGCTTTGAATACTTTGGTCCGCTAGTAAAGAAGCAAATCTTGGTTTTTTCTCATCGCTAGCCTCACCAATTTGAGCCATCGGACCAAAACGACCAATCTTGACATAAACATTTTCACCAGTTTGCGGATCTTGACCTAACAAGCGTTCTCCTTTTGCTTTTTCCGAATTTTCAGCAACTTCTTCTACTCGACTATGAAAATCTCCATAAAACTGCCCAATCATTTCATTCCATTTCTTCTCACCTCTGGCAATTTCATCAAACTCTTTTTCTACATCCGCAGTAAAACTATAATCCATTATTTGCTTAAAATGCTCCATCAAAAAGTCTGTCACAACCATTCCGATATCTGTAGGTATTAACTTTGATTTATCAGCTCCTGTTTTTTCTGTTTTGATTTTCTCTACAACTTTGCCTTCTCTTAAGCTCAAGGCATAGTATTGGCGTTCTACTCCCTCCCGCTGACCTTTTTCCACATATCCTCTATTTTGTACCGTTGTAATTGTTGCAGCATAGGTAGATGGACGACCAATACCTAATTCCTCTAACTTTTTCACTAAACTTGCTTCAGTAAATCGTGCTTTTGGTTTTGCAAAGCGCTCAACAGCTTGAATTTCTTGCATACTTACTGCATCACCTTCTTCCAATTTAGGAAGCATCCCCTTTTGCTCTTCCTCTTCATCAGACCCTTCAAGATATACTTTCAAGAATCCTTCAAAATTTACCATCTCTCCTTTTGCTACTAACTTTTCATCTCTATTAGAAATGTTAATTTCTGCTGTAGTTCGCTCCAATTGAGCATCTGCCATTTGAGAAGCTAATGTTCTTTTCCAAATTAAATCATATAAACGCTGATAATTTCGATCTCCATCAACAGTTCCATCTTGCATATAAGTTGGTCGAATAGCTTCGTGAGCCTCCTGGGCACCTTTTGACTTTTTGGTATACTTTCTTGGGTTTGAAAACTCCGCACCATAAGCTTTAGTAATCTGTTCTTTAGCAGCCTTTATTGCATCTTCAGAAAGGTTTGTACTATCCGTTCTCATGTATGTAATCTTCCCCGCTTCATACAACTTCTGCGCAACACTCATTGTTTGTCCAACCGTAAAACCTAATTTTCTTGATGCTTCCTGTTGCAAGGTAGAAGTGGTAAATGGTGCAGCTGGTGATTTTTTAGCTGGCTTCTTTTCTAAAGAAGCAATCGTAAAATCTGAAGAAATACAATCATTCAAAAAAATCATTGCTTCTTCTTTGGTTTTGAAACGAACAGGAACTTCTGCCTTAAATATTTTTTGTTTTTTATTGTAAAAATTAGCTGTAACTCGGTAAGCTGAAGAACTTTCAAAGTTTTGAATATCACGCTCTCTTTCTACTATTAAACGAACTGCAACCGACTGCACACGACCCGCAGACAAACCCTGTTTGATTTTTCTCCACAGCACTGGTGAAAGTTCAAAACCTACTAAGCGATCCAAAACTCTGCGCGCCTGCTGGGCACTTACTAATTGATAATCAATATTTCTAGGATTCTCTACAGCATTAGTAATGGCTGTTTTTGTGATTTCATGAAAAACAATTCTTTTTGTTTTCGACTTATCTAACTTTAACGCCTCTGTTAAGTGCCAAGCAATTGCTTCTCCCTCACGATCCTCATCAGTTGCTAACCAAACTAACTCTGCTTTTTTAGATAGTTTATCCAATTCTGCAACTACCTGCTTTTTATCTGGAGAAATTTCATAGTTTGGATGAAAACCATTCTCAATATCAATCGCCATACCGCCCTTTCTAGGCAAATCACGAATGTGTCCAATGCTAGATTTAACTAAAAAATCTTTTCCTAAAAAACCTTCGATGGTTTTTGCTTTTGCTGGGGACTCTACTATCACTAAATTTTTCGCCATTTAACACTTATTAATATATGAACATTGATTTTCACTGCAAAGAAAAACAAGAATTTCTATAAGTTCCAAACGACTGACATTACTCAAAAGCACTTATATTATATATAATATAATGTTTTTTTAAAAAAAATAATTTCTGCCAAATTGTCAGTTTTGAAGAGTTTTGTATTTTTGCGAACTAAATTGGTTGCAGCAACATTAGTTGAACATGATAGATAAAGTAATTGAAGAAGAAAGGCAAGGAGAAGCTTTAAAGCTAATTAACGCATCAAAAAGCGGAAGAAAAATATATATTGAAAGTTACGGCTGTCAAATGAATTTTTCGGATAGCGAAATTGTTGCTTCAATCCTTACTAATGAGGGATTTTCAACAACGCCTAATATTGAAGAAGCAGACGTTGTTTTTGTAAACACCTGTTCTATTCGAGAAAAAGCAGAACAAACTGTTCGAAATCGTTTGAAAGTTTACAATGCAATAAAGAAAAAACAAAATCCAAGAATGGTAGTAGGTGTTTTGGGATGTATGGCCGAACGCTTAAAAGAAAAATTCCTAGAAGAAGAAAAATTAGTTGACATTGTTGTAGGACCTGATGCTTACAGAGATTTACCTAATTTAATTGGAGAGGTTGACGAAGGAAGAAAAGCTGTAAATGTTATTCTTTCCAAAGAAGAAACATATGCTGAAATTAGTCCTGTACGATTGGGAGGAAACGGAATCACTGCATTTGTCTCTATAATGCGTGGATGCGACAACATGTGCTCATTCTGCGTGGTACCTTTTACTAGAGGTAGAGAAAGAAGTAGGGATCCAGAATCAATTTTAAATGAATGCGAGCAATTATTTACAGATGGCTACAAAGAAGTAACACTATTGGGACAAAATGTTGACTCCTACCTCTGGTCTGGAGGAGGACTAAAAAAAGATTTCAGTAAACTAAGTCCAGAAGAACAAGCTAAAAGTGTTAATTTTGCTCAACTACTAGATATGGTAGCTCAAGTAAGTTCTGAATTAAGAATTCGTTTTTCTACTTCGCACCCAAAGGATATGACAGATGATGTGCTACATATCATGGCAAAGCACGAGAATATCTGCAATTATATTCACCTTCCTGTTCAGTCTGGAAATAGTAGAATACTAGAACTTATGAATAGAGGATACACTAGAGAATGGTATATCGACAGAGTAAACGCTATTAAAAGAATTATTCCTGATTGTGGAATTTCTATGGATATCATTTCGGGATTTTGTTCTGAAACTGAAGAAGAACATCAAGACACCTTAAGCTTGATGGAATATGTGAAGTACGATTTCGGATTTATGTTTAACTATTCAGAACGCCCAAATACACAAGCGCAAAGAAAACTAGAGGATGATATTCCGGAAGAGGTGAAGAAAAGAAGGCTAAAAGAAATCATCGATTTACAAATGCAACACTCACATTTCCGAAATCAAGAACAAATTGGAAAAGTACATAAAATTTTGGTAGAAGGTGTTTCAAAAAAATCAGACAATGAACTGTTTGGTAGAAATACTCAAAACACAGTAGTTGTATTCCCAAGAGAAAACTACAAGGCAGGACAGTATGTAAATGTAGAAGTGTATGAATGCACCTCCGCTACATTAAAAGGAAAAGCAATCGGTTTAGTATGATTAAACACGCTGATATAAAACAACGATTTGGCATTTTAGGAAACTCACCTAAACTAGATAGAGCGATTGAAGTAGCACTACAAGTAGCACCTACCGATATTTCTGTACTCATTACAGGGGAAAGCGGAACAGGTAAAGAAGCAATGCCTAAAATCATCCATCATTCTAGTCAGAGAAAACATGGAAATTATATTGCCGTAAACTGTGGGGCTATTCCAGAAGGAACTATCGATAGTGAACTATTTGGACATGAAAAAGGCGCTTTTACAGGAGCCAATGACACTAGAAAAGGATATTTTGAAGTAGCAGATGGCGGCACCATTTTTTTGGATGAAGTAGGTGAACTTCCACTAAGCACACAAGTGCGATTACTGCGTGTTTTAGAAACGGGTGAGTTTATGAAAGTCGGTTCAAGCGAATCGCAAAAAACAGATGTTCGAGTAGTTGCTGCAACCAATGTAAACCTAGACAAAGCTATTCAAAAAGGAAAGTTTAGGGAAGATTTATACTATCGACTAAACACGATTCACATCACGATTCCTCCTTTACGCGAGAGAAGAGAAGACACGCATCTGCTTTTTAGAAAATTTGCAGCTGACTTTGCTGATAAATACGGCATCCCGACAATACGACTGGAAGAAGATGCAGTCGATTTATTACTCAATCACCCTTTTCCTGGAAATATCAGACAGCTCAAAAACATTGCAGAACAAATTTCTGCAGTTGAGCAAAACAGAAGTATTTCTGCGGAAAAACTACAAAACTATCTACCAAAGGTTAATAGAAATATTCCCATTCTTTTTAAAGACGAACAAAAAGAAGGCGACTTTTCAGAAAGGGAGATTCTATATAAGGTCTTGTTCGATATGAAAAATGACCTCAACGACTTGAAAAAAGTAACCGCTGATTTAATGAATGGAAGTCAACCTATTAATAAAGAAGGCGAAAGTATCTCTCAAAGTAATTATGAAGAGTTAGAAGAAAATCCTTCCATAATGATTAACGCCCCTAATCGTGAACCAAAAGAATTCATTATGACTTTACAAGATCATGAAAAGATTTTAATTCAAAAATCACTTGAAAGACATAGTGGAAGAAGGAAAGACGCAGCTGATGAACTAGGGATTTCCGAACGAACCCTTTATCGAAAAATTAAAGAATATAAACTGTGATAAAGGAGGTAGGTATATTTATTTTTACAAGCATTTCATTAATTTCATGTGGAATATATTCCTTTACCGGAGCATCTATATCTGCTGATATAGAAACAGTTTCTATTGGCTATTTCCAAAACAATGCTTCCATGGTGCAACCCACCTTAAGTAACATCATGACAGAAAGCCTGAAAGACCAGTTTATTTCTCAAACAAACTTAAGCTTAACGGATGCTATTGGAGATTTACAATTCGAAGGAGAAATTACCGCATACACAGTAAAACCAATAGCTATCCAAGCGAATGAAACAGCTGCACAAAACAGACTAACAATAAGTGTAAAAGTAACCTTCACTAATAGATTAGATGAAAATCAAAACTACTCTCAATCATTTTCGCACTATGCTGATTTTGACAGTTCGCAAGACCTGTCTATCATAGAAACAGAATTGATTGACCAAATAGTACAAGTACTTTCAGAAAATATATTCAATAAATCGGTTGCAAATTGGTAATCACAAAAGAAACATATCATCATTGGATGCTCAATCCAAAAAATTTAGGCGCCATAGAAAGTAAGGAGCTACTTCAGTTAACTAAAGAACATCCTTATTGCCAAAGTAGTCAATTACTATTCCTAAAATCCTTGCATAACCAAGAAAGCATACACTTTAACAAACAACTTAAATTTGCTGCCGCTATCGCAGGAGACAGACAACAATTATTCTACCTCATTACAGAAAAAGACAAGAGACATAAGCAAAAACCTATTGTTCAAAAAAATGAAAAAATTGTTACTGAGAAAGAGAAAGCAAAAGAGCAGTTAGGAATTGGGCAACCATTACAATTTGACAACGAGGAGAAACATTCTTTTAGTGAATGGCTAAAACTTTCACAAGCCAAACCGATTGAGAGAAAAGACAAAACATTTAAAAAAGACTATTCGCTGAATGACAAACTCAATTTAATAGAGGAATTTGTTGCAAAAGACAGACCTAAACCCAAAAAGGAGGAATTTTTCTCTCCTAGCAGCCAAGCTAAAAAAAGTGTTGAAGATCAAATGACTTTCGTTACCGAAACATTAGCGCGTGTTTACCTAGAGCAAGAACATTACGAAAAAGCTAAATTAGCCTACCATCAGCTTTCTTTGAAATATCCGGAAAAAAGTTCTTTCTTTGCAGGCCAAATTGAATTGATAGATAAACTATTAAAAGATAAATAAGATATGTATTTAATTTTTGCCATCTTAATCGTCATCACCTGTATTTTATTAGTACTAGTAGTATTAGTGCAAAATCCAAAAGGAGGCGGTCTATCTGCTACTTTTGGAGGAGGAAACCAAGTAATGGGCGTTAAGAAAACAGCGGACTTTTTAGAAAAATCCACATGGTATTTAGCGATTGCCCTTTTGGTATTATCCCTACTTTCCAACCTCGCTATTGAAAGAACAGAAGATGGAGGAATCAACAACTCAGCTATACAAGAGCAATTAGACGAAACGCCAATACCAACTCAAACAATACCAACTAATCTACCTTCTCCTGGACCTTTAGATGCAGAATAATTGACATACATTATGTCATGGTTTCGGGAAAAACTGAAATTTCGGCAGAATTATAATCCTTAATGCTTTTTGGCACAGTTTGTGCTGAAAAGCTTTTTAGTTTTAACATAATTTTAAATAAGCGATATGAATATTAAACCTTTAGCAGATAGAGTATTGGTAGAGCCAGCAGCAGCTGAAACGACCACTACTTCTGGAATCATTATTCCAGATACTGCGCAAGAAAAACCACAAAAAGGAACCATCGTTGCAATAGGAGCAGGTAAAAAAGACGAACCTATGACTGTTAAAGTAGGCGATACCGTTTTGTATGGAAAATACTCAGGAACAGAATTAAAATTAGAAGGCAAAGATTTCCTTATCATGCGTGAAGCGGATATCTTGGCCATCATCTAAAAATTAAAAACATGGCAAAAGACATTAAATTTGACATTGAAGCAAGAGACGCCCTAAAAAGAGGTGTTGATGCTTTAGCCAATGCGGTAAAAGTAACGCTTGGACCACAAGGAAGAAATGTGGTAATCGACAAAAAATTTGGCGGACCAACAATCACGAAAGATGGTGTATCAGTTGCAAAAGAAATTGAGCTAGAAGATACGATTGAAAACATGGGCGCTCAAATGGTAAAAGAAGTAGCTTCTAAAACCGCTGATATTGCAGGTGACGGAACAACTACTGCTACTGTTTTAGCGCAAGCTATTGTTTCTACAGGATTGAAAAATGTAGCAGCAGGAGCCAACCCAATGGATTTAAAAAGAGGAATTGACAAAGCTGTTACAGTAGTGGTTGAAAGTTTACAATCACAATCGGAAGAGGTTGGTGATAGCATTGAAAAAATCCAACAAGTTGGTGCTATCTCTGCTAACAATGATGACACTATTGGTTCACTAATTGCAGAAGCAATGGACAAAGTTAAAAAAGAAGGTGTTATCACTGTTGAAGAAGCAAAAGGAACAGACACTACTGTAGAGGTGGTAGAAGGAATGCAGTTTGACAGAGGATACCTTTCTCCTTATTTCGTAACTAATGCTGATAAAATGGAAACTGATTTAGAATCTCCAATGATTCTGTTATACGATAAGAAGATTTCTAACATGAAAGACTTACTTCCAGTTTTAGAGCCAGTAGCGCAATCGGGTAAACCATTATTGATTATTGCAGAAGATGTTGATGGTGAGGCATTAGCTACTTTAGTTGTTAATAAAATGCGTGGCTCATTAAAAATTGCTGCTGTAAAAGCACCAGGTTTTGGAGACAGAAGAAAGGCCATGTTAGAGGATATCGCTATCTTGACGGGTGGAACAGTTATTTCTGAAGAAAGAGGTTTCAAATTGGAAAACGCTTCCTTAGAAATGTTGGGCACTGCAGAAAAAGTAACTATCGATAAAGACAATACAACCATTGTAAATGGCGCAGGATTAAAAGATGATATCACAGCTAGAGTAAATCAGATTAAAGCGCAAATTGAAAGCACTACTTCTGATTATGATAGAGAAAAACTTCAAGAGCGCTTGGCTAAATTAGCTGGTGGTGTAGCTGTACTATATGTAGGTGCCGCTTCTGAAGTAGAGATGAAAGAAAAGAAAGATCGCGTTGATGATGCCCTACACGCTACGCGTGCAGCTGTAGAAGAAGGAATTATCCCAGGTGGTGGCGTTGCACTTGTTAGAGCTTGCGAAACTTTGGAAGGACTAAAAGGTGATAATGCTGATGAAACTACTGGTATCCAAATTGTAACAAGAGCAATTGAAGAGCCACTAAGACAAATTGTAGCCAATGCAGGAAACGAAGGGTCTGTTATTGTTGCAAAAGTGAAAGAAGGAAAAGCTGACTTCGGTTACAATGCCAAGAAAGAAGTTTTTGAAAACATGCTGAAAGCAGGAATTATTGATCCAACAAAAGTAACTCGAGTTGCTTTAGAGAATGCAGCTTCTGTTGCCGGTATGCTTTTAACCACTGAATGTGTATTAGCTGACATCCCTGAAGAAACACCAGCAATGCCTCCAATGGGAGGTGGCGGTATGCCAGGAATGATGTAATAAGTATTACTTTAATAAAAAACCCGCTCAATTGAGCGGGTTTTTTTATTCTTTTTCTAAAGAAATATAACATATGCTTAGTAGACACATTAAAAAATGTTACTAAATAATTATCTAGTTACTCTAAGCAAATAAACAATTGAGAGTAACAACAAAAGAGCAACAAACTGATGTAATACACCAAGTAAAAGAGGTATTTGATAAATCAGCGTAAATACACCCAAAACAAATTGGACATTGACTAATAAAAATAAAGTATTTAATCCATTTTTTGCCATATCGGATAACTTCCATCTTTTTGCTTTTACAACCAGAATCGCAATTACACCATAGACTAGATAAGCAAGAAGTCGATGTATATTTTGCAAATTGAGTTTAACTAAATACTCTGGCATTCCTAAAGCAAAATTTCCAGTCCAGTTGCCCGCCAATAGATTATCCACATTACACATGGATGGGAATACTGGGCATAATAAGCCAGCTTTTAGACCGGCTACAAAAGCGCCATATAAAATTTGAAGCACTACAAGCACTAAAATCAACTTTATCCAACGATTCAGTTTTTTATTTACAGGAAATGGTTTTTGAAAATACAAACCCAACATGACCCAGAAAATATATGAAATCAATCCAAAGGCAGAAATTAGATGTGCTGCTAGTCGAAAATGACTCACATCAGGTCTATCTACCAGACCACTTTTGACCATCCACCATCCTAAAAAAGCTTGAAAACATCCAAGCACAAAAATTAAGATGATTTTTGGCATTAATTTTTGAGAAATTTTTTTTCTCAACCAAAAAAATAAAAAAGGAATAATGAATACTAAACCTATTAATCTTCCAAAGACTCTATGAAAATACTCCCAAAAAAAGATAAATTTAAACTCCGAAAGGGACATGCCTTTATTCACTTTCTGATATTCAGGAAACTGCTTATATTCATTAAATACTTCTTGCCAATCAGCCTCATTTAATGGAGGTATTGCACCACTTATCAATTGCCAATCAGTCATAGACAAACCTGATTCAGTAAGACGAGTAACCCCTCCAATTATGACCATTACGGCAGTTAAAATACAACCTGTAAATAACCAATATATTATCGCTTTATGGGGATTATTTTTAATCACGTTAAAACATTTTCTTAATGCAAAAATAGTGAGATTTAATATCATATCTTAACCTATATTTGCTAAATTTTGAATATGCAACAAAACAGTAATGTAGCGAACTGGAGCATCATGATTTTGCTAGCCTTTATATGGGGCTCTTCTTTCATTTTAATGAAAAAAGGATTACATATTTTTTCTTACACACAAGTTGCTGATTTACGCATGAGTTTAGCATGGCTTTCGTTACTTCCTTTAGTCTGGAGTCAACTCAAAAAAACACCCGCACATTTTTGGATTCCACTAGCAGTGGTTGGGCTCTTTGGTAACGGGATCCCCGCATTCTTATTTACCAAGGCACAAACACAATTAGACAGCTCTCTTACAGGAATCTTGAATGCACTTGTCCCATTATTTACTTTATTAATTGCCGTTTTTGTCTTTAAAATCAAAGTAAAATGGTATAACATATTAGGTATTTTGATTGGACTAACAGGTGCTATTTGGCTTGTCGCTGGCGATGGTGTTGTAATGGAAAATGCACACTACGCTTGGTTTGTAGTGGTTGCAACCATTTGCTACGCCATCAGTCTTAATACCATTAAAAATTACTTAGGAGAACTGAATCCAATTCATATTACTGGATTAGCTTTTTTCTTTGTTGGACCTCCTACACTCATTCACTTATTCAGCACTGACTTTTTAGAAATAATGAATACACAAGAAAAAGCTTGGAGTGCTTTAGGATATATTTTTATACTAGCCGTTATAGGAACTTCTATGGCTGTAGCTATTTTCAACAAACTTGTAGCCAGAACTACGGCTATTTTTGCTTCCTCCGTTACCTACCTCATTCCAATTTTCGCCATTATGTGGGGCGTAATAGACGGAGAACAAATTGCTCTACAACACATCTTAGGAACAGCTATTATTTTTGCTGGAATTTATCTAGTAAACAAACAATAGTTTTTTTTTGTGCTTTCATAGATAATTATTACATTTGCAGCCCACTAAAAACTAGTGTAATTAATAAAACTGTTTAACATGTACGCAATTGTAGAAATAGCAGGGCAACAGTTCAAAGTTGAAAAAGACCAACAGATTTATGTTCATCGTTTGGAGAACAAAGAGGGTTCTAAAGTAGAATTCGACAATGTTCTTTTAATTGACAATGACGGCAAAATCAAGGTTGGCGCCCCAGCTATCAGTGGTGCTAAAGTAACGGCAAAGGTCGTTAGCCACTTGAAAGGCGACAAAGTAGTCGTTTTCAAAAAGAAAAGAAGAAAAGGATACCGCGTAAAGAATGGTCATCGCCAAGCTTTAACTGAAATCCTTATTCAGAAAATTGAAGAAAAAGCTGCCGCTAAAAAGACTTCAGCGAAAAAAGCTGAACCAAAAGAAGAAACAAAGGCAAAACCAGCTGCTAAAAAAACAGCCGCTAAAAAGCCTGCAGCAAAAAAGACAACAACTAAAAAAACGACCGCAAAGAAAGCAGCTCCTAAAAAAGCTGAATAGTGGTTATAACTTATAAAAACTAAATACCATGGCTCATAAGAAAGGTGTAGGTAGTAGTAAGAACGGTAGAGAATCAGAAAGTAAACGATTAGGCGTTAAAATTTACGGTGGTCAAGGCTGCTTAGCAGGAAATATCCTTGTTCGTCAAAGAGGAACAACGCACCATCCAGGTGAAAATGTAGGTATGGGTAAAGATCATACTTTATTTGCATTGGTTGACGGAACCGTTGTTTTTACTAAAAAGAAAAATAATCGATCATTTGTTTCAGTATCTCCATTTGCAGAATAAGCAAGGGTTATTGAAAAAGATTTAAAAGAAACTCCCGGCTTATTTCAAGTCGGGAGTTTTTTTATGGAATAGAATGTTATTTTTGTAAAGCAAGAAGGAAAGATATGTTACAACTGAATTATATCCGAGAACAGAAAGAAGAAGCAATTCAAAAGCTTGCTAAAAAAGGTTTTGATGCTACAACTATATTAGCCGAAGTCATTGCACTGGATGACAAGCGCAAAAGCACACAAGCAGAATTAGACAGTGTGTTAGCGCAATCTAATCAGATAGCCAAAGAAATTGGCATGCTGTTTAAAAATGGGGAAGTAGAAAAAGCTAATGCTGCAAAAGCACAAACAGCTACCTTGAAAGAGCAAAGTAAATCTCTACAAGAACAGCAATCAAAAATCAATCAAGATTTACAGGATTTGCTGGTGCAAATCCCAAACATTCCGCATGATTTAGTTCCAGCTGGAAAAAGCGCTGAAGATAATGAGGTTGTTTCTGAAGAAGGAACAATTCCAAGTTTAGGAGAAACAAACCTACCTCACTGGGAGCTAGCCGCTAAATACGATTTAATTGATTTTGAACTCGGAAATAAAATCACTGGAGCAGGATTTCCTGTTTACAAAGGGAAAGGGGCTCGACTACAAAGAGCGCTTATCAATTTCTTTTTGGATAAAAATACTGATGCGGGCTACTTGGAAGTACAACCCCCGCACCTAGTAAATGAAGACAGTGGTTTTGGCACCGGGCAGCTCCCCGATAAAGAAGGGCAAATGTATCATGTTACTGGTGATAATCTTTATTTGATACCTACTGCAGAAGTTCCAGTCACTAACATCTTTAGAGATGTTATTGTGAAATCAGAAGAATTTCCAATCAAATACACTGCTTACACCCCTTGTTTTAGAAGAGAAGCGGGTTCTTACGGAAAAGATGTAAGGGGATTAAATAGGCTGCACCAATTCGATAAAGTAGAAATTGTACAAGTGCAATCTCCTGAAAAATCATACGAAACATTGGATGTGATGGTAAAGCATGTGACGGAAATATTAAGAGATTTAGAGTTGCCTTTCCGCATCCTAAAATTATGTGGCGGTGACATGAGCTTCACCTCTGCCCTTACTTACGATATGGAGGTTTACTCAGCCGCACAAGAAAGATGGTTAGAAGTAAGTTCTATCTCTAACTTTGAAAGCTACCAAGCCAACCGATTAAAATTACGTTACAAAGACAAAAACAAAAAAAATCAGTTGTGCCACACCTTAAACGGAAGCGCATTAGCACTACCAAGAATTGTAGCGGCTTTATTAGAGAACAATCAAACACCTGAGGGTATTCGCATTCCAAAAGCATTAGTGCCTTACACTGGATTTGACATCATCAACTAAAATGAAATATCTAGTTTACATATTAACGGGAGTAATGCTGCTATCAGCTTGCTCCCGTTCTTCTTTTAATGAAGAACTTGCTACTGTTGACAGCTTGATTACTGAATACAACCAATTGAAGATTGTAGTGGATAGCATGAACTTTGACGAAGCAAAATTGCAGTACAATGAGTATGAGTTATTAATGAGAAAATCGAGAATGGCATTAGACAACCTAAACCCAAATGACATAAAAGATGCTACATTCATTAACAAACTAAAGCTATTGAAAAGAAGCTTAAAACCTTACATTAAAACGAATCAAAACCTCACCAAAAACATCCCGAGAAATATTCAAGAATTAAAACACTTAAAAAATGATATTTCAAATAATGTGTATGATAAATCTGAAGTGGACAACTTTATAGCGAAAGAGAAATTACTTCTAAACGACAGCAAAGAAGCTTATAAAACAGCAATCGATGGGTTTTCTAGAAGTGACACTTTATTACAAACCATCAATCAAGAACTAGAAAACATTAGCAGTTATTAAATCACTTCTTAAAAATATCATTGTTTTCATTTTTGGTGCTGAACGAAGAACATATACTGTCTTATCAGGAATCAATAAAGGTTTAAAAATCTTTGCTTCAGCTAAAACAGAGTTGTCGTTAATTTACGGAAGTTTTGAACCTCAAACCCAAAATATAATCAAGCATTTTGTATCGCCTGGAGATGTTGTTTTTGACATTGGCGCTAACGTGGGTTATTTCACTTTAAGCTGCAGCAAATTAGCAGGGAAAAACGGGAAGGTTTACTCCTTCGAAGCTATTCCAGAGACAGCTGAAATTCTAGAAAAAAACTATCACCTCAATTCCTTACAGAACATCACGCTTTACAAGAAAGCAGTATCCGATAAAACAGAAAAAACAACCTTTTTGATTCCTGATCAAGGAAAAAATCATACAATGGCAAGCATGGTGTGGCACAAAGAAGATTGCAGTGTAAAAAAAGTATCTGTCGATTCTATTGTCATTGATCACGATTCAGAACTTTCGAAACTCTCACCTTCTTTTATAAAGATAGATGTTGAAGGAGCCGAGGCGTTTGTCTTAAAAGGAATGAAATCGATGTTGCAAAACAACTCTCCTATTATTTTCATAGAATGTTCAGAAGCTGGACGAAAAGCAAGCTGGGGTCTCCTCACAAGTCTTGGATACACTTGCTACAAAGCATCAATACCTTTACAAAAAGTAAGTGACTTTAAACTTTACAAGCATAATGACTTTCTGTGGACAAAATGAAGCAAGTAATCTTACTCATATCGTTATATTGCATTACCGGAAACCTGTTAGCTCAAGATAGAAACCAATTCAAACTAGCTAATGAATACTACCGAAATGGTGATTTTGAAAAATCTATAACGATTTACAAACAATTAGAAAAAGAAAAGATTAATATCAATTCAATCTACAATTCTTATTTAGAGAGTTTATTGAAACTAGAATATTTTTCAGAAGCTGAAAAACTAATCAGGAAGGCTCAAAAAAAACACCCAAATAATTTAAAATATAAAGTTGACCTTGGGTATGTTTGGAAAGCAAATAATCTTGCGAAAAAAGCAGAGAAACAATTCCAAAAAACAACCAATTCTTTACCTCCTGGACAATACAGTCAAGTTAACACTTTAGCCTCTTCTTTCACATATAGAGGTGAGCACGAATGGGCTTTAAAAGCATACAAAAAAGGCCAAGAACTCAACCCCCAACACAACTTCCGATTTCAAATCGCAAACATTTACAGAAATCTTGGCGAGACAGAATTGATGGTTGATGAATTCATCTTGCTTGTAGTAGAAGAACCTAGCAAACGACAATCTGTACAAAACACACTTCAAAACACACTTGGGAGAACAAAAGGAAACAGGGATAATTTTGAAATTCTAAAAAAACAACTGCTCAAAGAAGTCCAAAAAACCAATAACACCGACTTAACCGAAATGCTTGTATGGCTATTCATGCAACAAGATGAATTTGATGCTGCTTTCATATATTCCAAAGCACTTGATAAGAGATTAGATGAAAATGGCCATCGCATGTATGAGTTAGCCACTATCGCTCATGAAAATCAAGCCTACAAAGCAGCAATAGACGCTTATAAATACCTTATCCAAAAAGGAAATCCCACCTACCTTTTAGAAGCAAAAATCCTGAAAGTTATCGCAAAAACAGAGCGAATTTTAGCTAGCACACACACTAAAAATGATCTGGAAAAAATTGACAATGAATATCAGGATGCAATCAATGAACTAGGAATAAATATATCTACAGCTTATTTAATAAAAGAGTACGCACACCTTCAGGGATTTTACCTGCACAACTCCGAAAAGGCTGTTTCATTACTAGAAGAATGTATCAACATAACGATGGGAGAAGTGGAACTACAGGCCGAATGTAAGTTAGAACTGGCTGATATTTTACTTATGCGAGGAGATCCATGGGAAGCTATTCTGCTTTACTCTCAAGTAGAAAAAGACTTTAAAGAAAACCCTATTGGGCACGAAGCTAAATTCCGAAGAGCAAGAATCTCCTATTTCCAAGGAGAATTTGATTGGGCTCAAGCGCAGCTAGATGTACTAAAGGCATCTACCTCCAAACTTATTGCCAACAATGCAATGGATTTATCCCTGCTCATTACGGACAATGTGGGGCTAGACACTTCTAGTCACGCCATGGAAATGTATGCTCGAGCAGAATTTTTAGCATTTCAAAATAAATGGGAGGCTAGCACAAATACTCTAGACAGCTTATTGCTTACTTTTTCAGGACACAGCCTTTCTGATGAAGTTATTTACAAAAAGGCGGAAATATCCATGCATACTAAAAACTACAGTCAAGCTATCAGTTATTTTCAAGATGTAGCTGAAAACTATAGCTATGATATCCTTGCAGATGATGCACTTTTTCAATGGGCAAAACTGACTGAAGAACATTTAAAGGATAACAAAAAAGCACAAATGCTGTACGAACAAATTTTGCTAGAACATAATGGAAGCATCTATACTTCGGAAGCAAGGAAAAGATTTCGAGCATTAAGAGGTGATAACGAAAACATAGCACAATGATTATTTATAATGTAACTGTAAGCTTAGTAGACCCAACTATTCACGAAGAGTGGCTACACTGGATGAAAACAAAACACATTCCTGATGTAATGAATACAGGTTGTTTCCTTAGTAATAAAATTTGCCGATTGATGGTTGATGATGAAATTACATACGCCATACAATACACCTGCAAAGATTTGGCTACTTTAGAAAAGTATCAAACTGAGTTTTCACAAGCATTACAAACAGAACACACCGAAAAATACAGAGGAAAATTTGGAGCATTTCGTTCCTTATTAGAAATCGTTCACGAGCAGTAAGATGGGAAAAGTAAGAGCTAAAAAGCACCTAGGTCAACATTTTTTAAACGACCTTAATGTCGCTCAAAAGATTGCTGACTCCCTTCATCACCAAGCATACAAACAGGTGTTGGAAATTGGTCCAGGGATGGGTGTACTCACGCAGTTCTTATTACAAAAAGACAGCGAAGTTTTTGTTATCGAGATAGACAAAGAGTCAGTGGTTTATCTTAAAACTCATTTCCCTCTACTCAATAATCATATTATAGAAGGAGATTTCTTAAAACTTCCGCTCAACGAAATCTTCAAAGAACCCTTTGCACTGATCGGAAACTTTCCGTATAACATCTCTTCACAAATTTTATTTAAGGCTTTGGAACACAAAGAGATTATCCCTGAAATTGCAGGAATGTTTCAAAAAGAAGTGGCCGAAAGAATAGCTTCACAGCCGGGAAATAAAAACTACGGCATCATCAGTGTTTTACTTCAAGCTTATTACAATATCGAATATTTGTTTACAGTAAACGAAGATGTCTTTATTCCTCCTCCTAAAGTCAAATCAGGAGTTATTCGCTTAATTCGAAAAGAAAATCAAACCTTAGACTGTGATGAAAAACTCTTCAAAAGAGTGGTTAAAACTGCTTTCAATCAAAGAAGGAAGACTTTGAGGAATGCCTTAAAAAGTATTACCTTGGTTGACGAAAAGAAAGCCGAACCCTACCTTAGCCTACGTGCAGAACAGTTAAGTGTAGATGATTTCATCCAACTAACCCAAAGTTTTGAAGTATGAAATTTGAGTTAAGTAAAGAATACATTGAACACATTCAGTCTTTGATTGAAGAGCAATCTGTAGCAAAACTAACAGAAGAACTTACTGAAATTCATGCTGCCGATATTGCTGAAATTTATGAAGCGATAGAGCTAGAACAAGCACATTTTCTTCACAACATTATTGAGGATGAAAAAGGCGCTGACATCCTAATGGAACTGGAGGATGATTTACGCGATCAATTATTAGACAACCTTTCTCCAAAAGAGATTGCAGAAGAGGTTCTTGAAAACCTAGAATCAGATGATGCTGCAGATATCGTTTCTGAACTTCCGCAAGAAGTAAAAGAAGAAGTTTTATCTCACATAGAAGATGTAGAACACGCAAGCGATATTGCAGATCTTCTAAACTATCCAGAAGATACAGCTGGAGGTTTAATGGCAAAAGAACTTATCAAGGTTAACAAAAACTGGACAGTGATGCGTTGCGTGAGAGAAATGCGCAAACAAGCCGAAAATGTGAGTTTTGTTTACACCATTTATGTAGTAGATAATAACGATATTTTGTTAGGGACACTATCATTAAAAAAACTGCTTCTTACAGATGCCAAAACAATCATTTCGGAAATCTATAAAGAAGATATTATCATGGTTAATGCCAACGAAGACAATGAAGAGGTTGGAAACATCATGAATAAATATGACTTAATTGTTCTTCCAGTGGTTAATGACTTAGGACAGCTAATTGGTCGAATTACGGTAGATGATGTTATGGAAGTCATTAAAGAAGAGGCTGAAAAAGACTACCAAATGGCTTCAGGAATTTCCGAAGATGTAGAGTCAAGCGATAGTGTTTGGACATTAACAAGAGCACGACTCCCATGGCTACTTATCGGAATGATTGGCGGACTGTTAGGAGCCAAAGTGATTGGTATATTCGATATTGAGAAGAATTATCAAATGGCTTTTTTCATCCCTCTTATTGCTGCAATGGGTGGTAATGTAGGGGTTCAATCAGCCGCTATTGTAGTACAAGGTTTAGCCGGAGGGTCAATAGAGTTTAATGGCACCTTCAAACGCCTTATTAAAGAACTAGGAGTCGCACTTGTAAACGGAATTATATGTTCCAGCATTATTTACATCGCTGCCTTTTTACTAGGGTATGAAGTGTGGCTCAGCGCTACTGTTAGCATTGCTCTTTTAGCAGTCATCATTTTTGCTGCACTCTTTGGAACTTTTGTTCCACTTACCTTAGATAAGTATAAGATTGACCCAGCACTTGCAACAGGTCCATTTATCACTACTGTAAATGATGTCTTAGGTTTGTTTATTTACTTCCTTATCGGACAAATGATTTTGAGCTAAATGAAAGTTCTTTTTGTTGATACCGTTCACCCACTTCTTTGGGAAGGGCTTACTAAAAATGGTTACAAATGTGTAGAAGGATATGATTTAACCAAAGAACAAATTCAACAAATTATTCCTGATTTTCATGGAATAATAATCCGATCTAGATTCAAGATAGACAGCACCTTTTTAGATGCTTGCAACAACTTAAAATTCATTGCTCGATCCGGTTCTGGACTAGAAAATATAGATGTGCAATATGCTGAGCAAAAAGGAATCACATGTTTCAATGCAGCTGAAGGAAATGCACAAGCCGTTGCTGAACATGCATTAGGCATGTTGCTTTCTCTTTTTAATAACCTAAATAAAGCGGATACAGAAGTTAGAAGAGGGATTTGGAAAAGAGAAGAAAATAGAGGTCACGAAATTTCTGGTAAAACCATTGGAATTATTGGTTATGGAAATAATGGCAGCTCTTTCGCCAAAGTATTAAAAGGATTTGATTGTACTGTACTAGCCTATGACAAATACCTTGAATCCTTTAACACAAATTGGGCAGAGCAAGTAGAATTGGAGGTTATTTTTCAGAAATCAGACATTTTAAGCTTACACATCCCTCTGTCACAAGAAACTACATACCTATTTAATGATGACTACTTAGAAAAATTCAAAAAACCTATTTACCTCGTTAATACTTCTAGAGGAAAGTGCGTTGACACAAAAACTATTTTGAAAGGACTTAAAAACAAAAAGATCTATGGTGCATGTTTGGATGTTTTTGATTTCGAAAAATCTTCTTTCGAAAAAATAGAAAAATCAGAAACCTTAGAAGATCTTATCAAGTCTGATAAAGTCATTTTATCACCACATATTGCTGGGTGGACCTTTGAGAGTTATGAAAAACTTTCAAAAATTTTACTCTCAAAAATTCTATTGAACCACTAATTGAACAGTATGGCGACTTTTTTGTTCTAAAAGCAATGTTTTATCCTTCAACACCTTTGCCATAGAATCATCATTATAATGACGAATAGTATACAATGTTAGTTCGTCATTATACAACACTTGATACTCTTTCTTCAAAGCATCTATTAAGGCTGGAACTTTTTGCGCATCATCATCTACACAAACGGAAAAACTTACTGCAGAGTTTTGCATTACATTTACTCGCACACCATACTCAGAAAACAAATAGAAAATATGACTCAAGTGATCTTCAACTATGAAAGATAAGTCTTGAGCCGAAATCGAAAGTAATACTTGGTTTTCTTTCACTATAAAAGAGGGTAGAAATGGCTTAACTTCAGCACCTTCGCTTACCACTGTTCCATCATTAGTGCCATCTACAAAAGAGCGAACGCGTAAAGGGATATTTTTGTCCTTTAAAGGTTGAATTGTTTTGGGATGAATAACCTTGGCTCCAAAATAAGCAAGCTCTATAGCTTCAGCATAGGATAAGCTTTTCAGCTTCTGAGCATCCTCAAAAAAGCGTGGATCAGCATTCAAAATACCAGTAACATCCTTCCAAATAACAACCTCCTCTGCTTGAGCAGCATGCGCTAAGATAGCAGCTGTAAAATCCGAACCTTCTCTGCCAAGCGTAGTCGTGAAATTCTCCGAAGTACACCCAATAAATCCTTGGGTAAGCACAGGTAATCCTTTACTAACCTCTTTTTGTATCAAGCTTTGTGTTAGTTCCCAATCAACACGGGCATTTCGGTGCGTATTATCTGTTCGAATAATATCTCTTGCATCTAGCCAACGATTTGTAAATCCACACTCATTCAAATAAGCGCTTATGATAGTTGTTGATAATAACTCTCCCACCGAAACAATTTGGTCGTATTCGTAAGCATAAGTACTGGTTGGCGCATCTTCAATCACCCACTCTATCTCTACAAACAGATTATTCACTTTATCATAAATAGGGTGATTGCGCTCAAACAATTGAGTCATGATATCAAAGTGATATTGTTTTACTGAATCTAAAGAGGGTGCATCTCCGCTGTAGTAAGCGTTTACTATTGCCTCTAAAGCGTTAGTTGTTTTACCCATGGCAGAAATCACGATCATCAAATTCACATCTGATTCGGCTTGTAAAATGCTTACCACATTTCGAACACCTGCTGCATCCTTAACCGATGCTCCACCAAACTTATAAACTATCATTAAATCGGAAATTGGTAATTTGTTTCTTCACTAACTTTCCACTCAGCCATTCGTCATCTAAATGCGCATCATACTTTTTATAAAAGTTGATTGCGGCCTCATTCCAATCTAGTACTTGCCAAATCATTCCGTTCACCTCAATCTGCTGGGCGATACGAACTGTTTCTTCAAATAGCTGCGACCCGATACCCTTTCCTCTGTAAGATTCTTTCACTACAAAATCTTCTAAAAACAAAAAGCGCCCTTTCCAAGTAGAATAACGAATAAAATAGAATGACATACCCACAATTTCATCATCAATTTCAGCAACAATAAACCAATACCAAGGATGTTCACCAAAGCCATCTTTCTCTAATTCCTTCAGAGTAATCGTTACTTCGTTAAGCGCCTTCTCATATTCGGCCAATTCCTTGATTAAATCCAATACTACTGGCAAATCAGCCTGTGTTCCTTTTCGGATGTGTGCAGTCATAAAGCAAAGGTAATTTTTTTCCCTTTCCAACGTATTTCATCATTCCCTTATTTTATCTCATATTTGCAACAGAATAACCAGTTATGGCAAAGATTAAAACACTCACCGAATTCATTACCGATCAACAAGCATTGAACCCTGGTGCAAAAGGAGATTTAAGTCGACTACTAAACGATATTGCTATTGCCTCGAAAATTGTTCACCGAGAAATTAACAAAGCAGGATTAGTCGATATCTTAGGTGAAGTAGGCCAAGAAAATGTACAAGGGGAATCGGTTAAAAAATTAGACTTATACGCCAACGATCAGTTCATTGCTGCATTTAAATCTGGAGGAGAATGTGCTGCTGTGGCTTCTGAAGAAGATGAAGACATTGTTATACTAGACGGTTTAAACTCTCAAAACGGAAAATACTTAGTCAGTATTGATCCATTAGATGGATCATCCAATATTGATGTTAATATATCGGTCGGAACCATCTTTGCTGTTTTACAAAGAAAAGACACAAACAAAACCGTAACGAAAGAAGAATTTTTTGTTGCAGGAAAAGAGCAAGTAGCTGCCGGATATGTTATTTACGGTTCATCTACCATGTTGGTATATACTACAGGAAATGGAGTAAACGGATTTACACTAGATCCATCTATTGGTGAATTTTGCTTGTCTCATCCAAATATACAAACGCCTGTTATTGGAGAAATTTACTCAATAAATGAAGCCAATCTGAATACTATGTCAAAAGGAGTTAAAAAATATGTGTCATTCTGCCAGCAATTAGACGATAATAAAAATCGCACACATACTGCTCGTTTTATGGGTTCATTAGTTGCCGATTTTCACCGAAATCTATTAAAAGGAGGAATTTATATTTATCCAAAAACAACAGCCGCTCCACTAGGTAGACTACGCCTGTTATATGAATGTGCTCCATTAGCATGGATTGCTGAAGAAGCTGGAGGAAAAGCAACAGACGGAACACAAAGAATCTTGGATATTGTGCCAACTGATTTACACCAAAGAACACCTTACTTTATTGGCTCTACCCAAATGGTAGAAAAGGCCGAAAGCTATATGAACGAATAGGTGAAACTACCCCAACTCATAGGATTATACAAAGAACATGCTGCCTCACAATTACTACAGCAGGCCCTAACCGATAATCCCAAAAGCAAAATACACTTCAAAGGTTTAGTAGGCTCTCAGAATGCTCTTCTAGCAGCCAATATCTCACAAGAAGTAAAACGCCCACACCTTTTTATTTTATCTGATAAAGAAGAAGCTGCATACTTCTTAAACGATTTAGAAAGCATCCTGCAAAAAGAAGTCTTATTTTTCCCTGGTTCTTACAGAAGACCTTATCAGATAGAAGAAACAGATAACGCAAATGTATTGTTACGCGCAGAGGTTTTAAACACACTCAATCATCATCGCCATCCAATTATTGTAAGTTATCCAGAAGCTTTATTCGAAAAAGTAGTCAGTCAAAAACACCTCAAACAAAATTCCTTAGATGTTAAAAGAGGTGACACGTTCTCAATCAATTTCTTAAACGAAACGCTGCAAGAATATGGATTTGATCGTGTAGATTTTGTAATCGAACCAGGCCAATATTCAATCCGCGGCGGAATCTTGGATGTTTTTTCTTTCTCCAATGAACAGCCTTATCGTATGGAGTTTTTTGATGATGAAATTGAGAGTATTCGAACTTTCAACATCAACACTCAACTATCACAAGAAACGCACAATAAATTTTGCATTGTACCTAATGTACAAGAACAACTACTACAGGAAAGTCAGGAAAGTTTTTTGGAATATCTATCGCCTAAAACACAGATATGGTTTAAAAATATAGAACTGACAAAGGGTACGCTAGACAGCTTTTTCAATAAGGCGATTATTTCTTTTGAAGAATTGAAAGACAGCCCACTCAAACATTTGTCACCTCAACAGTTGTTTATCAATGGCAAAAGCTTTACAAAACAAATCGATTGTTTTCCAGTTATCGAATTCGGACAAGCGTTTCATTACATTGCAGACGGAACGTATGAGTTTCTTGCTACGCCACAACCGACATTCAATAAGCAGTTTGATTTACTAGCTAGTGACCTACACAAAGGGCAAGAGAATTACTACCAAAATCTCATCCTTTGCGCAAGCAGTCAACAAGTGGATCGCTTTCAAAAGATTTTTGAAGACATTGGACAAGAAGTTGAATTCACTCCTTTAGTATTTAGTCTGAATAAAGGTTTTATCGATCATCAGAAAAAAATTGCATGTTATACTGATCATCAAATTTTTGAGCGCTACCACAAGTTTCGCCTCAAAACAGGATTTGCCAACAAGCAAGCTATTACACTTAAGCAACTAACCAATTTGCAACCTGGCGATTTTGTTACTCATATAGACCATGGAATTGGAAAGTTTGCCGGATTACATAAAATAGATGTCAACGGTAAAAAGCAAGAAGCCATTAAGCTTTTGTATAAAGATAATGACACCCTATTCATTAGCATTCATTCATTACATAAAATCGCTAAGTATAGTGGTAAAGATGGCGCTGAACCAAGAACTAATAAACTTGGCTCTGGACAATGGCTAAAAACAAAAGCAAAAACTAAAAGTCGTGTTAAGCAAATTGCTTATGATCTCATTCACCTATATGCTAAAAGAAAAGCAAAAAGCGGTTTCGAATTTTCTCCAGATAGTTTTTTACAATATGAGTTAGAAGCATCTTTCATGTATGAGGACACTCCAGACCAATACAAAGCTACACAAGCGGTAAAAAATGATATGGAAAATAGTATGCCAATGGATCGACTAATTTGTGGAGATGTTGGTTTTGGAAAAACAGAAGTTGCCATCCGAGCAGCTTTTAAAGCAGTTGCCGACAATAAGCAAGTCGCTGTTTTAGTTCCGACTACTATTTTAGCTATGCAACATGCTAAAAGTTTCAAAAAACGATTACAGGGGCTCCCTTGTAAGATTGATTACATCAATCGATTCAGAACAACTAAAGAACAAAGAGAAATTCTGAAAGGAGTGGCCGAAGGAGAAATCAACATACTAATTGGCACACACCGTATAGTCGGTAAAGATGTTGCTTTTCATGACCTTGGACTACTTATCATTGATGAAGAACAAAAGTTCGGTGTAGCGGTTAAAGATAAACTGAAAACCTTCAAAGCAAACGTTGACACATTAACCCTCACCGCTACTCCTATTCCTAGAACCTTACAGTTTTCGTTGATGGGGGCCCGTGACTTATCTATTATTAACACGCCACCACCAAACAGACATCCTGTTCAAACTGAAGTATGCACCTTTGATGAAGAACTAATTAGAGATGCTATCACTTATGAAGTTTCAAGAGGTGGGCAAGTTTATTTTGTGCACAATCGTATAGAAAACATACAAGAGGTTGCTGGCTTAGTACAGCGCCTAAGCCCTAACTCTAAAGTAGGAATTGGACATGGAAAAATGGATGGAAAGAAGCTAGAACAAATCATGCTTGCTTTCATAGAAGGGGAATTTGATGTGCTTATTTCCACCACAATTATTGAAAACGGATTAGACATTCCTAATGCCAACACCATAATCATTAACAATGCTAACAATTTTGGGCTTTCTGACCTTCATCAAATGCGAGGCCGTGTAGGACGATCAAACAAAAAAGCATTTTGCTACCTCTTAGCTCCACCAGCCTATTCTTTAACATCTGATGCGCGCAAACGACTCAATGCATTAGAGCAATTTTCAAATTTAGGAAGTGGGTTCAACATCGCTATGCGCGATTTAGATATTCGAGGTGCTGGAGATTTACTCGGTGCTGAGCAAAGTGGTTTTATTGGTGATATTGGTTTCGATATGTATCAAAAAATACTAGACGAAGCTATACAAGAACTCAAGGAAGAAGAGTTCAGAGATTTATATCAAGAAGATAAAAACAAAGTATTGGTAGCCGATTGCCAACTAGACACCGATTTAGAAATCTTGATTCCAGAAGAATATATCAGTAGTGTTTCTGAACGACTTTTTCTATACAAAGAGCTGAACGAATTAAAGACCGAAAAAGAACTAAACCGTTTTCAAGTACAATTAAACGATCGTTTTGGAGCGCCTCCCCATCAAGTGCAAGAGTTAGTTCAGTCTTTACGCCTACGTTGGTTAGGAAAACAAATCGGATTTCCTCGCTTAGCGCTTAAAAACAACAAACTTACCGGCTATTTCCCGCCACAGGATAGCGAATATTTTCAAACAGAAAGATTTGGAAAAGCACTCGAATACTTGAAACAAAACCACTCCAACTGTGAAATGAAAGAAGTAAAAGAAAAACTCATTTTCCGCATCAACAATATCCACACAGTACAAGAAGCTATTTTACAATGTCAAAAAATATTAGGCGCGTAAGAATTCCTAATTACTTGTTAAAATAAATAGCTAATCTTTAATAAATTTGTTTTTTTAAAGAAGAAAATGAAACATCTACTTGCTATATTCACTATCTGCATTACTCTAGGGTTACAAGCTCAAGAATTACCAAAAGGTCTTGCTACTAACGAAAGAGATGCAAACTTTCTGCAAAGCATAGGAGTAATAGGAAATCCTTATCAAAATAAAACAGCACAAGCCACTATACATACTACACCACCTAGCTTCAATGTGCGCACCATGGCTGAATGGGAAGAAATAGAAGCGCTTACTATTACTTGGAGTACTAACTACGGTATAACAGAAGAAATTATTCTAACTCAAATTGTAGAGCATGCTATCAACGAATGTGATGTTATTATTATATGCAATAATCAAAATACTGTTGCTGGGTATCTTGCATCGCAAGGTATTAGCAGTCCAAATATCCATTACATAGAAGCAGATTACAACAATATTTGGATGCGTGATTACGGACAAAACACTGTATATAAAAATGATGTAGAAGACCGCTTATTAGTCGATTGGATTTATAACCGAAATCGTCCGTATGACGACCTCGTTCCCGAGCACATAGCAACACATCTGAATATTGACATGTATAATACTACTCAACCTCCTTACGACTTAATGGCCACAGGTGGGAACTTCATGAGTGATGGAATGGGAACAGCCTTTTCTTCTAAATTGATAGAAGACGAAAACAGTGGAGGTTATGCATGGAATGGGCCAAGTGGAAATGTTTTTTATCCAAATCACACTATTTCGGAAATAGAAAACATTATGCAAGAATTTATGGGTATAGATACTTATATTATCATGGAAACACTCCCCTATGATGGTATTCATCACATAGATATGCACATGAAGCTATTAGATGAAGAAACCATTCTTATGGCTGAATACCCAGCGGGAGTAGCAGACGGCCCTCAGATAGAAGCTAATTTGCAATATGTACTCAATAATTATAATTCTGCTTTCGGGACTGGTTATAAAATTGTTCGTATCCCTTCTCCGCCAAGTTCAGGAGGATACTACCCAGACAACAATGGATACTACCGTACCTACACAAACTCTGTATTTATCAATAATACAGTTTTAGTTCCTTTCTACAGAGAAGAATACGACACTACCGCACAGCGTATATACGAAGAGGCATTGCCTGGATACAATATTGTTGGAATAGATGTAGATGATAGCGGCACCAACCTAATTTCTTACAGTGGAGCTATTCATTGTATCACACACTCTGTAGGAGTAGATGAACCCTTACTTATACAACATCAATCTTTAGAAGATACTAACCCTCAAGCAAATTATGTAGTATCAGCCAATATACAACACAATAGCGGAATTGCTACTGCAAATTTGTATTTCACCACGGACCTTTCTCTGGGATACAATCCTCCTATCAGTATGTCTAATATTACAGGAAATAATTGGGAAGCAAATATACCAGGTACAATTCCTAGCGGAAGTACCGTCTATTACTACATAGAAGCAACGGCCAATAGCGGAAAAACAATCAATCGCCCAATGCCTGCTCCAACTGGATATTTTGATTTCAAAATATTGAATAATACTACAGAAATTAAAGATGGCATAGACACGAAATTAAGTGTATTTCCTAATCCAGCATCCGCAATCACTTGCATTCCTGTAAGCGTTAGTCATAAAACTCAAGTAACGATATTTTTAGTCGATGTATTGGGGCAGTATATTAGTCTTATTTTCGAGGGAGAGTTACCAACAGGTGAAAGCAAATACTTTATTGATGCAAGACAATATCCTTCAGGAGTATATAACATTGTCCTACAAACTGCTACAGGAAGGTCAACACAAAAACTCATAATTCAGTAATAGATAGGAAATATCAAATAAAAATCTCTTCTAGTAAAGCTTATAGTATAGTTACCTTCTAATTGCCTCTACAGGATCTAGTCGTGCTGCTGATAGAGCAGGAACTATACCCGAAACAATTCCGATTATAATAGAAACGGATAATCCCAATATAACATTCTCCATACTCAGCTGAATACTGAAATCACTAATGTTGCTTGCCGTTACTGCAAGAGTGAAAACAAGCAGCAATCCAAGTATCCCTCCAATCACACACAGTATTACAGATTCTAATAAAAATTGCAACAGAATAAAGTTGTTTTTTGCTCCTAATGCTTTTTGAATACCAATTAGCTTAGTGCGCTCTTTTACAGAAACAAACATGATATTTGCAATTCCAAACCCTCCAACCAAAATGGAGAAACCACCTATCACCCAACCCGCCATTCCTATCACAGAAAACAGAGAGTCTAAAGCAGTAGTAATAACCGATATTTCATTCAGCGCAAAATCATCAGGCATACGTGGTTTTAATTTTCGAATACTGCGCATCGCTCCACGCAATTCATCTTTAAGTTCAGATTTGCTTACACCCACTTTTGCTTTTACCATTATTATAGGATCAGCCTTGCGTACATTCATAATGTTTCGTCCAAAATTAATGGGCATCAAAACGCCGGTATCCATAGAGTTACCTGTGATATCTTCCCCTTCTTTTGTAAACACACCTACAACTACTACTTTTCTTCCGCCAAGCTTCATATTTTCACCTATAACATCTATGGTTCCGAAAAGAGCCATTGCTACATCATACCCAATCAAGACATGATTTTTACCGCTATTCATTTCTTGTTCAGTAAAATATCTTCCAGAAGTCAATTCAAAATTTCTTATCTGACTAAACTCATGTGAACTGGCCATTACCTCAACTCCTTCTATAGAATTGCTGCCCACTTTCAAATTTCTACGACTCGATATCATAAATGCAATTGCTTCAGTTTTTTGACACAAACTTTGCAACTTTGGCAATTCTTCCTGCTTAACTTGTGGACGCTTCAAAAACTCCCACCATTTATACTCGCCACTATCATCAGCTCCCCAAGGCCATTTCTGAATATAGATCACATCTGTGCCAAGTTTATCTACGCTGCTGCGCACATTATTCTCTAAAGAATCTACAACCGTAAACACCGAGATAATAGCCAAAATACCGATAGTCACACCCAACAAGGAAAGAAATGTACGCAACCGGTTATTAGTCAATGCATGTAATGCAAATCGTAAACTCTCTTGAAACAGTCGAAATAAAATCATTACTTTTTCTAACAAGGGTAAAGTTAAAAATTTATGCTTTTCAAAAGTTATCAACATAGCATAAAAAGAGCTTTTTTTCCGTTGTTTCTTCCTAGTAATTTGGATAATATTGCATACAAACATTCAATTTATAATGAACGGACTAATTAAGCCCAAAAACGCATTAATTTCTGTCTTTCACAAAGATGGATTAGAGCCGATAGTAAAGAAACTTGACGATATAGGCGTAGCCATTTATTCTACAGGAGGCACCCAGTCTTTTATTGAAAAGCAAGGGGTAAACGTAAACAAAGTAGAGGATTTGACCTCTTACCCTTCTATCTTAGGAGGTCGTGTAAAAACACTACACCCAAAAGTTTTTGGTGGTATTTTAGGCCGCAGAGAACTTCAAAGCGATCTTGATCAATTAGACAAATACCAAATTCCAGAATTCGACATCGTAATTGTTGATTTATATCCATTTGAAGAGACAGTTTCCTCAGGGGCTAAAGAACAAGCGATCATCGAGAAAATTGACATTGGTGGTATTTCTTTAATCCGTGCTGCTGCCAAAAATTTTAAGGATGTTATAATAATTTCTTCTCGTAATGACTACGCAGAATTTTTAGATATATTAAACGAAAAGAATGGTACTACAATTACCGACAGAAAACGATTTGCAGCTAAGGCATTTAATGTTAGCTCTCATTATGATACTGCTATTTTCTCTTGGTTCAATAAAGAAGAAACCGTATTCAAGCAAAGTATTACTGAAGGACACACTCTTCGCTATGGAGAAAATCCACATCAGTATGGGACATTCTACGGAAATCTTGATGAAATGTTTGAGAAATTGCATGGAAAAGTACTTTCGTACAATAACCTTCTAGATGTTGATGCTGCAGTAAATCTTATGTCAGAATTTAACGAAACTACTTTTGCTATACTTAAGCATAATAACGCCTGCGGATTGGCTTCTAGAGATAACTTAGTAGATGCATGGAAAGATGCCTTAGCAGGAGATCCGGTCTCTGCTTTTGGCGGTGTATTAATTTGCAACTCAAATATTGATCTTAAAACAGCTGAAGAAATAAATAAAATTTTCTGCGAAATAGTTATATCCCCAGGTTACAACAAAGATGCTTTGGAAGTCTTGAAAAGCAAGAAAAATCGCATTATATTAGTGCAGAAGAACGTGAAGTTAGCCAACAAACAATTTCGGACCATTTTAAATGGAGTTTTGGAACAAGATAAAGACTTGAAAACGGATACTATCAACGAAATGAAAACTGTTACCAAGTTAGTTCCTACACAAGAACAGTTAGTTGACTTAGAGTTTGCAAGCAAACTTTGTAAGAACACCAAATCGAACACCATTGTTTTGGCAAAGGATAAACAATTATTAGCTAGTGGAGTTGGACAAACTTCAAGAGTTGATGCTTTGAAACAAGCTATTGAAAAAGCTAAACATTTTGGCTTCGATCTTAACGGTGCTGTGATGGCCTCAGATGCATTTTTTCCATTTCCGGATTGTGTAGAGATTGCTAATAATGCAGGTGTTGTTGCCGTTATTCAACCGGGAGGCTCTATAAAAGATCAGTTGTCTATCGATTATTGTAACAACAATAATATGGCTATGGTTATGACTGGAACCAGACATTTTAAACATTAAAAGTAAAAGACTATGGGTTTTTTCGATTTCATGACGCAAGAAATTGCAATTGACTTAGGCACCGCTAACACCCTTATCATTAACAACGATAAGGTTGTAGTAGATGAGCCTTCAATTGTTGCTAAAGATATTATCTTAAATAAGGTAGTCGCCATTGGTAAAAAGGCACAACAGATGCATGGGAAAACACATAAAACCATAGAAACAATCCGACCATTAAAGGATGGTGTAATTGCTGACTTCCAAGCGGCTGAGCAAATGATTCGCGGAATGATCAAAATGATTCCAAGCCGAAAAACCTTGTTTCAACCTTCCTTAAAAATGGTTATATGCATTCCTTCTGGAATTACTGAAGTAGAGAAACGTGCTGTAAAAGATTCTGCCGAACACGCAGGAGCTAAAGAAGTATACCTCATTCACGAACCTATGGCAGCTGCAATTGGAATTGGTGTTGATGTACTTGAACCAAAAGGAAATATGATTATTGATATAGGTGGTGGAACATCTGAAATTGCCGTAATATCTTTAGGAGGTATTGTAACAGATAAATCTGTCAAAATTGCAGGTGATGATTTCACAAACGATATTCGTGTGTATATGCGTAATCACCACAACATTGACATTGGTGAACGTATGGCAGAGAAGATCAAAATCAATGTTGGTGCTGCCTTACAAGAATTGGATGAGCCGCCGCAACATTTCGCTGTTCATGGTCGTGATTTAATGAGTGGTATCCCAAAAGAAATTATTGTTACTTACAAAGAAATTGCTCGCGCCCTAGACCAAACAATTGCCCAAATTGAACAAGCAGTATTAGCAGCATTAGGTCAAACACCTCCTGAACTTTCTGCCGACATTTACAATACTGGTATTTATTTAACAGGTGGCGGATCGATGTTAAGAGGACTTGATAAAAGAATTTCTCAGAAGACAAAGCTACCAGTTTATGTTGCAGAAGATCCTTTAAGAGCTGTAGCGAGAGGAACCGGAATTGCCTTGAAAAACACAGACAACTTCCCATTCTTAATTCGCTAAAAAGACTCATGTAACAAATGGGCAACTTACTCCAGTTCATAGGCAAAAATCATGTGCTATTATTGTTTATTCTACTAGAGGTATGTGCCTTTTTGATGATTGTACAAAATAATCATTTCCAACGAGTAGCTTTCATTAACTCCACTAATGTAGTGACCGCTAACACCTTTCAAACTTTAAGTAATTGGAAGAATTACTTTTCGCTTAAAAGCGCAAACGAGCAGTTGGCTTTAGAAAATGCTAAACTAAATACACTAATCTCACATAAAGGATTAAATGACACTATTGCTTCTGTTTTACCAAAGCAATACATTTCCGCTATGGTTATCAACAACTCGACAGCTAAACGTAATAACTACCTGACTATAGACAAAGGAATCAAACATGGAGTTGAAAAAGGAATGGGTGTTGTTACACCAAATGGTGTAGTTGGTATTATTAAAGAAGTATCAGAACACTTTAGTTCTGTGCTTTCAATATTACATGGAAAATCCAAAACAAGTGTAGTGTTACAAGACTCTCATTACTTTGGGTCTTTAGAATGGAAAGGAGGGAATTATCAAAATGCGGTTGTTAATGACATACCCTCGCATGTAGAACTTAACATTGGTGACACAATTATCAGCAGTGGGTATTCATCTATATATCCTGCAGACATCCCAATAGGTACAATTAGCAGAATTAACACCAAATCACACAAAAACTTTCACCAAATTGACATTCTGTTTTTAGAAGATTTCAAACAACTGAAATATGTATACATCACAAAAAGTATACTAAGTAACGAAGTGCAAAAATTAGAAAACAATAATGAATAATTTCATCCTCAAACACATAATTCGTTTTGTATTCTTAGTTATTATACAAGTACTTGTGTTGAATAATACGCTATTCATGGGATATGTCAACCCTTATATTTATATTTTATTTCTTTTACTATTACCTTTCGATACGCCAAGATGGTTGAATTTAGTATTAGCTTTTTGTCTAGGAATTTCCGTAGATGCTTTCCAAAACACCATGGGATTACATACTTTCTCATGTGTTTTGATGGCTTATTTTAGACAACCCATACTACACTTTTTACTACCACAATTGAAGAATAAAAAACAAAGCAACTTAGAGTTTTCATTGCAAGAATTCGGTTTACAAAGAGCTTTAATTTACACCGGAACTTTGGTGTTTATCCATCACTTTAGCCTCTTCATTCTAGAAGCGTTTCAACTAGAATTAATTAGAATTTTAATAAGAACATTATTAAGTTCTATTATCAGTATCACTCTAATAATCATAATACAATACTTATTATTCAAAGAAGCTAAAAGATGATGCGTAACTACAGTAATAGACAATACATTATCGGTGGTTTCTTCTGTCTAATTGGCATCATTTTTGTTATACGTCTATTCAGTATACAGGTATTAGATGACACCTACAAAACCTCTTCAGAAAACAATGTCATCCGTAAACAAACTGAATATCCTGGAAGGGGTCTGATTTATGACAGAAATGGAGAGCTACTAGTGTATAATGAGGCTGCCTATGATTTAATGGTCACACCCAGAGAAGTAAAAACATTAGACACGGCTCTGCTATGCAACATTTTAAAAATTGATAGCGCAGATGTATCTAAGCGCATGAAAAAATGCCGAAACTATTCCTCATATAAAGCCAGTGTTTTCATGAAACAAATCTCTACAGAGACTTATGCCACACTCTCCGAAAAGATGTTTGAGCTGCCTGGTTTTTATGTGCAATCTAGAACCTTAAGAAGGTACCCTAAAAAAATTGGAGCCCATTTATTGGGTTATGTTGGTGAGGTAAATGAACAAACTTTAAGAAAAAACAAATATTATAAAAAAGGGGATTATATTGGGATTACCGGAATAGAAAAAGCATATGAAGAACAAATTCGAGGAGAAAAAGGTATGCAAATGCTACTGAAAGATGTACACAACAATATCAAAGGAAGTTTTCAAAACGGAAAATTTGACATTCCGGCAATAAAAGGTAAAAATATCACCACCACTATTGATGCAAAACTACAAGCTTATGCAGAAACTCTGATGCATGGTAAACGAGGAAGTATCGTAGCTATTGAACCAAATAGTGGTGAAATATTATGTTTAGTTTCTGCGCCTTCCTACGATCCTAATCTATTAGTTGGTCGTAAGCGTACACCTAACTATATTCTTTTGGATGAAGACAGCCTTAACAAACCACTATACAACAGAGCCTCCTTGGCCCAATACCCTCCAGGCTCCACCTTTAAGTTAATTAATGCGCTTATTGGATTACAAGAAAATACCATTTATGGAGGTAGTAAATATAAATGTCTTGGTGGTTTTCATTTTGGAGTAGAAAATAGAAAAATGGGTTGTCATGAGCATCGTTCTCCCCTCAATCTAAAAGAAGCTATAGCAACTTCTTGCAATGCTTATTTTTGTTATGTATACAAGGGGATTATTGAGAAGTATCCGAATGTATACGAGGGATACAATACTTGGTATAATTATGTATCTAGTTTTGGATTAGGCAATTGGTTGAATAATGATTTACCAACAGGAAAAAAAGGGTTTTTACCTTCAAGTAATTACTACGACAAAATGTATAGAAAAGGTGGATGGAAAGCCTTAACCAATATTTCCTTAGCAATTGGACAAGATGCATTATTATGTACTCCAATCCAAATGGCAAACATGACTGCAGCTATCGCTAACAAAGGATTTTATTATACTCCACATGTTGTTAAAGAGATTGAAGGAGATACTATTCCTTCACGCTTCTTAAAACCCAAACAAACAATGATAGATGCTGAACATTTTGATTTGGTAATTCGAGGAATGCAAGAAGTGGTAGATGATACAGAATTAGGAACATCAAATGCCGCTAAAATGGATAATATTTCTGTTTGCGGAAAAACAGGAACAGCTGAAAATCCTCACGGAGAGGATCACTCTATTTTTATTGCATTTGCTCCAAAAGAAAACCCGCAAATAGCCTTGGCAGTTTATGTAGAAAATGGTGGGTGGGGTTCTACTTGGGCAGTACCCATTGGAAGTTTAATATTAGAAGAATACCTAACAGATAGTGTTAAAAGAGTGGAACTAGAAAAATATATATTAGAAGGAGTGATTGAATACACAGAATGAGACTAAAGAAAAACATATTTGACCATGTAGATTGGTGGCTCATCTTGATGTATACTGCCTTAGTACTAATTGGCTGGTTAAATATTTATGCTGCCTTGTATCAAGAAGGTTTCGATCTGTTCGACTTCAGTCAAAAGTATGGTAAGCAATTACAATGGATCATCATCGCCTATGTAGTTGCTATGATAATTCTCTTTTTCAATTGGCAATTTTTCGAAGGCTTTGCCTATATCATATATTTTATTGTAATACTTGCTCTTATTGGAGTTTTATTTTTAGGAATCGAAGTAAACGGAGCAAAATCGTGGTATGATTTAGGTTTTTTACGCATACAACCAGCAGAGTTTGCCAAGTTTGCTACTTGTATGGCTGTTGCTAAATACCTTAGTACTTTACACATTAATTTAAAAATTATACGTACTAAACTAATTGCAGGAGCTATTGTATTATTACCTACCCTGCTCATTATTTTACAAAATGACACAGGTTCTGCCTTGGTATATTCAGCTTTTATCATTGTTTTATATAGAGCAGGTCTTCCTGGCACTATTCTCATTCTAGGAATATCAGCAACTTTACTTTTCGTTTCTTCCATTTTAGTACCTAAAACATATTTACTAATTATCCTAGCGATATTGTCTGCTATCTTTTTCTTCTTTTCTAGAAAACGATTAAGGGAGGTTATTGTAATCACCACTGTGTTTATCATAGCTTCTGGCTTCACTTTCAGTATAGATTATGTGTTAGATAATGTTTTAGAACCACATCATGTTACACGCATCAAAATATTATTGGGACAGGAGTCAGACCCTCATGGAGATGGGTATAATGTACATCAATCTATGATTGCCATTGGTTCGGGAGGTTTTAGCGGCAAAGGCTTTTTGGACGGGACACAAACCAAATTTAATTTTGTGCCTGAGCAAAGTACCGATTTCATCTTTTGTACAATTGGAGAAGAATGGGGGTTTTTAGGAAGTGCGTTTGTTGTAGCTCTATACATTACTTTTTTACTACGGATCATTTTTGTAGCAGAACGGCAAAGATCAGTCTTCAGTAAAATATATGGTTACGGAGTGGCAAGTATTTTATTCTTTCATGTAGCCGTTAATATTGCTATGACCATTGGACTGGCGCCCGTTATTGGCATACCTTTACCTTTTATCAGCTATGGAGGATCTTCGTTATGGGCTTTCACCATCCTTCTTTTTATCTTTATCAATTTGGATTCCTATAGACTACAAGTCTTACGATAACAACTTATACATGGTGTAGTGAGAACCAATCTCTTCTATATCATATTGCTCTCCTATAATTTGAAATCCTAAAGAGCGATAAAATGGGATAGCTACTAAACGTGCCTTACACCATAATAAATCAGCTTGCTTTTGAATCAAGTGTGTAAAGGCTGATTGCATCAAATTCTTACCTAAACCTTTCCTTCGATAATTGGGATGAGTTGCCATTCCTCTTAGACGGTAAGCTTTTCGGCTATAGACACTATCCATTTTTTCTGGATAAAAAGTAGCTATACACATTGCTTGTGATTCTATAGAAATAGCTAAATGAAAAGTATCTTTATCAAAGTCCTTATCATAAAAAGTGGTATGTAATGGCTTTCCAGGGCGCAAAACCAAATTTCTTAAAGTATATAACTCCGATGTTGAAACAAAACATACTTGCATTGGTTAAAGATATAAAAGAAAGAATAAAAAAAGCCCCACTTAAAAGAGTAGAGCTTCTATATTTTATAACTAAAACAATATTAATAAAACTTCGCTCTATAATCTTGTATCTCAGCGAGATCTTCTAGTGCTTGATAAGCTTCGTTGTTAGCTCGACTTTGTAAATTTATTTTTGATACTTGAGAAAAACTGCTATTATCAGTAATAGCTGGAGCTGTAATTACTTGGTCAACTCGCACAACATATACAGCATTCAATCCTGCAAAAGCAGCAGTGACAGCCGATTCTGGAACAGCAAAAGCAGCTCCAACAAAAGCAGGATCTTCACCTAATCCAGAAACATTATTATTGTTAAATGTCATTCCTTCTACTGTTTTAACTTCTACCGAATAATCACTTGACAAAGTGTTTAAATCTGTTACACCACTTAATTGATTTATAAGCATTTCAGCACGCTTCTCATTACGAACAATTGCTTCTACTGACGCTCGAACCTCTTCCAATTCTTGCATACCTTCTTCTTTAATTTGTGTAAGTGTTGCTACTACAAACTTATTACCAAATTCCATTACATCTGACACTTGTCCTACTTGCGCTTCGTATGCCCAACGAATCATTTGGCGCGGATTATCTAAGCCGCTAATTGTTTGCGTACTTTCTAAAAGATTATCGGCAATACGCTTACTAAGATTGTTATCCATTGCTGATTGGTTGAACTGCTCGCTATTGCTATTTTCTGCAGCAAACTTACCTGCCTGTGTAAATATTCCTTGGTATGTTTCGTTACTAGGAACTACATTGCGATCGACAAAAGCAATTTTCACCTTCTTCACAGATTTGCTTTTCTTAGTTACTTCAATTAAGTGTATTCCAAATTGCGAAGCTACTACTTGCAATTCGCCACGCTTACCACTAAAACATGCTTCGTTAAACTCGGCCACCATTCTTCCTTCTGGGAACCAACCCAAGTCTCCACCACTACTAGCCGAACCAGGATCTTGTGAGAAGCTTTCTGCTAATTTAGAAAAAGAAGCTCCTTGCTCAATAAGATTTTTCAAGCTGTCAGCGGTAGTTTGTGCATTGGCATCAGTCAGTAGAATGTGACGAGCTTTAACCGAATCTGGTCTATTTTGCACATCTACTAATTTCGCCAAACGATAATTATTTCTTCCTTCTTGGAAAGGACCAACTACTGTACCTACTGCTGCATCAAATAAAGGCAAAGTGCTAACTCCTAAAGTTTCTTTATCAGCATATATCATGCGAGTATTCGTTACATCAGAATATCTACGAACAAATGCTTCATTATCTTCCGCACTAGCAAAATCTTCTTTAATATCTTTTGCCCAGTCCAATGCTGCTGCATCATCTTCTTTAGATGGATTTACTGCAAAGACAACATACTCTAATGTTCTTGAGGCATCTTGCTGATAGTTTTCACTATTTGCATTCATGTAATCGTAAAGCTCATTATCAGTTACCGGAACCAAACTATCAGCGATACTACGATAAGCAACTGCTACATAAGACACATTACGAACTTCACTTTGTGCTTGATAGGATTGTGCTGCTTCATAATCGGAAACATGCAAACCTTTAGCAATTGCATTAGAGTATTTTCTATTTAAACGCTCTTTGTAAAGCGCTTCTTCAAACTGAACCCATTGAGCACGTGCCTGACCTGTTGGATCATTATCCATATCTTCTTTGAGATATTGCAATAATCGCGCTCTATCAAAAGCACCTGTTTCGGGATTTGTAAAAGATTCTTTGATTGTTGGATAAGGGTCTGGCCCTTGAATCATATCAAATAATTCTTCATTACAAACTGATATGCCAGACGCATCATATTCCTTTTGAAAAACTAACTCTCTAGTCAATAAGGTCCAAACAGAATTACGGACCTGATCCACTTCAATATTTGGGTTATTTTGCTTTTGTACATCGAACTGTCTTTGTACACGCGCTTCGAATTCTTGAACATCAATTTCTTCTCCATATACTTCACCCACAGATAAATCTACACTTGCACCACCTCTTTGCGAAGACATCAAATCCATCATAATAAAAGCAAACATAGCCACTCCAATCACAACAAATAATAATCCGGAACGATTTCTAATACTTTCTAATCTCATAGTACTATTTCAATTAAATAAGAGGGCGAATATACGAATGTTCCTTGAGATAAAAAACCTATTTTTTAGTCGCCTTTTAGTAAGACTTTCTCGATACGCGTCTCACTCACTTGCTCGGCTTTAAAAGTATAATTTCCGATAGTGATTTCTGCACCTTCATTTGGAATACTTTCAAAATTTTCTACAATTAATCCTCCTAAGGTTTCGTAAGCTTCAGACTCTGGTAAATCTAAATTGTATTTTTCGTTTAGATAATCTACTTCTAATCTAGCCGATAGGAATAAATCACCGCTAGATAATATTTCTTCTGTCAACAGCTCTTCATCGTGTTCATCTTCAATTTCTCCAAAAATTTCCTCCATCACATCTTCTATGGTTACCATCCCAGATGTACCCCCAAACTCATCTACTACAACAGCTACCGCTTTGCGCTCTTTTGTGAAAGTTTCCATCAATTCATTAGCTAACATAGTTTCAGGAACAATTGGTATAGGCAACAATATAGAACGAATACTAGATGGGTTTTTAAACATTTCTATTGAATGTGCATATCCGATAATATGATCAATATTTTCTTCGTATACAAGCACCTTCGACAGCTTTGTTTTTACAAAAATCATAGCTAAATCATCAATACTTTGTGATAAATCTACAGCCACAATCTCTGTTCTAGGAACCATACATTCACGTACCTTTACACTAGAAAAATCTAATGCATTTTGCAGCATTTGAACCTCAACATCATCTTGCTCGTCTTTGCTAGAAGATTTCAGATACTCCTCTAAATCAACTTTTCTAAAAACAGCATCCTCTTCCTCTAAGGGAGCTCCTATTAGTCGTAATCCTATTTTAGACATAAAAATGGTAATTCGAACTATAGGCCAAAGCAAATAGTAAAAAAAGAAAAGTGGAATCGCAAAAACTTTTAAGAACTGATTAGGATTAATGCGGAAGAAGGCTTTTGGTAAAAACTCGGCCGTCACTAAAATAATCAAGGTAGAGATAATGGTTTGTATCAATAATACCAAAAAACTAGATTGAGTATAATGCTCAATAGTTGGCTCTAACAATTTTGCCATCATAACACCATAAACAACTAAAGCAATATTATTACCAACTAACATTGTAGCAATGAATTTTGCGGGCGACTGTAACACTCCTTCTAACAAACGTGAGTATGTCATACCTGACTGCTTATCTAGCTCAACTTTTAGTTTGTTGGCAGATACAAAAGCAATCTCCATTCCCGAAAAAAAAGCGGAAAGCAATAAACAAATCAATATAATAACACCACTACTCATCGGCATGGGTTAACATTATAGTTCCACTAATTTTTTTAATTGTGTATTTGGTAAAATCTTGATTTGACTCCAAACCTTCCCCATATATCACCTCATCTTTAGTTGTTATTTTGACAAACTCTTCAGTATATACCATTTCTGTTTTTTCGTTCCAAACAAGGTGTTCTGTCTCAAGCAAATCTCCATTTACATTTTTCACCTTAACTGTATTTTTTGCTTCCATAAGATTCTTTTCCTCATCAATCTTTGCATACTGCGCTGTAAGTTCTGACTCTTTACTTCCTGACGGATTAAAAAACTGAACTTTTAACCCTTTCGTAATTTCTAGATACGGTTCGTCCCCTACATACCTATCCATTTGTGTAGCATTTAAAATAACACGCACGATAGCAGAGTCGCTATACATGAGCTTAGCATTTTGTAAGGTTTCTACAGGATAAGCCTCATCTGTAGTGATTTGTATTTCTTTAATTTTTTCCAAATCACTACTACAAGCAAAAAGCATTGCCAGGCCAAAGCCAGCAATGCTTTTCAATAAGATATGTCTATAGGTTTCTATCAGTGTTTATTTAAGTCGAACTTTGGTGGATTCATTGATCCAACACCCTACTTGATATGCACTACCTTCCGTTGCTCCAGAAAAGAAAGCATCTTCATTAGAAGGCAAATATTTTGAGTAAGTAGCCATCTTTTTATTAGCAGCATCTACCACAGTAACATCCATATTTTTTGCCTGGATAAACTTATCAATAGCTGCAGAAAAAACCATGCCTTGCTCAAATGCATTAGATCCACAATCTTTGGAAGCAGCAGCATAAATATCGCCAATTAAAATCATAGGCTTACCCCAGTTCGCTTTTAGCTCTATAGCCTTGTATGCATTAGATCGAGCTGTTTGCAAACTCCCTGCCTTGAAGTAAGCTCCTGACAAACCGTAGTAGTAATTTGCTTTCTCTTCTTCTGTTTCTGCCATTTCTAATGCCTGCTTATAGTAAGCAATCGCATCTGAAGATTTATTTTTCTTAAGTGACAGATTACCCATACTGTATGCCGAAAATGCTGTTGGCTCAACTTCATGTAGTTTTGCCGCTGCTGTAAAATACACTGAGGCATCAGTACAATCTTTTTTATCTAATACTTTAGTAATACGCTTCAACAAACCTAAATCATCTGGAGTTTCGGCATACTTTGCATCAAACATCGCTATTAAGTCCTCACAGGTAGCAAACGGAACAAATAACTTTTCTACTTTTTCAGCTGCTTGCGCATAAAACTTTTGCGACTTCCCTCCTTTATTTATGTTGTAATCAATATGATCGGCCACTATAGAGTAAACCTCTAAAACCTCTTGCTTTGAAAATGTTTCTGCCTCAAACTTCTTTGCCGCTGCTTGGAAATATGCCGCTAAAGCTGTTGCCTTCGACTTACTTCCTTGCATTTCTACAGATTGCTGCAACAAACCGAAAGCATCCTCTAAATTTTTAGGCTGTAACTTGAGCATATCAGCACCTTTTAATCCTAAAACATAACCTTCTTGTCCAAAGAAAGTTATACGCTGATCGTACATCAGCATCAAAGAATCTACTAAAGCAACTTGCAATGGCTTATTTCCTTTTGCATTCTTAATTAAGTACTTAAATATTTTAGACCCATCTACATAAAGGTTCTTGGTAGCTTTTGGACAGTTCAAGTACGCCCATCTCCATGGAGATACCGCATCCGCATAATTTTTTTGCTTGACATACTCTCGATATACCGAAATATTCTTTACACACTCTATACTATCTGTTCCAAATTTTCCTTCCGAAAAAATAGGGTTAGCAACAGTTGTTACTGAAAGTAAGCTAATCATTAATAATATCGTATTCTTCATTTTAGTCATATTTTCTTTTGATAAACCAAATATCGCTCAAAACTAATCCTATTTTAAATCGAGCGAAAGTATCTTGTATTAAATTCTCCTGTGTTGTTCCTCTTTGACCTAATTCTGCAGAAAGGTTTAATAAAGTTCCGCTTCGCTTCATTGGTAATCCAAAACCAAATGAAACTACTTTTTCTTCTAAGTGTTGGCCTCTTAAATTCAGATATGTATTAGCTGTGTACGCACCTAGACGGTAACGGACCATTTGAAAATATTTATTAATCGCTTTCCTATCAGGAGTAAACTCTAGACCAAAAGCATACCTAGAACTATTATCTAAATTGTCTGAAACACCAAAATTGCTGAATTGTGACCAGTTTTTAGTAGTGTAATCCGCTGCTATCAACCATTGATCATTACTAAAAGAAAAACCAGCAGCAAAACCACTTGGTAATACAATACTACCATTTTTTGTAGAACTATAAGCGAAGGTATCTTCAACCGTTTCTATTAAATTATTGAAACGAAAAGTTTCTGAAAGTACTGTTTTTTTAGCCGACACATCTCCACCATTATCAAGTGTTACAGAAGTAGACAATGTCCAATCCGACACTTTTGTTTTAAACATAGCTCCACAATCGTAATAAAAACCAGACACTATAGTTTGATCTGTATGCCTTGTATGCAAGTAGGAATCATCTTCGAAAACTACTTTTCTGATTGTATTTAAACTACCAAACAAATAATTAAGGTTTCCCCCAATTGAAAGTGATTTATGTAACGTGAAAGCATGCCCCATGTAGAACCTGCTTAAACCTCCAGAACCTTCAAAAAATAAACTAGCTGCTGGATCTTCCCAGTTATCATTAAATGAATAAGCAATATCGCTATAAGGAAGTATCCCTACACTAGTACCCCACCATTTCGCTACAGGAAAGCCAATTGTAAAATGACTTAAATTAGTATAATTTGTTATTTGTGAAGCATCTAGAGTTTGCATACGATTAGTTGTATGTCCCAAGCCTGTTTGCATAATAAAGCGTTGGCGATACCCAAAGGCATAGGAAGCTGGATTGTTATAATTAACAACTAAAGGGTTGAATACTCCTTGACTCACACTACCCATTGCCGCCATAGTAGGAGTATAATTTGCTGTTAACTCTCCTAACCCAAATCGAGAATAAGGAGCGTTAACCTCATTTTGTGCATTTACACTGTTGATAGATAGCAGTAATAAAAATGCTAGCTTAACTAATTGCTTCATTGTAATCTAAAATTTCATTCAATCCTTTCAGCACTAAATCCGGATCTGCAAAGATGCTATTTTTTAATCCCTTATCAAACAATTGAAAATCTCCTCCTGTTAGTATTACTTTCAAATCTGAAAATTGGCTTTTGTAACGATTTATCATTCCGTCAATTTCTAATAAAACGCCATTTATCACTCCAGATTGTATGCACTGTTTAGTGTTTTTTCCAATTAAATCAACTTCCACATCCAACTCTACTAAGGGCAATTTTTCTGTTTGTTGATTTAATGCTTGCAAACGCATTTGAATGCCAGGAGTAATACTACCTCCATGATATCCTTCTGTCGTTAATAAATCTAATGTAATACATGTACCTGCATCAATTACCAACACGTTAGATTTAGGAATTTGTTTAGCAGCACCCACAACAACAGCAATGCGATCATTGCCTAAAGTCTCTGGAGATTCGTACAAATTAGCAATAGGTAATGAGGTTTTTGTATTTAACAAAACAGGTTCATCTTTTAAAACTTGTATTAAATCGCTGGCATCTCCTACAGACGAAAGAATAACAGCATCCGCTTGATTTTCAAGCTCACGCAACTGGCTGTCATTATTGAATAAGATTTTCTTCAACATTTTTTTTTGCTGAAAAAGGGCGAGTTTCGTTTGGGTATTACCCTGATCAATAATGAGTTTTAACATCTCTTCTATTAACTACAAAAATAAGAAAAGGAAAAGGAGTTGATTTATTTTTGCAAATAGAATTTTTATTTACATTTGCAGCCCTACTGGTGCTATAGCTCAGTTGGTAGAGCAAAGGACTGAAAATCCTTGTGTCCCCGGTTCGATTCCTGGTAGCACCACTAGAAAAAACCCACTCAGTTGAGTGGGTTTTTTCTATTTGTTAAATAACAACTCCTTTAAGAGTAAGATAACTATAAAAATAAATGAAAGATGCATCAAAACCCCTGAAAGCATAATAATATATTTCATCCATATCATACCTTTCCACAAAAGCCACAGACCACCAAAGGTAGTAATTAAAGAAATCATAGGCTCAATCATCAAAAATGCTTTTAGCCTTTGATTATAAGAAGTAAAAAAAAGCATAAAAGAAAGTAGAACAAACAACAATCCTAAAGTGATTACGTGACTATGAATAATTGCGTGCAGCTGCCTTTCTGACATTTTAAAATGCAATTCCTCTGCATATTCATCTATTTCATTACCTAATACATTTTCTTCTATCCCTTTAGTTTTAAAATCTGTTGTATTTTTTAACAAATCTAATCCTGATAAATAACCAAAAGATAGGGCTATTAAAAAAACCACTAATGTGTTTTTTAACGATTTAGGTAAGTTACTTAATTGGATATCCATTAATACAAAGATAACTATAAATGCAAAGTAGATTTTACTTTCTGATTCAAGCGATCAATTGCATATTTTAATGAATTAACTGAAATAGTTGCACCTGAAATTGCTTGCACAGAATCTGTCTTTCTTTTAGTAAACTGTTGAAGCCAGCGTTTACTTTTAATCTCAAAACCATAATCTTCTCTATAAACTAATACTTGTACCTTTTGTATATTTAAAGAAATATCATAAACAACTAGAAATTCAAATTCATCATGTTTACTTGGTGCATTTTCAATACAGTAGTAAGCAATCACTGAATCGTTTTGAAGAATTGAGTATAAATTAGAATTATTTTCAAAAACTTCTAACTCTATTTCGTTGCCAAACATTTTTTGTATCGTAATCTGAGTTTTTTTCACAGACACATCAGAGGGAATAAAAGGCCTAGCTTGAGTCGTTACGAAACAAAAATATAAACACAACAATGCAACAAACCTATAGGTTGTTGCAATTGTTGTAACTTCTAATTTATTTATTTGCTTAACCAATTTTTAGCTAATATTTTTTGAAGTTTTTAGAACCAAACAGCAACTCCTAAATTGAACATCTTTTTATCTTCTTGAGAGGCTGCATTTCCTAAAAGTTGATAATCTGCTTTAAATGCCGCACCTTGATCTAATTTATAAGTTAAACCAATAGTACGCTCTGTTCTATCATAACTCATATTAATAGTTGTTCCTTCAGTCACTTCCTCATGCGTATTATATCTTTCATATCTAGCAAAAGCTATTAACTCATTATCTGTATCTCGATCATTTAATAAGTTATAGCCACCCTCTAAGTAATATCCTGTCATCACCGATCCTAAGTCTTTATCTGTAAATGCATTGTACTGAGCTGTATTTTCTAACTCAGCAACAATGTATTGTGCACGAGCCTGAATTGGTCCATTATTGTAACGAGCATCAACACCTAACATTTGAATTCCAATTTTTGAAGAATCGGCAATAGTTACTGCTGCATCATTATTTAAATCTAAACCATTATACATAGATGTTTCTGATTCACCTTTATACAAAGAAGCTCCAATATTCCAACCTGGCATTCCATAATAAGCAATACGAGCTGCAAAATCTGGCATAGTCATGTAAGACTCAGCTCCTTTTTGACGGCCACTTCTTAAACCACTCTTACCACTAAAAACTCCACCATCATCATATCCATTAAATCCGTTTACTAACATAGCTTGATAATTAATGCTATAATCATCCATACTTCCTGTTAGACCAACACCCATTTCTCTCCATGTTGTTGGCACAATGTACTTATCTACATTTGTTCTTTCCACACCATTATAAGTAGGCGGCTCATGGTAAAGATTTTGGATTCCCATTGGTATAAGCATCAAACCTGCCTGAAGACTCATATTGTTTTTTATTTTATAATTCATAAAAGCTTGCTCAACATATACTTCCACAACATGTTCATACTCAATTTCAGAAACAAAAGAAACTTTGTCATTAAAGTTATAGCCTAAAAATGTAACTAAACGATGAACATCTAATTTTGAATTATAATGTATATTATCATCAGATTGTAAGTTCATATCTATTTGACCGTAACCACCAATATGTAAACCTTCATTATTGGCAATAATTCGTTCTGCTGTATTTTGAGCAGTTAATTGTATAGTACTAAAAATCACAAATAAAAAAAGGCTGAAATTTTTCATTTTATTTTAGATTTTCTATCTTTTATTTAGATTAATTAAAAATTATGAGGCAAACATACAATGTTATTTTGAATTATTCTAAATAAAATGAAATTATTTTGAATTATTCTAAATAAAAGCATTTTATATCTAGTATTAAAATAAGATTATATTAAAATATTTTTTTGAAAGATTGTAATTCGTAACTTAACAACATTAAATAAAAGTAAATGTTCAGGTATTTTTTATCAATTACTCTCACTTGTGTCATTTTAAGCGGATGTCAGAAAGTAAAGCATAAAACTATCATTCTATCAAAAGCTGGAGATAATTACATTAAGTGGATTGAAGGTGAAAACATCATTGTTCTGGATGCATACACAATCAATAATACAGATAGTATTTTAAATTTAGCTGATGGCATAATATTAACTGGAGGAGAAGATATAAATCCTTTACTTTATAACGATAGTAGTAACCTAGCTCTATGCGAAACAATAAATCACAGAAGGGATAGCATTGAGCAAAAATTATTTGATTTTGCATTTCGCCATAAAATCCCACTAATGGGAGTATGTAGAGGTATGCAGATGATGAATGTTGCAACTGGTGGCAGTCTGTATGGCGACTTACCTAGTGAAATCGGAATAGAGGTTATACACAGAAACAAAGGTGAGGTAATGCACGAAATAGTTGTCATAGACACATGTTCACTAATTTTCCCCTTTGGAAAAGATACATTTACAGTGAACTCTTGGCATCATCAAGGATTGAAAGACATTAGCGCATGCCTACAAGTTGTTGCTAAATCGCATGATGGATTAGCAGAAGCCGTTGTTATGGACAAAGCCTTACATCCATTTATGATTGCTGTGCAGTTTCATCCTGAAAGACTTGGGAAAGAAAACCCAATTCATTTACAAATGAGAAATAGTTTTCATAAAGCTATAGGACATTAAAAAAAATAGATTTCTCACCTGTTTTAATTTCTAAATCGACTACCTTTGCCGACCATTTTGCAGCAAATGATTGAGAAGATTTTAATAACATTTTTAATAAGTATTTCTCCTTTTGGAGAGGGAAAATTTGGAATCCCATGGGGTATAAAAGCGGGTTTAGCAAATGAAATTGCTTTAATTGTTGGACTTAGTGCTAATTTATTAGTATTTCCATTATTCTACAGAAGTATTAATTTTTTAAACAAAAACTTATTAAAATACAAATGGTATAAAAAAAGTGCTATTAAATTATCATTGAGAGCAAGAGGTAAAACCAAAAACTTTGTCAAAAAATATGGAGTTTGGGGCTTAATGATTTTTGTAATGATTCCAGTTCCATTTACAGGAGCCTATATTGGCACTATAGCAGCATATATTTTTGGCATAGACTATAGGAAATCTTTAATTTTCATAAACAGTGGTGTAGCTATATCTTGCTTCCTTGTTGCAGCTGGAGCGGCGGCAATATTTGACGCAGTTTTTTGAACGATTAGTTAATTTGATTTTAAATTGAAATCTATGAAAGGAAAGAAAACAGCACTCATCATATTAGATGGTTGGGGTCATGGAGATAAAACCAGATCAGATGCTATCTATCATGCTAAGACTCCTTTTATTGACTCTCTTTATAATAATCACCCACATTGTGAACTTATAACATTTGGAGAACATGTAGGACTTCCTGAAGGTCAAATGGGAAATTCTGAGGTCGGACATCTTAATATCGGTGCTGGAAGAATTGTATATCAAGATTTAGCTAAAATCAACCTGGCTTGCAAAGACAGTTCTATTGCTGAAAAAGAGAACCTGCAAAAAGCAATGAACTACGCAAAAGAAAACAACAAGGCTCTTCATCTTATTGGTTTAGTTTCAGATGGAGGAATACATTCGCACCAAATACATTTATACAAATTATGTGAATTGACTCACAAAGCAGGAGTTGAAAAAGTATTTGTACACGCTTTTACAGATGGAAGAGATTGTGATCCAAAAAGTGGATTGAGATTTATTCAAGAGCTTGAAGAAAATCTTTATGGAGCACAAATTGCTTCTGTGTGCGGAAGGTATTACGCTATGGACAGAGACAAAAGATGGGAGCGTATTAAACTCGCCTATGATTTATTAACTAAAGGATGTGGAGAACAATCGCAAAACTTAGTAGAAAGCATTCAAAAATCATATGATAATGGAGTAACTGATGAATTCATCAAACCCATTTCACATATTGATAAAAATGGCTATCCTATCGGATCAATAAATGAAGAAGATGCTGTAATATGTTTCAATTTCCGAACGGATAGATGTAGGGAAATTACCACAGTTTTAACACAAACGAATATGCCAGAATTTGAGATGCAAAATCTCAATCTTCATTATACTACCATGACCAATTATGACAATACTTTCAAAAATGTGAATGTCATATTTGATAAAGAAAACCTGCAAAATACTTTGGGAGAAGTTGTAGCAAAAAATGGTCTAAGTCAAATTCGAATTGCAGAAACTGAAAAATATCCTCATGTTACCTTCTTCTTTTCAGGAGGTAGAGAAGCATGCTTTCATAACGAAAAAAGACTGATGGTGAACTCGCCAAAAGTAGCTACATACGATTTAAAACCAGAAATGAGCGCTCCTGAATTAACCTCAACTATAGTTAAAGAATTAGATAAAGGAACAACTGATTTTATATGCTTAAACTTTGCTAATCCGGATATGGTAGGACATACAGGTGATTACAATGCCATCATAAAAGCAGTGGAAAAAGTAGACACTTGTACACAAAAAGTAGTAGAAGCTGGACTAAAAAATGATTACGCCTTCCTTATCATTGCCGATCATGGAAATGCAGATTTAGCCATCAATCCTGACGGAACACCAAACACAGCTCATAGCACAAATTTAGTTCCTTGTTTTGCCATTAATACAGGTTTTAAAAACATTGAAAACGGAAAACTAGGAGATATTGCTCCTACTATTCTAAACATTATGGGAGTTGATATCCCACAAGAAATGACAGGAAACATTTTGACAAAATAATTATGGAACACATCAATAACTACATCAACGAACATAAAGATAGATTCATCAATGAATTGATTGAACTTCTAAAAATTCCTTCCATCTCTGCTGACCCAGCATACAAAGCAGATGTTTTGAATTGTGCTGAAGCAGTGGCTAAAGCAATGAAAGATGCAGGAGCAGACAATATTGAAATATGCGAAACCGCAGGCTATCCAATTGTATACTGTGAAAAAATCATAGATAAAAATATGCCCACCGTTCTTGTGTATGGACACTATGATGTACAGCCGGCCGATCCGCTAGAATTATGGACAAGCGGTCCGTTTGATCCAGTTATAAAGAAAACAGATATCCACCCTGAAGGAGCCATTTTTGCAAGAGGATCATGTGATGATAAAGGGCAATTTTATATGCATGTAAAAGCCTTTGAATTGATGATGAAAACAGACAGCCTTCCTTGTAACGTAAAGTTTATGATTGAAGGTGAAGAAGAGGTTGGCTCAGATAATTTAGGCGCATTCGTAAAAGAAAATAAGGAAAGATTGAAATGTGATACCATCTTAATTTCTGACACCGGCATTATTGCAAATGATACTCCCTCCATTACTACAGGATTGAAAGGATTGAGCTATTTAGAAGTGGAGGTAACAGGTCCAAATAGAGACCTACACTCTGGATTATATGGTGGCGCTGTAGCAAACCCAATAAACATTTTATGTGAGATGATTGCGAAGATGAAGGATAAAAACAATCACATCATCATACCTGGATTTTATGATAATGTACTAGAACTTTCTCAGAAAGAAAGAGCTGATATAGCTAGAGCTCCATTCTCTTTAGATAGATATAAATCTGCTTTAGATTTATCTGACATACATGGAGAAGAAGGGTATTCAACAATGGAAAGAACAGGTATTCGACCTACCTTAGATGTAAATGGAATTTGGGGAGGATATACGGGAGAAGGTGCTAAAACAGTCATTCCTTCGAAAGCTTTTGCAAAGATTTCAATGCGTCTAGTTCCTAACCAATCAGATGAAGAAATTACAGAAAAATTCACTGAGTTCTTTGAAAGCATTGCTCCAAAATCTGTAAAAGTAAAAGTAATGCCTCATCATGGAGGTGAACCATATGTGTCTCCAACCGATATGCCAGCCTACCAGGCAGCAAGCAAAGCAATGGAAAAAACTTATGGTAAAATTCCTGTACCTGTTAGAAGCGGCGGAAGCATCCCTATCGTTGCTTTATTTGAAGCTGAACTAGGCGTTAAATCTATTTTAATGGGATTCGGTTTAGATTCTGATGCTATTCACTCTCCAAATGAACATTACGGAATATTCAATTACCTCAAAGGAATTGAAACCATCCCTCATTTCTATGCCAATTATGCAAAAGCACTAAACGCAAAACAATAAATGAATCTAATTAGATTGTTATTTGTAAAAGTAGATTGATTATTATACTTTTAATGCAACACATATATAATGAGATATATTTGGATTACCTTTTTATTTATTATTTCTGCATGTGGTAAGAGTCCAATAATTATTGGCGGAAACACACCACCGCCTGATAGCACTATAGAAACTGCTATTGTTGATAATTACATAAATAAAATATACATAAGCATGTTAGGTAGAGAACCTAGCAACTCAGAGTTTTCCAATGCAAAAAGCATCTTATCTGAGGCTGTAAGTATGCAAAGCAGGGAACAACTCATTGACATTGTACACAGCAATGAAGAATATTATAATAATTTTTTTGACAATTGCAGAAGCGATTATCTAAATGGAGTAGATACTGTTGAAATAAGAGAGCAATATATCGAAGTTTACGCTGACTTAATAGAAAATGAAACTAACCCATTTTTTTTAGAGGAATACCAAAATAAATACCAAAAATTGATTGAACTATATAATTTAGGTTCGGATTTAAAAAACGGAAATATCAATACAGTGGAGGCGCATAAAAGATGTGTTAACAACCAGATTTATGATGACATTAACATGGGTACTGAAAACTATGTTATTTCTATGTTTCAAAATTTTTTATATCGTTATCCAACTTTAGCTGAGTTAAATAATGCAACAATTATGGTTGATGGAGAACAAGCTAATTGCTTTGGTGTTAATGGAGATAGTAAATCTAACTTCAATGATATATTTTTCAATCATTATGGCTATTTCGAGGGAGTTATAATAGATACATATATCAAATTATTACTAAGACATCCTAACTCTGAAGAAGTTAGTTTTCATACCATAAATTTTATGAGTGATTTAAGCTATAAAAATTTGCAAAAATCACTATTAGCAAGTGATGAGTTTTTAGGATTGAAATGAGATATATAATCTACATATTATTACTAATTGTGCTTTCTTCTTGTAAAAGAGATCCTTCTTATATTTTCGAAGTTAATGATGTTACTGTTACCGCAAGTATCGGTGAAAAGAATAGATTAAAAACAGACATCGAATTTGTTTCTATTGCTCATACAGATATCTTTGGATCAAATATATCTTCAAAGGATTTAGAAAACATTGTAACGACTTACAAATCATTTGGAGATAAATCCTTAACAATAGAAATGATCATTCGAAAATTTATAGATGATG
>CACHMF010000002.1:5000-71605 GCA_902580855.1 uncultured Bacteroidota bacterium | reverse complement strand
TCGTCTTTAAGGATATAACGCCAATACTTGCAGATTCTACACTTTGTTTTGAAGTGGTTGATGCTTTTGTAGAAGAGTTAAACGACTTAAAAGTTGATGCTATTGTTGGTGTTGAGAGTAGAGGTTTTTTGTTTGGCATGATGTTGGCGAATGCATTAAAAGTACCTTTCGTTCCAATAAGAAAAAAAGGAAAGTTGCCTTACGAAGTTGTTTCATATCGATACGATTTAGAGTATGGCTCTGCTGAAGTTGAAATGCATGTGGATGCAATACAAAAAGATTGGAATGTTTTGGTGCATGATGATTTATTAGCAACGGGAGGAACAGCTGCCGCAAGTGCAGAGCTTATTAAAAAATTAGGAGGTACAGTGTGCGCTTTTGCTTTTGTGATAGAGTTGGCCTTCTTAAATGGTAAAGAAAAGTTGAATAATTATTCTGATAACACAATCAGTTTAATAAAGTATTAAGGAGATGAATTTTAGCTACAATGAAAATCAAAAAATGATTGCGGATATGATTCGTGCTTTTGGAGAGCAACACATTGCACCATTTGTAAAGGAATGGGATGATAACCAGATTTTTCCTACAGATGTGTTTAAAAAGTTAGGAGAGCTTGGGTTGATGGGTGTTTTGGTTCCAGAACATTATGGAGGTTCAGGTTTTTCTTACACTGAATATGTGACAGCTATTGAAGAGCTATCTAAAATAGATCCTTCTGTAGGTCTGTCTATGGCGGCACACAATTCTTTGTGTACAGGACATATTTTGCAATTTGGATCAGAAGAACAAAAGCAAAAATACTTACCAAAATTAGCAACAGCAGAATTTATTGGAGCTTGGGGTTTGACAGAACATAATACTGGTTCAGATTCAGGCGCAATGAGTACAACAGCGGTAAGAGAAGGAGACGAGTGGGTAATAAACGGAGCAAAAAACTTTATTACACACGCAATTAGTGGAGATGTTGCAGTAGTTGTTGTTAGAACAGGAGAAAAAGGAGATTCTCGTGGAATGAGTACTTTTATTGTAGAAAAAGGAATGCCGGGCTTGAGTTCTGGAAAAAAAGAAGATAAGCTTGGTATGAGGGCTTCAGAAACAGCTGAGTTGGTTTTTGATAACTGTCGCGTTCCTGCTGCTAATATGCTTGGCGAAGAAGGGGAAGGATTTATTCAAGCAATGAAAGTTTTGGATGGCGGTAGGATTTCAATTGCAGCTTTAAGTTTAGGAATTGCTAAAGGAGCTTATGAAGCATCTTTAAAGTATTCAAAAGAGCGCGTTCAGTTTGGAAAACCAATTGCACACCATCAAGCAATTGCTTTTAAATTAGCCGATATGGCAACAACAATTGATGCCTCTGAGTTGTTGACTTATCAAGCCGCTGCTAAAAAGAATGCAAGTGAGCCTACAACTTTATGTGGTGCTAAGGCAAAATATTATTCCTCAGAAGTAGCTGTTAAAGTATCTGCTGATGCTGTGCAAATACATGGTGGATATGGTTATACCAAAGATTTTCCTGTGGAGCGTTTTTATAGAGATTCTAAGCTGTGTACTATAGGAGAAGGGACCTCTGAAATCCAGAAGATGGTTATTACTAAACAAATTTTAAAATAAGAGTTGTTTGAGTAGTAGATATTTGTATATTTGCACCCCAATTTAAAGGAACATAGAATGATTATTATTCCAGTAAAAGACGGAGAATCTATTGACAGAGCTTTGAAGCGTTTCAAGAAGAAATTCATGAAAACAGGAACTATGAAAGAGTTGAGAAATCGAAGAGAATTCACAAAGAAATCAGTAGAGCTTCGTGCCCAGCGTATCAAAGCTGCCTATAAAGAACAATTAAGAAGAGAGGAAGACTAATTCTTTATACTCATCTTTCATTAGGAGACTTTATTGACTGTGTAACAATTTATTGTTACATTCGTTTAGAATAAGGTCTCTTTTATTTTTATATGCTTTTAGATGAATTTCTGAAATATCTCCAACTTGAAAAACGCTATTCTCCTCATACAGTCAAAGCATATCAAAATGATCTAACACAATTTCTAGACTATTTAGAAGAAACGTATGAAAGTGTTTTGCAAAAAGCAAAACATCCAATGGTTCGCTCGTGGTTAGCGCAAATGCTAGATTATGGAATTTCTCCTCGTTCTGTAAACCGTAAAATCACGGCTTTAAAATCATTTTATAAATTTCTTTTAAAAGAGGAGATAATCTTTGAAGATCCTACTATCAAGATAGTGCCACCCAAAATGAGTAAAAATCTCCCTGCTTTTGTCGAGGAAGGTCAGATGAGGCACTTGTTAGATGAGCTTGATTTTAAAGGTGATTATGCTGGAGTTCGTGATAAGTTAATAATAGAATTGTTTTATTCTACAGGGATACGACAAGCCGAATTGATAAATTTAAAAATTAAAGATTTTGATCTATCTAGTAATGTTATAAAAGTACTTGGAAAACGAAACAAAGAGCGTTTAATTCCGTTAACTAAAGAGTTACGTCAAAAGATTGATGCGTATTTAAATCTAAGAGCCGAATTGCCCATAAAAGATTCTACATATCTGTTGCTAACTAATAAAGGTAAAAAGCTATACCCAACTCTTGTGTATAGGCAGGTTAATCATTATTTAAGTCAAGTTACAAGTTTGGATAAAAAAAGTCCACATGTATTAAGGCATACATTTGCTACTCATATGCTAAATAATGGTGCTGATTTAAATGCAATAAAAGAATTGTTGGGGCATGCTAATTTATCAGCTACACAAGTGTATACGCACAATACAATTGACAAATTGAAAAAAGTGTATAACCAAGCTCATCCCAGAGCGTAAAAAAAACATTATGGAATTAAGAGTTCATTCAATTCATTTCGATGCTGATCGTAAATTACTAGAGTTTATTTCTAAAAAAGTAGATAAATTAACTACATTTAATGATAAGTTGATGAGTGGGGAGGTTTTTCTTCGTATAGATAAGGCGGATGATCATTCCAATAAGGTAACGGAGATTAAGATCAATATTCCTGGTACAGAGTTATTTGCAAAGAAGCAATGTGCTTCGTTTGAAGAAGCTACAGACTTAGCGGTTGATGCTTTACGTAGACAAATACAAAAACACAAAGAAAAAATTCGTGATAAATAACTGTTTTTTAATCTAGCAAAACAGAAATCCAAAAAATACTTATTTAGTTTTTGTGTAAAACGAAAACTTTAATACATTTGCAGTCCCTTTTTCAAGAGGGGCTGTTTTTTATTTATTGAAACTGCCGCTATAGCTCAGCTGGCTAGAGCAGCTGATTTGTAATCAGCAGGTCGTGGGTTCGAGTCCCTCTAGCGGCTCAGTTCTTTTACTTAAAAGAGCTACATTCATTGTGTTGGGGAGATACTCAAGCGGTCAACGAGGGCAGACTGTAAATCTGCTGGCTACGCCTTCGTAGGTTCGAATCCTGCTCTCCCCACTAGATTTTAGAAGCGGGAGTAGCTCAGCTGGCCAGAGCATCAGCCTTCCACGCTGAGGGTCGCGGGTTCGAATCCCGTCTCCCGCTCTAACTAAAAGCCGATGTAGCTCAGGGGTAGAGCGTTTCCTTGGTAAGGAAGAGGCCACGGGTTCAAATCCCGTCATTGGCTCTATCATAATGTAAAGAACAACAGCTCTATAATGAAAGAGATTTAAATTAGGATTTATTTAACTAAAATAACTAGCTATGGCAAAAGAGAATTTTAATCGAACCAAACCACACTTAAATATTGGTACGATTGGTCACGTTGACCACGGAAAAACAACCTTGACTGCCGCTATTACTAAGGTTTTGGCGGACGCTGGATTAGCGCAAGCGCAAGCGTTTGACTCGATCGATAACGCTCCAGAAGAGAAAGAAAGAGGTATTACAATTAACACTGCTCATGTTGAGTATGAAACAGCAAATCGTCACTATGCACACGTTGACTGTCCGGGTCACGCGGATTACGTAAAGAACATGGTTACTGGTGCTGCTCAGATGGATGGCGCAATCCTAGTTTGTGCTGCAACTGACGGCCCGATGCCTCAGACACGTGAGCACATTCTACTTGCTCGTCAGGTAGGTGTACCTGCACTTGTTGTTTTTATGAACAAGGTAGATATGGTAGATGATGAAGAACTATTAGAATTAGTTGAAATGGAAGTGAGAGAATTACTTTCTTTCTACGACTATGATGGTGACAACGCTGCTGTAATAGCTGGGTCTGCACTTGGTGCATTAAACGGAGAGCAAAAATGGGTTGACACAGTAATGAAATTGATGGATGCTGTTGATGAGAATATTCCTGAGCCTGTTCGTGATAATGCAAAGGATTTCTTGATGCCAATTGAGGATGTTTTCACTATAACTGGTCGTGGTACTGTAGCAACAGGACGTATTGAAACAGGTGTTGCTAACACAGGTGACGCTGTCGATATTATCGGTATGGGAGCTGAGAAATTAGGTTCTACTGTTACTGGGGTTGAGATGTTCCGTAAGATTTTGGACAGAGGTGAAGCTGGAGATAATGTAGGTATTTTACTTCGTGGTATTGAGAAGTCTGATATCAAAAGAGGTATGGTAATTTGTAAGCCTGGCTCTGTAACTCCTCACACAAAGTTTAAAGCTGAGGTTTATATCTTAAAGAAAGAAGAGGGTGGACGTCATACTCCATTCCATAATAAATACCGTCCACAGTTCTACTTAAGAACTACAGACGTAACTGGTGAAATCCAACTTCCTGATGGAACAGAGATGGTAATGCCAGGTGATAACTTAACAATTACTGTAGAGTTGATCAATAAAGTAGCGATGAGCGTTGGTTTACGTTTTGCAATCCGTGAAGGAGGTAGAACAGTAGGTGCTGGTCAGATTACAGAGATCGTACAGTAAAATAAGTTTTTATAAACAGTGAACAGGAGAGGTCTATAAAGACCTTTCCTATTGCTGTTTTTACGGGTGTAGCTCAATTGGTAGAGTAGTGGTCTCCAAAACCATTGGCTGGGAGTTCGAGTCTCTCCACCCGTGCAAAAAGAGAAAAGAAATGGCAAAATTCGTTACATATATTAAAGAGTCGGCAGACGATCTTTTAAACAAAGTGTCATGGCCAACCTGGAAAGATTTACAAAGTAGTTCGGTAGTTGTTGCTGTAGCATCTTTAATTATAGCATTGATTGTTTATCTAATGGATTTAAGCTTCCGAAATATCATGGAATGGTTATACGGATCGTTTTAAGACTGAGAAAGCATGGCAGATAAAAAGTGGTATGTAGTAAGAGCCATCGGCGGACAAGAGAAAAAAGTCTGTACGTATATTGAGAATGAAATTTCTCGATTGGATTTGGAGGATTATATCTCACAGGTATTAGTGCCTACAGAGAAGGTTTATCAAATTCGTAATGGCAAGAAAGTAAGCAAAGAGCGTAACTTCTTTCCGGGATATGTATTGATTGAAGCTGATTTAGTTGGAGAAATTCCTCACACAATAAAAGCAATTCCTGGTGTGATTGGTTTCTTGGGTGCTACCAAAGGAGGAGAGCCTGTGCCAATGCGTCAATCAGAAGTTAATCGTATTTTAGGTAAGGTTGATGAATTAGCTGTAAGTGATGAAGAAATTGTAATTCCATTTGTTGTTGGAGAGTCTGTAAAAGTAGTAGACGGTCCATTCAATAGTTTCAGTGGAATTATTGAAGAGATTGACGAACAAAAGAAAAAGCTACGTGTAACGGTGAAGATTTTCGGAAGAAAAACACCTGTAGAACTAAGCTTTATGCAAGTAGAAAAAGAGTAATTATTATTAAATAATGACGAACCAAAAGAAGTATCGAGCAAGCTTCCAACTCTTAATCTTCTAAGAGGTTCAAAACTAAAGTTAAAATGGCAAAAGAAGTAAGTAAAATCGTTAAATTACAGGTTAGGGGAGGTGCTGCGAATCCATCGCCACCGGTTGGACCCGCTTTAGGTGCCGCTGGAGTTAATATCATGGAGTTCTGTAAGCAGTTTAATGCAAGAACTCAAGATAAGCAAGGTAAAGTATTGCCTGTTGTAATCACTGTTTATGCTGATAAATCGTTTGAATTTGTTATCAAAACAGCACCTGCAGCAGTGCAACTTTTGGAAGCAGCCAAAAAGAAAAAAGGTTCTAGTGAACCAAACCGTAGTAAAGTTGCCTCTGTTACTTGGGATCAAGTAAGAGCAATTGCTGAGGACAAAATGCCTGACCTGAATGCATTTACCGTTGATTCTGCGATGAATATGATTGCAGGAACAGCGCGTAGTATGGGAATTACAGTAAAAGGTGGAACAGCACCTGCAAACAACTAAAACTATGGCAAGAGTAAGTAAAAAAAGAAAAGATGCAGTTGCTAAGATTGATAAGAATAAATCTTACACTGTAGCTGAGGCAGCAGATTTAATGAAAGAAATTTCAACAACTAAGTTTGATGCCTCTGTAGATGTTGCTGTGAAATTAGGTGTAGATCCGCGTCAAGCAAATCAAATGGTTAGAGGCGTTGTAACTTTACCTCATGGAACAGGAAAAGATGTAAAGGTTTTAGCATTAGTAACTCCTGACAAGGAATCTGAAGCAAAAGAAGCCGGAGCAGATTATGTAGGTTTAGATGACTTTATCACAAAAATCAAAGAAGGTTGGACTGATATTGATGTAATCATCACAATGCCTGCTGTAATGGGCAAAATTGGAGCTTTAGGTCGAGTTTTGGGACCAAGAGGTTTAATGCCAAACCCAAAAACAGGAACTGTTACTATGGAAGTTGGTAAAGCCGTTTCAGATGTGAAAAAAGGTAAAATCGACTTTAAAGTTGATAAGTTCGGAATTATTCATGCCGCTATAGGTAAAGCTTCGTTTGATGCTAAAAAATTAGAAGAAAATGCTAATGAGTTGCTTCAAACAATTGTAAAGCTAAAGCCAGCCGCTGCTAAAGGAACATACATGCAAAGCGTTTCTATGTCTAGCACTATGAGTCCAAGCGTGCGCATTGATGAAAAATCTATCTAATCATAAAGTATAAAATTATGACAAGAGAAGAAAAAAACCAAGAAATTGACAACTTAAACTCACAGTTGTCGGATAATAAAAATTTTTACCTAACTGATATTTCTGGCTTAACGGCTGAAAGTAACAGTGACTTAAGACGCCTTTGTTTTAAGAGTGATGTTCATATTCAAGTAATCAAGAATACTCTTCTTAAAAAAGCAATGGAGAAAAACGATGTTGACTTTGCAGAGCTTTACCAATCTCTTAAAGGAAACACCGCTATCATGTTTTCAGAAGCAGGAAATGCACCAGCAAAGGTTATTAAGGAATTCAGAAAAAAACAAGACAAGCCGGTTTTAAAAGCTGCTTTTATTGAAGAAAGCTTTTATTTCGGTGATGATCAAGTTGAGGTGCTATCTACATTGAAGTCGAAAGACGAGTTGATTGGAGAAATTATTACACTGCTTCAATCACCTCCGAAGAATGTTATTTCTTCACTTCAATCTGGTAGTGGCAAGTTATCTGGAATATTGAAAGCTCTAGCTGATAGAGTCGAGTAGTAATATACAGTGATACGCACCACTGTTAAATTTAATGCTTCCACATTAAAACAAAATTTAAAACATTAAAATCAAATTAAAATGGCAGATTTAAAAGCTTTCGCGGAACAGTTAGTAAACCTAACTGTAAAAGAAGTAAACGAATTAGCTGATATCTTAAAAGATGAGTACGGAATTGAACCAGCTGCTGCTGCAGTAGCTGTTGCAGGTCCTGCTTCTGGCGGTGCTTCTGGCGGTGCTGAAGAGAAATCAGAATTCGATGTTATCTTAACAGCAGCTGGTGGTTCTAAACTAGCAGTTGTAAAACTTGTTAAAGAATTAACTGGTTTAGGTCTTAAAGAAGCAAAAGAAATCGTTGACGGTGCTCCTAAAGCAATCAAAGAAGGAGTAGCTAAAGATGAAGCAGAAGCGCTTAAGACTCAGCTTGAAGAAGCAGGTGCTGAAGTAGAACTTAAATAAGTTCACTCAGTAAAACTTAAAAAGGTTTAGGCCCTAGAGTGTTCTAGGGCTTAAACCATTTTGTCGTTACACGCGACGCATTTTTTTAACGAACTAATACCTTAGTAAATTGGCTCAAAATAAAACCTCTCAAAGAATCAATTTCGCATCGATTAAAAATCGATTAGATTATCCGGATTTTCTAGATATCCAGTTAAAATCGTTCAACGATTTTTTACAAATTGGTTCATCAGCTGAAAAGCGAACAGAAGAAGGCTTATATTCGGTCTTCAATGACAATTTTCCTATTAGCGATTCAAGAAATAACTTCGTGTTGGAGTTTTTGGATTATGCAATAGACCCTCCTAGATATACAATTGAAGAATGTATTCAAAGAGGATTAACTTTTAAAGTCCCTTTAAAAGCAAAATTAAAACTATACTGTACTGACCCTGATCACGAAGATTTTGAAACAATCGAGCAAGAAGTGTTTTTGGGATCTATCCCATATATGACTCCAAAAGGAACCTTCGTAATTAATGGAGCGGAGCGTGTCATTGTTTCTCAGTTACACCGTTCTCCCGGGGTTTTCTTTAGCCATTCATTTCATGCTAATGGTACTAAGCTCTACTCTGCAAGAGTTATTCCTTTCAAAGGTTCATGGATTGAATTTGCTAACGATATTCATAATGTGATGTATGCTTACATCGATCGTAAAAAGAAGTTACCTGTAACAACTCTTTTACGTGCTATTGGATTTGAAAATGATAAGGATATTTTAGAAATATTCGACCTTGCTGACGAAATTAAAGTAAGCAAGGCTGCATTGAAACGTGTCATCGGTCGTAGATTAGCGGCACGTGTACTCAAAACATGGGTTGAAGACTTCGTAGATGAAGATACAGGAGAGGTTGTGTCTATCGAGCGTAACGAAGTTGTTGTAGACCGTGAAACTATTATTGCAAAAGAACACATTGATGAGATTGTAGATTCAGGAACAAAAACAATCCTTTTACATAAAGAGGATATAAGTTCTGCAGATTATGCAATTATTTACAATACGCTTCAAAAAGACCCAACAAACTCGGAAAAAGAAGCTGTAATTCATATTTATCGTCAGCTACGTAACGCCGAGCCACCCGATGAAGAAACAGCCCGTGGTATTATCGACAAGTTGTTTTTCTCAGAACAACGCTATAGCTTAGGGGAAGTTGGTAGATTCAGAATAAACAAAAAGCTGAAGTTAGATGTTGACTCTGACATACAGATTTTAACAAAGCAGGATATAATCTCTATCATCAAAAACTTAATTGAGTTAGCTAATTCAAAAACAAATGTTGATGATATTGATCACTTAAGTAATCGTAGAGTAAGGACTGTTGGTGAACAATTATCTAATCAGTTTGGTGTAGGCCTTTCAAGAATGGCAAGAACCATTCGTGAGCGAATGAATGTTCGTGATAATGAAGTATTTACTCCTACAGATTTGATCAATGCAAAAACATTATCATCTGTTATCAACTCTTTCTTCGGAACTAATCAATTATCTCAGTTTATGGATCAAACAAATCCATTAGCAGAGGTAACACACAAACGTAGGTTGTCAGCCCTAGGACCTGGGGGTCTTTCAAGAGAAAGAGCAGGTTTCGAGGTGCGTGATGTTCACTACACACACTATGGTCGCTTGTGTCCAATTGAAACACCAGAAGGACCAAATATTGGTCTTATATCTTCCCTTTGTGTTTACGCTAAAGTAAATAATCTAGGTTTTATTGAGACACCTTATCGTCCAGTAGACGAAGGAGTTGTTCAACTGAAGAAAGATCCAATTTATTTAACTGCCGAAGGTGAGGACAATATGACGATTGCGCAAGCAAACGCTCCTATTACTGATAAAGGTCAATTTGAAAACGACAGGGTTAAAGCTCGATACGAAGGTGATTTTCCGGTTACTGAACCAAACAATATTACATTGATGGATGTTGCTCCTAATCAGATTGCTTCCATTGCGGCATCTTTGATTCCTTTCTTAGAGCATGATGATGCAAACCGAGCATTGATGGGTTCTAACATGATGCGTCAGGCTGTACCGTTAGTAAAAACAGATTCACCTATTGTAGGTACAGGATTAGAGCCACAAGTAGCTCGTGATTCTAGAGTTCTTGTAAATGCAGAAGGGAATGGTGTTGTTGAGTATGTTGATTCAAATGAGATTCACATTCGTTATGAAATGTCTGAAGAACAAAAGTTGTTAAGTTTTGATGATGAAGTGAAAATTTACGAGTTAACAAAGTTTAAGAAGACTAACCAAAATACTTGTATTAACTTAAAACCAATTGTCCAAAAGGGTGACAAGGTTACGAAAGGACAAGTCCTTTGTGAGGGATATGCAACTCAAAATGGTGAATTAGCAATTGGTCAGAATTTGAAAGTAGCATTTATGCCTTGGAAAGGATATAACTTCGAGGATGCAATTGTACTTTCAGAGCGTGTAGTTAGAGAAGATTTATTTACTTCTGTTCACATTGAAGAAATGGTTGTTAATGTTCGTGAAACTAAGCGTGGTTCTGAGGAACTCACAGCGGATATTCCTAATGTAAGTGAAGAGGCAACAAAAGACTTAGATGAGCACGGAATGATTCGCGTTGGTGCTGACGTAAAAGCTGGTGATATTATTATCGGTAAAATTACACCAAAGGGTGAGTCTGATCCAACTCCAGAAGAGAAACTTTTGAAAGCTATTTTTGGTGATAAGGCGGGAGATGTTAAAGATGCATCATTAAAAGCTCGTCCTTCATTTAAAGGTGTAGTAATAGATAAAAAGTTGTTCTCTAAATCAGTAAAAGACAAGCGTAAAAGAGCCGAAGATAAAGAGGAATTAGAAGTGCTTGAAGCGGAGTTTAATAAGGCCAAAGCAGCCTTGAAATCTCTGTTAGTTTCTAAGCTATTTACTTTATTAAGTGGTAAAACTTCTCAAGGATTGGTAACTCGTTTAGGAGAGGATATTATTCCAAAGGGAACTAAATTTACATTGAAAGGACTTCAAGTTGTAGATTTCGAAGCACTAGATTTAATAAAAACAAAATGGTCAGTAGATTCAGAACTTAACACAAATGTGAAAAAGTTACTCAACAATTATATTCTTAAAAATAGCGAGATTCTTGGAGAGAATAGAAGAAAGAAATTTGCTATTACTGTTGGAGACGAACTTCCAACAGGAGTGTTGAAACTTGCAAAAGTTTACATTGCAAAAAAACGTAAAATTCAAGTAGGTGATAAATTAGCAGGTCGTCATGGAAACAAAGGTATTGTTGCCAAAATTGTTCGTGATGAGGATATGCCATTTTTAGAAGATGGAACGCCTGTTGATATTGTATTGAATCCACTTGGTGTACCTTCTCGAATGAATCTTGGACAGATTTATGAAACTGTACTTGGTTGGGCAGGACAGAAGTTGGATAAGAAATACTTTACACCTGTATTTGATGGAGCTTCTATCGATGATATTAATAAAGAAACAGACGCTGCAGGACTTCCACGATTCGGACAAACATACTTGTATGATGGTGGTACTGGCGAGCGTTTTGACCAGCCAGCAACAGTTGGAATTATCTATATGTTAAAGCTTGGACACATGGTTGATGATAAAATGCATGCTCGTTCTATTGGGCCTTACTCTTTAATTACTCAACAGCCATTAGGTGGTAAAGCACAATTCGGTGGTCAGCGTTTAGGAGAGATGGAGGTTTGGGCATTAGAGGGTTATGGGGCTTCTAACATTCTACAAGAAATGTTGACAATCAAATCTGATGATGTTGTTGGTAGAGCCAAGGCTTACGAGTCCATTGTGAAAGGAAACCCAATGCCAACGCCCGGTATTCCAGAATCATTTAACGTATTGTTACACGAACTAGGTGGTTTAGGATTAAAAGTAACATTAGACTAATTAAGAACACTTTAATACTCTATATATCATGGCAATTAAAAGAGGTAAAAAAGAAACAAATAGTAGCTTTTCAAACATCACCATTAGCTTAGCATCACCTGAAGATATTTTAGGTAAGTCGAGCGGTGAAGTAACAAAGCCAGAAACAATCAATTATCGTACTTACAAACCAGAAAGAGATGGTTTATTTTGTGAGCGTATTTTTGGTCCTACCAAAGATTACGAATGTCACTGTGGTAAATATAAGCGTATCCGTTACAAAGGAATAGTTTGTGACCGTTGTGGTGTAGAAGTTACCGAGAAAAAAGTCCGTAGAGAACGTACAGGACACATCCAATTAGTTGTTCCTGTAGCACATATTTGGTATTCAAAATCTAACCCTAACAAGATTGGTTACCTCTTAGGTTTACCAAGTAAGAAGTTAGATATGATTATTTACTACGAGCGTTATGTAGTTATTCAATCAGGTACTGCTGTTAACGATGAAGGAGAACCATTACAATTTATGGATTTCTTAACGGAAGAAGAGTACTTAGACGTTTTAGAGCGTATTCCAGCTGAGAATCGCTACTTAGATGATGAAGATCCAAACAAATTTATTGCTAAGATGGGTGCAGTGGCACTCATTGAATTATTAAAGCGTTTGGACTTAGATCAATTATCTTACGATCTTCGTCACAAAGCTAACAACGAAACATCTCAACAAAGAAAAGCAGAAGCGTTGAAGCGTCTTCAAGTAATTGAGGCATTCCGTGATGCAAATACGCGTATTGAGAATAAGCCAGAATGGATGGTTGTTAAAGTAATTCCGGTTATTCCACCAGAATTAAGACCACTTGTTCCATTAGATGGAGGTCGTTTCGCTACTTCAGATTTGAATGATCTTTATCGTAGAGTAATTATCCGTAATAACCGTTTGAAGCGTTTGATTGAAATTAAAGCACCAGAAGTAATTTTGCGTAATGAAAAGCGTATGCTTCAGGAATCTGTTGACTCTTTGTTTGATAACTCTCGTAAATCGAGTGCAGTAAAAACAGAATCAAACCGTGCCTTAAAATCTCTTTCTGATTCCTTAAAAGGTAAGCAAGGGCGTTTTCGCCAAAATCTTTTGGGTAAGCGTGTTGATTATTCTGCTCGTTCGGTAATTGTTGTTGGACCAGAACTAAAACTTGACGAATGTGGTTTGCCAAAAGATATGGCAGCTGAGCTATTTAAGCCATTTGTCATAAGAAAAATGATTGAGCGTGGTATTGTGAAAACAGTAAAATCTGCGAAGAAAATCATTGATAAAAGAGAACCGGTAGTTTGGGATATCTTAGAAAATGTAATGAAAGGACATCCGGTTTTATTGAACCGCGCACCTACGCTTCACCGTTTAGGTATACAAGCATTCCAACCAGTAATGATTGAAGGTAAAGCAATTCGCCTACACCCATTAGTTTGTACGGCCTTTAACGCAGATTTCGATGGTGACCAGATGGCTGTTCATTTACCATTAGGTGAGTCAGCAGTTTTGGAAGCTCAATTATTGATGTTAGCATCTCACAATATTTTGAACCCTGCTAACGGCGCTCCAGTAACCGTTCCTTCTCAGGATATGGTATTAGGTCTTTACTATATGACCAAACCTCTCAAAGGAGCGAAAGGAGAAGGTTTAGCATTCTATTCTTTAGAGGAAGCGAAAATTGCTTACAACGAAGGTCGAGTAGATTTACACGCAGTTGTTAAAGTTAAAGCAATAGTTCGTGAAGAAGAAGTATTATCAACTAAAGTAATTGAAACAACAGTTGGTCGTATCTTATTCAACGAATTTGTTCCTGAGGATGTAGGTTTTGTAGATATGTTGCTTACAAAGAAAGCATTGAGAGATGTTATTGGTGATGTGATGAAGCTTTCAGGAGTGGCAAAAACTGCACAATTCCTTGATGATATTAAAGGAATTGGATACAAGATGGCATTTAAGGGAGGTTTGTCATTTAACCTTGGAGATGTTATCATACCTGAAGAGAAAAATACAATGGTTAGTGAAGCTTACGATCAGGTGGATGAAGTTTCTTCCAACTATAATATGGGATTCATTACAAATAATGAAAGATATAATCAAGTAATTGATATTTGGTCTAATACCAACGCACACTTAACAGAGAAAGTAATGTCTCAGTTAAAGTCAGATAGAGATGGATTTAACTCAGTTTACATGATGTTGGATTCTGGTGCAAGAGGATCGAAAGAACAAATTAAGCAGTTAGGTGGTATGAGAGGTTTGATGGCAAAACCGCAAAAGTCTGGTGATAAGAGTGGTGCTGCGATTATTGAAAACCCAATTATTGCTAATTTTAAAGAAGGTCTTTCAATTCTAGAGTACTTTATTTCTACTCATGGTGCTCGTAAAGGTTTGGCCGATACAGCACTAAAAACAGCGGATGCAGGTTACTTAACAAGAAGATTAGTTGATGCATCACAAGATGTAGTTATTACTGTTGAAGACTGCGGAACATTAAGAGGTTTAGAAACTGCAGCACTGAAAAAGAATGATGAAATAGTAGAGCCATTAGCTGATCGTATTGTAGGTAGAGTGTCACTTCATGATATATATGATCCTCGAAATAGCAAAGTATTAGTTAACTCTGGCGATATGATTACTGAAGATATGGCAGCAGCAATTTCAGATGCTCCAATTGAAACAGTTGAGATTCGTTCAGCCTTAACATGTGAAGCAAAGCGTGGTTTATGTGCTAAATGTTACGGAAGAAACCTTTCCACTGGAAACATGGTTGTTCCAGGTGATGCTGTAGGGGTTGTTGCTGCTCAATCAATTGGTGAGCCGGGTACACAGCTAACATTACGTACATTCCACTTCGGTGGTACAGCATCTAAAATCGCATCAGAATCTAGTCACATCGCTAAGTTTGATGGTAAGTTAGAAATAGATGATCTAAGAGTTATTGCTACCGAGGATGAAAATGGAGATAAAATCAATATTGTGTTATCCCGTACTTCTGAAGCAAGAATAATTGATGAAAAATTAGGAATTGTACTTTCTACAAATAACATCCCTTACGGTGCAACATTGTATGCAGAAAATGGGAAGAAGATTAAGAAAGGCGCAATGATTTGTAATTGGGATCCATATAATGCAGTAATTGTTTCTGAAATTGATGGTAAGATTGGATACACTGATATCACTGAAGGTATATCTTACCGTATCGAATCAGATGAGCAAACAGGTTTCCAAGAAAAAGTAATGATCGAGCGTAAGGATAAAACATTGAATCCTACAGTTAATATTTTGAATAAAAAAGGAGAAGCAGAGCGAAACTATAGTATTCCTGTTAAAGCGCACCTTACAGTTAATGAAGGTGATAAAATTAAAGCAGGTAAGATAGTTGCTAAGATTCCAAGAATTGCCGCTTCTTTAGGTGATATTACAGGTGGTCTTCCTAGGGTAACTGAGCTTTTCGAAGCTCGTAATCCATCGAACCCCGCTGTTGTTACAGAAATTGATGGAATCATTTCATTTGGTAAAAAGATTAAGCGTGGTAACAAAGAAGTTATCGTAACATCAAAATCAGGTGAAGTGAAGAAATACTTGATTCCTTTATCAAAGCACATTTTAGTACAAGAGAATGACTATGTGAAGTCAGGAATGGCTTTATGTGATGGTTCGATTACACCTGCTGATATACTACGAATTAAAGGACCTACAGCTGTACAAGAATATATTGTAAATGAGGTGCAAGAAGTATATCGTTTACAGGGAATGAAGATTAATGACAAGCACTTTGAAGTAATTGTTCGTCAGATGATGCGTAAGATGACAATTGTGGATGCAGGTGATACTCGTTTTCTTGAAAAGCAAATTGTTACCAAGCTTGAGTTCATGGAAGAAAATGACAGAATCTACGGTATGAAAGTAGTAGAAGACTCAGGAGATTCTGAAACGCTAAGCGCTGGACAAATTGTTTCTGCACGTAAATTATTAGAAGAAAATTCATTTTTAAAGCGTAAAGATATGCAGACAGCAACTGCTCGTGATGCTATGCCAGCAACAGGTGATCAGGTTCTTCAAGGAATTACTAGAGCATCTCTTCAAACTAAGAGTTGGGTTTCTGCGGCTTCTTTCCAGGAAACAACTAAAGTATTGAATGCTGCTGCTATTAACGGAAAACGTGATTCATTAGACGGATTGAAAGAAAATGTAATTGTAGGGCATAAAATTCCTGCAGGTACAGGTCTTCGAATTTTTGATAATTTAGTGGTAGGATCTCAAGAAGAGTACGATACTTTAATGGAGAGAAAAAGTATGGAGGAAGCAGAATCTACATTAGAAGAAACAGCAGTAGCTGAATAATATGTCAGAAGAAAAAAAGCAAGGCTTAAATATTGAGTTAACTGAAGAGGTGGCAGAGGGAACTTATAGTAATTTAGCTATTATCAATCACTCTCCTTCGGAGTTCGTGGTTGATTTTATTCAGGTTATGCCGGGTGTTCCCAAAGCTAAAGTTAAATCAAGAATTGTCTTGACTCCTCAACATGCTAAGCGATTGATGAAAGCATTGGCAGACAATGTGAATAAGTTTGAAACGCAACATGGAAACATTAAAGATGTTGATCCTAATGTAGTACCTCTAACCTTTGGAGGTCCTGCTGCAGAAGCATAATATAAAAAAACCCACTGAAAAGTGGGTTTTTTTTATGCAGCTCTACCTAATTGGTAGAGCATTTTTCCGTGCTCCCATACTGCATCAGCATAATTTTTTTGACAATAATATGGAAGGTTATGCTTATTAGCATTTCTTTTTACAATTTTTGATAGTGCACGATAGTGAATATGGCAAATATTTGGAAACAAATGATGTTCTACTTGATAATCCAAACCTCCAATATACCATGAAAGTAGTTTGCTAGATTTGTAATTTGTTGTTGTTTGTAATTGATGAATTGCCCAATTATTCTCAATTGTTCCTTCTTCGTTTGGCTCTGGATAATCGCACTCTGGCATTACATGGGCTGTTTGAAAAATAGTGGATAAAATAATTCCTGCTACAAAATGCATGCTAAAGAAACACATAAACCAATATGGAAATGAAATATCAAGCATAATCATTGGTAATACTAACATGTATGCATAATAGAAGATTTTCCAAAAAATCATTTCAGCCATCAACCAACCATATTCTTCTTTTTTTACGTGACCTTCTTTTTTAAATTTAGATAACTGAATAAACTCTTTAATTGTTGCCCAGGAAAATGAAAGTAGGCCATAAAAGAACCATGCATAAATATGTTGATATTTATGAAAATTAAAAAGCTTAGCTTTTGGCGAAAAACGCAACATTGGTAATGGGCTAACATCAGGGTCCATTTCATGAACATTTGTATATGTATGATGTAATTTGTTATGCTGGATTTTCCAATTTTTAGCACTACCTCCAACTAAATTAAGTGTTAATCCCATTAACTTATTGATTAATTTATTTTTTGAATATGATCCATGATTACCATCATGCATAATACACATTCCTATACCAGCAAGTCCAATACCCATTACTAGCCATAATGACCAAAATAACCAGGAATTTTCGACAATTCCAGATACAATAATAGTATATGAGCCAAAAAAAAGTCCTAACATTACTATTGTTTTAATAGCCATATTAAAATTTCCATATCTGGAAATATTATTTTTTTTAAAGTATTCTTCAACATCTTTTCTTAAGTCGGTGACAAAATCTTTTGAGTGATTTTTATCAAATTTTACTGCTTTCATGTGCCTTAATTTTGATTTTATAAAGATAAGCTTTTTAAGGGATTGATTTTAGAAGGTTTTGGAAGTAGTTAGTTGCATGCTGAAGTCTGCTACCATACCATGAAAACATTTCTCCATCCACTAGCTTTATTATTGCCATTGGACATATCTCTTTAAATTGTTCTATGTGTTTATCTCTAAAAGGGAAAGGTTCAGAAGAAAGCAATATGATTTCAGGATTTGCTTCTTGCAACTGATCCTCAGAAATTTCTGGATAATCTTTATCAGTTATTGCAAAAATATTTTCAAAACCACATCGACTCATCATGTCATGAATAAATCGATTTTTGTTAATACTCATCATTGGATTTTGCCAAATAAAGTAAGCAGTCTTTTTTGTTTGTATAGGGGTTAATAAATCAAATCCTTTTTGAATATTATTGATTATGATTTTGGCTTGTGTATTAGTATTAGTCATTTTTCCAATCAGGAAAATCATTTCTATAGCATCCTCAAGGTTTTGTATATCGCTTATCCAAACGGTATATTCTTTTATCAATTGTTTAATTTCTGATTCTGTGTTTTCCTCTTTGTTGGCTAAAATTAAGTCGGGCTTTAGTTTTCCTATTTGTTCTAAATTTAAATTTTTAGTACCACCTACTCTTGTTTTGTTTCGAAACCAATTATTTGGATGAACACAGAATTTAGTAATTCCTACCACTTCTTTTTCTAATCCTAAATCGAATAATAATTCGGTTTGAGATGGTACTAAAGAAACAATCCGCTTTGGAGGATATTGTATGCGGATTGTTCTGTTCATTTGATCTTTTAACTGCATTTTAGTCTATAAAACCTTGTTTACGCATCCAGTCATCATTGTATATTTTACCAACATATCTACTTCCATGATCATGCAGAAGCACAACTATTATACTTTCTTTATTCAGTTTATGTTTTAATTGATTAATTGCTGCAATTGCACTTCCACATGAGTAGCCTGCGAGAATGCCTTCTTCTTTTGCTAGTCTGCGAGCATATAATGCACCGTCTTTATCCGTGACTTTTTCGAAATAATCAATTAATTTAAAATCTACATTTTTAGCTATGATATCTTCTCCAATTCCCTCTGTTAAGTATGAATAAATTTCTTTTTCATCAAAAATTCCAGTTTCATGATATTTTTTGTAAACAGATCCATAGCTATCTACTCCCCAAATTTTAATATTAGGATTTTTCTCTTTTAAAAATTGAGCAATACCAGAAATCGTTCCACCAGTTCCAACACCAACAATAAAATGCGTGATTTTCCCATTTGTCTGTTCCCATATTTCAGGACCGGTTGTTTCGTAATGAGCCTTCCTGTTTGATAGATTGTCGTATTGATTTGGATAAAAAGAGTTTGGTATTTCTTTGTTAAGTCTTTTTGCTACTGAATAATACGATTCGGGGTGATCTGGAGGGACATTAGTAGGACAAGTATATATTTCAGCACCCATTGCCTTAAGAATATCAATTTTTTCTTTTGATTGTTTATCTGAAATGGTACAGATAAGTTTATATCCTTTTTGAATACATGCTAGTGCAAGTCCCATTCCAGTATTTCCAGAAGTACCTTCAATAACTGTTCCTCCTTTTTTTAGTAAACCATTCTTTTCTGCATCTTCAATCATTTTTAGAGCCATTCTATCTTTTGTAGAGTGTCCCGGATTAAAACTCTCAATTTTTGCTAAAACAGTTGCCTCAGTATCAATTACTCTATTCAGCTTTACCAACGGTGTGTTTCCTATTGTTTCAATAATGTGATTGTAATATTTCATATTTGCAAATTTATTAAAACTCGTCTTTATTATTCGAAACGAATGGCTTTTATGGGTGTGATTTTCGTGATAAGATATGATGGAATAATCAGCGTTGCCCAACAGATAATAAGTGCGCCCAAATTCAATAAAATTAAATGTGAAAGTTTTAAGTGTATTGGTACAACAGAAATGTAATAGGTTACTTCATCTAAATGAATGGGTTCAAAGTAATACTGAATAAGTGCTAATCCAACACCTATAATATTTCCCAAAAAAAGACCTTTGCGAATAATGTAAAAAGAATTAAATAAAAAGATTTTTCGAATACTCCAATTGTTAGCGCCTAATGCTTTAAGTATGCCAATTACTTGGGTGCGCTCTAAAATTAAAATCAATAAAGCTGTTATCATATTTATGGAAGCAACAATAATCATCAAGATAATGATAACTTGTACATTTAAGTCTTGCAAATTGAGCCAATCGAAGATTTGAGGATGTAAATCTTTAATGTTTTGCGCATTTAAATCAAAGCCTAAATACTGGTAAATCTGCTGTGTTAAGGCATCGATATTATCAAAATTTGCAATATTAATTTCAAGCCCTCCACTTTCGTTATTTTTCCATTTATTTAGTTTTTGAATGTGGCGAATGTCTGCTATTACAATTAACTCATCCAATTCTGTGAGTCCAGTTTCGTAAATCCCACTGATCTCAAAAGTTCTTGCCCTTGGAGGATTTTGTACGAAATACATCATCATTTTATCATTTACTTGCAACTCTAATTGTTTGGCAAGTTTATTGGATATTAGGATTTTGTTGGAAGTAAGCGTGTCATTAAACATTGTAACACTTCCTGCTTTTAAATTAGAATTGAAGAAAGAAGGATTGAAATCACTTCCTACACCTTTCAGAACAACACCTTGAATTTCTTCTTTTGTTTTTATAATCCCTGGTTTGGTAGCAAAGTTTTGTATATGTGTAATACCATCAATAACTTCCAATGAAATTTTCAAAGAGTCTGTTTTACTGACTTTTTGTGAGTCATAAGAATTCCCATCTGCGAAATGTGTGATTTGAATATGCGAACCAAAACCAATAACTTTGTTACGAATTTCTTTTTGAAAACCCTTTACAACGCTTGTAGCTATAATCATAACAGCTACGCTCAAGGCAATTGCTAAGGTTGCGACACGAATAATGGGTCGTGAAAATCGACTGCTTGTCTGATTGTTGAGTCGTTGAGCTAAAAAGAGTTCTATATTCATAATTAGAATGGCTAAAATTACGCAAATATTCGTTTTACTCTTTTGTTGTTCACAATTTGCGTGTGTGCAGGGTCAGTTTAAATTGGGAGTAGAACAGACTCATATATATCTTCCCTTATTAGAAGCTCAAAAGGTTGCTGTGGTAGGTAATCAAACCTCTACGTTAGGTAAGACTCATTTAGTTGATAGTTTGCTTTCTTTAGAGGTAGATGTTGTTAAGGTATTTTCTCCTGAGCATGGTTTTAGAGGAACTGCTGATGCAGGTGCTAAAGTATTCGATGGAATTGATAAACAATCAGGACTTCCTATTATTTCCTTATACGGTCAAAATAAAAAGCCATCTCCACAACAGCTTGATGATGTTGATATTATTTTATTTGATATACAAGATGTAGGTGCGCGTTTTTACACTTATATTTCTACACTTCATTATGTTATGGAAGCTGCTGCAGAAAATGGAGTTTCAGTGATAGTTTTGGATAGACCAAATCCCAATGGTCATTATGTAGACGGCCCTATATTAGATACCGCTTTTAGGTCATTTGTTGGGATGCACCCTGTACCTATTGTTCACGGTATGACAATTGGTGAATATGCGAAAATGATTAATGGGGAGGATTGGATTTCAACACCTTGCGACTTATTAGTGGTGTCAATGAATTTTTATCAAAGACATATACCTTATTCCTTGCCTATTAAACCTTCTCCAAATTTACCAAATGATAGAGCAGTGAATCTTTATCCATCATTATGTTTATTCGAAGGCACAACTGTTAGTGTTGGAAGAGGTACGGAATATCCATTTCAGCATTTCGGAGCACCTTATTTAAAGGGAAGCTATATGTTTACACCAAAAAGTGGTCCAGGAAGTAAATTTCCTAAGCATGAAGGAAAAACTTGTTTTGGCTTTGATTTACGAAAAAACATGTTGCTTTCTGAAATAAACTTGGATTGGTTGATAGATTCCTATAATAAAGCTCCTAATAAAGATAAATTCTTTAATAATTTTTTCAACAATCTTTCTGGAACAGATGCACTAAAAGAGCAAATAATTGCAGGAATGTCTGCTAAACAAATTAAGAACAAATGGCAAGATGATTTGGTTGACTTCTGTGAAATGAGAAGACCCTACCTACTTTATTAATTGTCTAATCAAGTATTTCATTAATAGAATTGTCTTAGTAAAATAAATTCTAAAAGTTTAAAATGATTAATTATAATTTTATATTTGTATAAATATTTATGAAAAAATTTATACAACTTTTTTTTATTTTGCCGTTGTTTTGTTTTGCGCAAAGCTGGTTGCCAAGTGTTCCATTCCCTTTTAATGGGGTTCACCATCCAATCACATTTTCTAATGATTCTATTGCATATGTAGTAAGTGGAAGCTATACTAATAATGTTTACAAATATGTCAAGTCTACTAATAGTTGGAGTCAACTAGCTGACTTTCCTGGAGGAAATAGAGGATATTCATATGGTGTAACTGTAAACAACAAAGCTTACATGGGTTTTGGTTCTGATGAATTTGCTAATTATTATAATGATTGGTGGGAATTTAATATGACCACTGAAACTTGGACTCAATTATCTTCTTTACCTGGTCTTGGAAGAAATCATCCTGCAATGGTAGCTACCTCAGATAAAATTTTTATGGGTTGCGGTAGTAGTGATATGGGTAACTTCAATGATTGGTGGGAATATGATATTGCCACTAATAATTGGATTCAAAAACCTGATTTGCCAAGCTATACAAGGCACCATCCTTTTTATTTTGGTATTAATGATGAAGTTTATGTAGGTTTTGGACATGGATCAAATCCAGACAACTATGGGAATTACATTTATAAGGATTTTTGGAAGTATTTACCAAATAATGATCAATGGATACAACTAAATGATTTTCCTTCTGAAGCTAGAGTCGCTGGAACGCAATTTAGCTATAATAATAAAGGTTATGTATTAAGTGGTGATGGTGACGATCATCAATCTTTAGATAGTGGTGAGTTTTGGGAGTATGATTCTAGCTTAGATCAATGGACCCAACTTCCCTCGCACCCTGGTAATTCAATTTGGGCTCCAGGATGTTTTGTATTAGGCTGTGATCTTTATTTTTTATTGGGTCAAGATAATAATACTACTCCAGGAACTTTAGTAACAAATACTTACACATATAAGCTAAGTGAGGATTGTGGTTGTATGGATCCAAATGCTATAAATTTTTCTTCCCAAGCAATTTATGATGACGGATCTTGCTGCTATGTTGCAGGTTGTTCAGATCCATATGCTATTAATTTTGACTCGAATGTTTGTTTTGAAGATAATTCAACATGCATTTATCCTATTCTTGGATGTATTAATCCTATTGCAGATAATTATAATCCCAATGCTAATACTACAAACTGTATAGGAGGTATAATAGACAACAACAGTTCTTCCGGAGGATATTTCTATGGTGATCAACACCTTTTAATTGATGTCTATGAAGAATGTGTGATTAAGTCGGCATTTTTTGAAGCAGAAATTAATAATACAATAACTTTTGAATTAAGAGATGACAACGGAAATGTAATTGATGATACAACTCATACAGTAACTCCTGGTATGCAACAGTTAATTCTAAATTTTGATTGCCCTGTTGGAACTAATTTACAACTTGGAACAAGTACTAATAATTCTGGTCTTTTTAGAAATAACACCGGAGCCAATTATCCATATGTCATTGGAGGTGCGTTGAGTATTACAGAATCAAGCGCTGGAGTTTCTGGTTATTATTATTATTATTACAATATTGAAGTTGAGATACCTTGTGTGTTTCCTCCTTCTTCTTGGGATTGTGATGGTCAAGGTAATTGTTTTGATCCAGGAACAGGTAATGGATTGTACAGTTCATTATCAGTATGTGAATTAGAATGTACTAACACAAATATTTTAGATCACAGAAAAATAAAATATAAAATATATCCAAATCCTTCAAAAGATATGTTCAATTTAACTTTTATCAAAAATGATTTTGATTTAGTCAATATAAAAGTGATGAATATCCTAGGAGAAATTATTTATAATGAAACTATTGAAAATTTTGATGATATTCTTGATAAGAAAATAGATTTAACTGGTAACATTAAAGGAGTATATTTATTATTAATTACATCTGATAATGTGATTATTAATGACAGAATTATACTTAAGTAAAACGTTTTGACATTTTGAAAGAAAAAATGACCCATCAAAGGGTCTTTTTTGTAATCAAATAAATCTAAAAATAATGATAAAATATTTTCCCTTAATTATTTCGTCCGTTATTTCATCAATAATTTTATTTCAATCATTTTTTATAGCTCCATCTATAAATAAGCTAATTGATAATAAACAAGCAAGTCGATTTTTAAGATATGTCTGGCCAAAATTTTTTCTTTTAATTTCTTTTTTTTCTTTGGTATCAATTTTTGTAATACAAATCAATAATATAAAAATTGAATTTTCAAAATTACTTTACACTCTTTCATTTGCTTTTATGTTATCCAGTTATTTAGTTACTCCGCTAATAAACAAAGCAAAGGATAATTCACAAATGAGATTATGGAGTATACTTCATATATCAACAATTTCATTAACCTTATTAACACTAATGATGAATTTATTCATTATTGTTGAACAGCTAAATAACGTTTAGTTATTTAGTAAAGAATTTGTTCCGTAGGGAACTATTTTATAATTATCTTTTTTTCAACTGAACCATCATCATAAAGATAAATAAGAACAGTATTGTTTGTTCTTTTAACTTTCCTCCCTAGTAAATCAATAATACGTAGTATTTTTTTTTCAGTTTTATGTTCATGAATATCTGAAGGAATTAAACAGTTTAACTGACAAGACGATAACGAACTATACAATCCATTACCTGTTCCTGGATCAAAACAAATACCTTGACCATCACAATCCCAAGATTGAGTAATAGTCGGCAAAACAAAGTCAACAATAACAGGTAAGTGATCTGAAGCATCTGTGTCATTATTATATAAATTGTTTTGCGCTAATAATAATGGACTCATATGTTCTGTAGAAATAATAAAAGATTTATCTACTGACATTACACTATTAGTAAAGAATACAAAGTCTAATCTTCCTGGAGGATAATCTCCAATAGACGGATTCCATTTGTCCCACGTATACGCAATATCTTTTTCATTAAAATAACATATTTGATCTTTAAGTGGAGAGTTGTCCCAATCTGGATAGCCGCCATTTCCAAAATTAATAGTGTCTGAAATTGTCCCATTTAAAATAGTATAATACTGCTCTGAATACCCGACTAAGTTCATGTCTCCAGAAAAAGAAATTGGTGTATTTATTGGTAAATCTATTACTCCGCCTATTGTTTTAGCATCTTGAATAAAATTAATTAATGCGTCAAAATTTTCTTGTCGACCTGCATTATTATTACAACAAGGAGGGTGAGCATTGATTATTAAAATATCAGTAGAGTATATATTATCAGGTAAGTCAATCAATTCTGCATCAATTTTATTATAGACTTGCCAAGATTGGATGGATGGATATCTTGATATTGTGAGATTTCCAGAGTTTAGATCAGGATATATGTAAGGGTAATTTGTAATATTAGTGTCTAAAAAGCTAATGACATCATTGTAATTAGTGTTTCCACATTCTTGGTAAGTAATAATATCTGCATTTACACTATTAAATATTCTTTTATGTTTTTCAATTCTATTGTTACTTGTAAGCCCATTGCTCAATACATTATAAGTTAAAAGACGTAAATTATTTGAATCATTTTTCAAAAAATTTGTATGGTTTACTGAAGGAGAAGAACAATTATTAAATATATATGTAAAGATAGAGCCATTATTAGGCATAAAATCGTTACCAACTGTTTCTCTAATAGAGATAAGAATTGTGTCTGAAAAAAAAGTCCTATTTATTGCAATTTCAAATTCATCTGATGAGTATGTAGGTAATGGAATAATATCTAAATCATATAAAGATAGTGTATCAACTGTCGGGTAATTTGTGTCATCAAAAATAAATTTATCAAAGAAATTTATTCCATATTCAGAACCAATTCCATTAGAATAGTAACCACTAGAAGGATTATTATCTGCATCAATATTAATATAGATTTTTGCAGGATTGTAAAACTGTTCAGTCAAATCAATTTCATCTGATAATTTAATTCGTATATATAAATTATCAACATCATCACATACTGAAAAGCTCAATAAATCAACACCTTGCGAATCTAATGTGTCATCTAAATAGGTGTTTTGATTATTATTCCAATCATCAAAAAAACCATCAATCTTGATTATGTTCTGAGAAAAAGCTTTAAATGAGAATAATAGAAAAATCGATATGTATAATTTTTTATTCATTGTGTAATTTTTTAACAAACTATTAAATATAAATTATTAAAATTTAACAGCTTATTTTAATTGATTTTTCAGCTTTTCAACTATTTGAAAAACAGCTGGACAAATACTTACATTTTTTTCAGTGAGTTTAAGCAACTGATGTTGTTTGATTCTATTTGTATGTGGATATTCTCTGCACGCTTTTGGTCGCACATGGTAAATAGAACATTGATTGTCAGCATCTAAAAAAGTGCAAGGGACAGATTGTAAAACATAATCATTGTCTTCATCAATGTGCAAGAATTGTTCGGTAAAATCCGAAGGTTTAATACTTAGATATTTTGCTATTCTGCTAATGTCTTTATCGGTAAAAAGAGGGCCTGTTGTACTACAACAGTTAGCACACTGTAAGCAATCAATACAAGAAAAAGTCTCTTCATGTATTATATGAATATACTTGTCCAGTACCTTTGGTTTAACCTTTTTGAGTTGTTTAAAGAATTTAACATTCTCCTTTTTAACTCTTTGGCTATCGAGTTGATGTTGTTTTAAATCCACTGTTTATAGTGTTCTTCCTGGATAAACTTTCAAAGCCTCCTCTAAACATTTAACTGCCTTTTGTAATGATTTTTTGTTAAGTACATACGCAATTCGAACTTGCTTAGTGCCTGTGTTTGGGGTAGAATAAAATCCTGCAGCTGGTGCTACCATAATGGTTGCCCCTTCATAAGAGAAATCTTCCAAAAGCCATTGTGCAAATTTGTCGGCATCATCTACAGGTAGTTCGGCAATACAATAAAAAGCTCCTTTTGGCTTTGGGCAAACTACACCTTCAATTTTATTAAGCCCATCAATCAGTAAATCTCTACGCTCTACATACTCAGCACTTACTTCTTCAAAATAAGAAATAGGGGTGTTAAGAGCAGCTTCTCCAGCAACCTGTCCGAAAGTAGGAGGGGATAAACGTGCTTGTGCAAATTTCAAGGCGGTATCCATTACTTCTTTGTTTTTTGAAACGATACACCCTATACGAATTCCACACATAGAGAAGCGTTTGGAAGTAGAGTCGATAACGATGGCATTTTTTTCCATACCTTGCATATTCAATACAGAATGGTGTTGGTTCCCATCATAGCAGAACTCTCGGTACACCTCATCAGCAAATAAGAATAGATCGTGTTTAATAACAATGTTTTTAAGTGTTTCTAATTCTCCTTTAGAATATAAATACCCTGTTGGATTTCCAGGATTGCATATTAGAATAGCTTTTGTTTTTGGAGTGATTAGTTTTTCAAACTCTTCAATAGCAGGCAGTGCAAATCCATTGTTGATGTTGGTGCCAATAGGTTTAACATTAACTCCAGCTGAAATAGAAAATCCGTTGTAATTGGCATAAAACGGTTCAGGAATGATGATTTCATCACCTGCATCTAAACAACTATTCAAGCCAAACAAAAGTGCTTCTGACCCACCTGTGGTTACCATAATGTTCTCATGGTTAATGTCAATACCTAAATTTTGATAATATGAAGCGAGTCCTTTGCGATAGCTTTCGAAACCAGCAGAGTGGCTATATTCAACAACCTTATCGCTAAAATTATGAATAGCTTCTAATGCTACTTCAGGAGTTTTAATGTCTGGTTGACCAATATTGAGGTGAAAAACAGTTTTACCTTCTTTTTTAGCTGCTTCAGCAAACGGTACCAATTTACGAATTGGTGATTCTGGCATGCGTATCCCTTTGTCTGATATTCTTGGCATAATGATTTGGTTTGATAAAAAAACACCCCCAATTTGGGGGTGTAAAGGTCGTAAAAAAACTATTAAAATTTAGTTAACTTCTAAAGGAGATTTTTTTGGCTTGCTAGGAGCTTGAGGCGCTTCAGCAGGTTTTAAAACTTCCCCTTTTATCGTGAGAATTTTATTTTTCTGAACTGTGTTTGTTGTTAGTGTAATTGTCTTGGTAAATTTACCAATTCTTTTTGTGTCATATTTAACATCAATTTTTCCAGTTGCACCCGGTGCAATTGGTTCTTTTGGCCATATAGGAACCGTACATCCACAAGATCCTCTGGCGTTGGAAATAATTAATGGAGCATCTCCAGTGTTTGTGAAAACGAATTCGCGCTGACCGTCTGCTTTGTGCTCAATAGTACCGTAATCAATTACAGGTGTTTCAAATTTCATTTGAGGACCACCTTTTGTAGCATCTTGAGCGTAAAGACCAAAACAAGCTCCAATTAACCCTAATGTGACTAAAACTTTTTTCATTGTTTTTTTTTCTAATTGTTCTTAAATAAGAACCACAAATGTAGCAATTTATTGTTTGCATTCAATTGCTGGTTTATATGGAATGTTATTAGGGGTAAATTAGTAAATTTGTCTCTTGATTTTTAATTGAAAAATTTGCAATGAGCATTGCTAAAACATACGAACCAAAGAAAGTAGAAGATAAGTGGTATTCGCATTGGATGGAAAAAGGATATTTTCATTCTACTCCAGACGAACGAGAGCCTTATACAATTGTAATACCTCCTCCAAATGTAACAGGAGTGTTACATATGGGCCATATGCTGAATAACACCTTGCAGGATGTATTGATTCGTAGAGCTCGTATGCAGGGGTTCAATGCTTGTTGGGTTCCAGGAACGGATCACGCTTCTATTGCTACAGAAGCTAAGGTGGTGCAAAAATTAGCTAAAGAAGGAATTGATAAGTCTTCTTTATCTAGAGATGAATTTTTACAACACGCTTGGGAATGGAAAAAGAAGCATGGTGGAATTATCCTAGAGCAGCTTAAGAAGTTAGGAGCTTCATGTGATTGGGAACGCACTAAGTTCACCATGGATGAGGATATGAGTGCTGCGGTTATAAATGTGTTTGTAGATCTTCATAAAAAGGGACTTATCTATAGAGGTATTCGAATGGTAAATTGGGATCCTGTAGCACAAACAGCACTTTCTGATGAGGAGGTAATTCATAAGGAAGTGAATTCTAAATTATACCATATTGCTTATGATATTGAAGGTAGCGATGAAAAACTAACAATTGCTACTACTCGTCCAGAAACTATTTTAGGAGACTCTGCAATTTGTGTGAATCCAAATGACGAACAATATAAACACTTGAAAGGAGCAAAAGCCATTGTTCCACTAATCGGTCGAAACATACCAGTTATTTTTGATGAGTATGTTGATATGGAATTTGGTACTGGCGCCTTGAAGATTACTCCCGCTCATGATATAAACGATTATCAATTAGGGGATAAGCATTCCTTAGAAACCATTGACATTTTAAATGATGATGGAACACTTAATGAGGCGGCTCAACTTTATGTGGGGCAAGATCGATTTGAGGTCAGAAAACAAATTGTCAAGGACTTAGATGCAAAAGGGTTTTTAGTAAAAACGGAAGATTACCAAAACAAAGTTGGTTTTTCTGAAAGAACAGATGCTGTTATTGAACCAAAGCTATCTATGCAATGGTTTTTCAAAATGGGAGAATTTTCTAAGCCTGCTTTGGATAATGTGATGAATGACAACATTCATTTTCATCCAGCTAAGTTTAAAAATACTTACCGCCACTGGATGGAAAACATCAAGGATTGGTGTGTTTCACGTCAGCTCTGGTGGGGACAACGCATACCTGCTTATTTCTATGATGGAAATAAGTATGTAGTAGCAGAAACAGCAGCAGATGCATTGAAGCTAGCGCAAGCAGAAAAACCAAGTGTAAGCATGGAAGATTTGCGACAAGATGAGGATGTGTTAGATACATGGTTTTCTTCTTGGTTGTGGCCTATCTCTGTTTTTGATGGAATTAAAAACCCAGACAATGAAGAAATAAATTACTATTATCCAACAAATGATTTAGTAACAGCTCCAGAAATTTTATTTTTCTGGGTAGCGCGTATGATCATGGCCGGTTATGAGTATATAGGAGATATGCCTTTTAAGAATGTATATTTAACTGGTATAGTGCGCGATAAGCAAGGGCGTAAAATGTCCAAATCCTTAGGGAACTCTCCAGACCCAATAGAGCTAATGGACAAATATGGAGCAGATGGTGTGCGTGTTGGAATGTTACTTTGTTCTCCTGCAGGAAACGATTTGCCTTTTGATGAAGCCCTGTGTGAACAAGGAAGAAATTTCTCGAATAAAATTTGGAATGCATTCCGTTTAATAAAAGGATGGGAGGCAGCAGACATAGCACAACCAGAGTCGGCAAAAGTGGCCATTGAGTGGTTTCAACAAAAACTGAATAAAACCATTACAGAGATAGATGCTTCTTACAGTCAATATAGAATATCGGAAGCATTGATGAGCACCTATAAATTAGTGTGGGATGATTTCTGCTCCTGGTATTTAGAAATGGTAAAGCCGGCTTATCAACAGCCGATTGACCAAGTAACTTTGACTACTACTATTGAGTTTTTGGAAGATTTACTAAAACTGCTTCACCCATTCATGCCATTTTTAACAGAAGAGGTGTGGCATGCTATTAAAGAAAGAACAGATGATATTATTGTAACTGATTGGCCGCAGACCAATACCATAAACAATCAAGTGTTAACGGATTTTGAAGTAGCTGCTGAGGTGATTTCTGGAATTAGAAATATTCGAAAACAAAAGAATATTGCAAACAAGGAAGTACTTGATTTTTCTGTAAAAATAAATGCATCATTAAATACTGCTTTCGATGCGGTTATCGCTAAACTAGGTAACCTTTCTAGTATTAATTATGTAGATGAAAAAATAGAAGGAGCTTTCTCTTTCTTAGTAAAATCCAATGAGTATTTTATTCCTTTAGGATCAGCCAGTATTGATGTAGAAGCAGAGATAGATAAACTACAAAAAGAATTGGATTACACTAAAGGGTTTTTAAAATCGGTAGAAGGGAAGTTGAAAAACGAACGATTTGTAAACAATGCACCGGAGCAAGTTGTTGTTATAGAGCGTAAAAAACAAGCCGATGCACTATCTAAAATTACTGTTTTAGAAGAGCAGATAGCTGCATTAAGCTAATGCGATACATACTCTTGTTTATATTATTGCCACTTTGTTCTTTCGGACAAATAATCAATGTAGAAAACAAGCGTTTGTCTGCCGATAAGGAGGGTTTTGTAGGGACTTTTGATTTAGGTTTAAACCTTATTAAAAACACGGCTCAAATATTGCAGTTTAACAATAATGTAAACTTGCAATACAGTAAAGAGAATCATACCTATTTGTTACTGAATGACATTTCTTTTGTACAAAAAGAAGGAGAGGAAGATTGGCTGAATAAAGGATATCAGCATTTTAGATACATCTATCAAAATAAGAAGCTAGGATTTGAAGGCTTTATACAGCACCAATATGATAAAGCGCAAAAGATTCAGTTTAGGATGTTAATGGGTGTAGGTACTCGTTGGCAATTGGTTAAAAATGATTCATTGCAGTTTGCGATGGGATTTTCCTCCATGAATGAGTATGAAAACCCTGTAGATGCAGATCCTTTTGTGCAAATTCGTTTGAGCCACTACCTTAGTTTTGCTTTTCAGGTTAATGAGAACATTAGCCTAAGTACTACGAATTACTATCAACCCCTTTTAACGAATTGGAGCGATTATAGAATGAGTTCGCAAACAACTTTGAAACTAGCACTCAATAAACAGTTTGAGTTTAAAATTACGGGCAATATCACATTCGATAGTCAGCCTGCGGAAGCAGTACCACTACTCAATTATCATGTAATAAATGGAGTTTCCTATGAATTTTAAAAAAAAAGAAAAGCCCCGAGTTATCGTGTTTTTTTATTGAACAATAATTTTTTGAGTTTGTTCTTCTTTTTCATTTTTTAAAGTGATATAATATATTCCTTTCGACCAATCTTCAACAGAAAGTTGTATGTTTGATTGGTTCGTAACCTTCATGCTTTTTACCTCTTTGCCAAGTGAATTGAAGATAAGTAATTTGTTATAGCTGTTTTCCCAAATTATATTAACTAATGAGTTAGACGGGTTAGGATAAATATTGAATTGATTTTGTTCAATATTAGCAATATTAGATGAGCTTGGAAAAATATCAGTAATATCAGTAATAGTAGTCGAATAAACACCGGTACCATGTGTTCCAACAACAATCTTTCCGTCATCCTGTCTGACCTTAATACTTTCTACTACCACATTTCCTATTTCTTCGGTTCCTATTTGTTTCCATTCTGTTGTTAAATTTTGAGTAAATCCTGTAAAGTAAGGTGCTAAACTGTCAGTAGCATAAAGCCCTGTGCTTGTTGCCATAAAGTAAATTGGAGAGTTGTTGACGTATAAAATTTGTGCAGCTCTACATGATGGTCCGTTACCAGATCCTGTATAAAAGCCAGATCCATTAGGTTCTTCAAGATTTCCAGAAATATTACCCCAGGTAGACCCTCCATCCTCAGAATAAAAAACAGAATTTGTATTGTAATTGGAGAAAGTAACAATGAGTTTATTCGGATTAATTGGATCTATGCAAATGTTTGTTATATGACCACTATTTGGAAATAGGCTGTGTGTAATTTCAGTATGCGGAGGGTTTGTGAAACTAGCGTTGTTTATCCTGTATAGTTTTCCTTCATTAGTTCCATAGTACACTTTGTTGTGAGAAAACAAGGTAGCTGCAATAGCAGTAATTTCTTGTAGGGTATCTGTTCCAAAAAATGAAGGTTGAAGCTCAGTCCATCCATCCATAATTCTGTTATGATCATTGTTATATGGAAAATTATTTGCAGCATTTTGTCTCCATATAGTATTTCCTTCAGGAAAATATAGGTAGTCATCATTGTCAGGAACCATACATATTTGATTAATGAACTGAAAATCAGCAGTGTCAGCGTCAGCAGGGTCCATCCTGTTAAAGGCTAAAATATTTCCACTGTTATCCAGTTTCATTTTATAAAGTACACCTCGCTGAATCTGAATGTAAAAATCTTCGTTGTTATCAGCAATTTCGGAATAGGTGCCATCTCCATTAAAAGGCATGGTCCATTCATATAGCGGGTCTCCTGAAAAGTTCACAAAGTTTCCGTTGTCTTGAAATCCACCTAGGATGACCGGATTGTTGGGATCTTTACTAATGGAAACAGAATATAGTTGTGTAGTTTGGTATCCGTTATTTAGTCGCTGCCAAACATGTGGTGTTGCCTTACAATCATTCGATTTATAAACCCCTCCGTCTGTTGCGCTTAAAATAACATCAGGGTTGGATGGTAAAAACAATAAATCATGTTGGTCAGGATGGTGTGTGTCATAAATATCCCAATTACCTTGTCCATGAAAAGATCCTTCAAAATATCCGCCAATTTGTGCCGTATTTGTGTCGGACGTAAATCCATCTGTAGACCTCCATAAATTAGTTCCTCCAATGAATACTACATTGGGTTCATCGGTTTTCACTTTCACCAACAAATCATAACCACCTTGAGCATTGAAATTGTCAAAAGTACTTGGTCGGTTAGCAGGTATATTTGCAGATAAATCTTCCCAAACTCCACAAGTATCACTTCCATCACCGCATAAGTATGTGTACTTATACAGGGAAGTCCATGTTTCTCCATTAAAGAAAGTGTTTGTGTATTGTCCGGCTCCATCGGTTTCGGCAATTAGGAAGTAGATTTCATTTTCATTAGATGGATTGATGCCAATTGCAGCTCTTCCGTAAACTTGAGGGAATGTAATTGGTTGAATTCGGTTCCAACTTAATCCGTCAACTGATCGCCAAATTCCTTTGTCAGTGCCGTCCGAGCTTAATGTAGCGTAAACTACTCCATTTGACGTTACTTCAACATTGTTATAGTAGGCACTTCCTCCACCAAGCATTTGAGTCCAACTTAGACCTCCATCAACAGATCGGTGAATAGATCCATAAGTTGCACAGTATAATTCATCTTCTGTATTGTTGGAAGGATCTAAGGCAATATTCCATATAAAATCCCATGGATTAAAGCTTCCAGCAGCATTATTGTCAGCGGTGACAGGTATCGAATCCCAAGTTATGCCTCCATCTACTGATTTGTATATTCCGTTACCATCAAAATAGGATCCACCTCCACCAGCGGATGAGCCGCTTAATTCTCCGCTTCCATGATACCATATGTGTTCTTTTCCAATTCTAGTATCCTGGTCAATACAAGTGACATTGTGTAATTGAAAATGCTTAGTCATTTTTTCCCAACTTTGCCCTTGATCTACAGAACGCCATACGCCACCTGAAGCTCCTCCTGCTAATAAGATGTTTTCATCAGTACAATCTATTGCTAAAGCTCGTGTTCTTCCTCCAACATTGTATGGTCCTTCAGCAACCCAATTTAGACCACTGTTTCCAAAATCATTTGGAAGAGATTGAGCAAATCGCATCTCTTTAGAACGAATGTTTGAAGGTATTTTTCCTGTGCTCGGATCAACTAGACGGCTAGCATCCCATGCTTTTCTTCCACCTGGCGCTTCGCTAGGTTTTCTAAATCCATCATGAAAATTCACCTTCTTATCTGGGTGTACAAAAACAATGATTACAATAATGACTGCTGATAAAAAATATAATTTCTTCATATTATTGATAAATAGGAGTTCTAAATTAAAAATTATTGATTAACTTATATGATTTCAAAACACGGTCGCTGACAGATACGCCATCGATATAGTTACTCAAAAAATAAAAACCAGTGTGAGCAACTTGATATTTTTTGACATCTTCCACCAACTCCTGATGGTCTAAACCATATTGAGGTATTGCCTTTTTATACCTTTCATGCTTGATAAAGTTAGGATTTCCTTTCACACTAAGAATTTCAGATACTTCTTTAAGTAATATTTTCTGTAATTCATTTGGTTGCATTTGACATAATTTTGCTTGACGACTTCCACCAACAATAAGTGTAAAAAGTTCTTTTTCTTTTGGAGCGGTATGTGGAAAAATTTGACTATTAAAAAGCATCCCCAAAAAGTGTTTTTCGTCAGTTTTTTTGGTTAACAATCCAAATCCTTCAAATTGGTTTTTAATTTGATTTTTATTAAATCCAAAATGAAAAACATCTACAGGTACATATTCTAAATCTTGAAGTTTTTCAACAAGACTATTTTCCATTATTAGTTTTGATGTAACATTAGCAGGAAGTGTGCATATAATTTGTTCGCATTCAAACACCCCATTATTAGTATGTATTGTAAAAACAGAATTAACTTTTTCAATTTTTATAACTCTAGTATTGAGAAAAAGTTTTTTTTCTAAATTTTTTCCGATTGAATCTGTTAATTGACTTAATCCTTTTTTTAGAGTAAACATTTTAACTTTGGGAAGATCGTTCTTTTTATGTAGTTTTTGCTTTTTTAAAAACCCCTTGAATACACTTCCATACTTTTGTTCCATTTCCCAAAGCGATTTGAGTGCATGTTTAACACTCATTTTTTCAGGATTTCCTGCGTAAATACCTGTTACAAAAGGAATAATCAATTGTTCATATAATCCAACTCCAAATCGGTTTTTACAAAATGAGGCAACACTAGTGTTAGTCTTGTGCTTTTTAACAAATGGTTCGGATAATAAAATAAGTTTATCGCTCAATTTCAGTAAAGGAGAAACAAAAAACTCCCATAGATTAGTAGGAATCTTTTGTAATTTGTTTTGATGAAGTACATATCGATTATCCGCAGCACTTTCTTGAGGTTTACAAATCTCTTTATCCAGATTTAAATCTTTCAAAAGTTCAAGAAAAGCAGTGTTATTTAAGAGCACAGTGTTAGGTCCGTTTTCACATGTATATCCGTCAATTTTCTCAGAGTTAATCCAGCCACCAACTTTATTATTTTCTTCTAAAATGATAAAATCATCACTTTTTTTTGATAAGAAATGAGCAGCACTTAATCCGCTGATTCCTGCGCCTAGTATGATGGTCTTTTTTTTCATTTTTATACTCACAAATTTAGCCAAAAATTAAAGGCGATAATCCCTTATATTTGCATAGTTAAAATTAAGGAATCAATGGAAAATATACCTCCGTATAAACCAACAAATAAAGTAAGGATTGTAACAGCAGCCTCACTTTTTGATGGACATGATGCCGCAATCAATATCATGCGTAGAATCATTCAGGCAACAGGTTGTGAGGTAATTCATTTAGGGCATGACCGATCGGTTGAAGAGGTTGTTAATTGTGCAATTGAAGAGGATGCAAATGCAATTGCGATGACCTCTTATCAAGGAGGCCATACAGAGTATTTGAAATATATGTTTGACTTACTCAAAGAAAAACGAGCGAGTCATATTAAGATTTTTGCAGGTGGAGGAGGCACAATTCTACCAGAAGAAATAGAAGAGTTACATGATTATGGAATCACACGTATTTATCATCCGGATGATGGTAGATCGATGGGTTTACAGGGGATGATTAATGATTTAGTGGAGAAGTCGGATTTTCCTTTAGGAAAGAAAGTGGAAGGTTGCTCTGACGATTTATCGAATATGCAAAACATTGCAAATCTGATTTCAGCAGCTGAGAATTATCCGGAAAAAGCCAAATCGGAGTTAGCGAAAATCAAAGAATTAGCAGCAAAATCTAAAACTCCTGTGTTAGGGATTACAGGAACTGGAGGAGCTGGAAAGTCATCTTTAGTGGATGAGCTTGTGCGAAGGTTTTTAATTGATTTTTCAGATAAGAAAATAGCCATTGTTTCTGTTGATCCTTCTAAGAGAAAAACAGGAGGTGCACTTCTGGGAGATAGAATTCGTATGAATGCTATTAAAAGTGAAAGAGTGTATATGCGCTCTTTAGCAACACGCCAAGCCAACTTGGCATTATCGGCTCATGTAAATGATGCTTTAGATATTTTAAAGGCAGCGAATTACGATTTAGTTATTTTAGAAACTTCTGGAATAGGTCAGTCAGATACAGAGATTATAGAGCATTCAGATGCTTCTTTGTATGTAATGACTCCTGAGTATGGAGCAGCTACACAATTGGAAAAAATCGATATGCTGGATTTTGCCGACCTTATTTCAATTAATAAATTTGATAAGCGTGGTTCATTAGATGCTTTACGTGATGTCAAGAAACAATATCAACGCAATCATCAGCTGTTTACACAAGATGTAAATGAAATGCCTGTTTTTGGGACGATTGCTTCGCAGTTTAATGACCCTGGAGTAAACTCCTTGTATAAAGCAATTATGGATAAGGTAGTAGAGAAAACAGGAGCAGATCTATCTTCTTCTTTCGAAATTACCAAAGAAATGTCTGAAAAAATCTTTGTAATACCTCCTAAAAGATCTAGGTATTTGTCAGAAATTTCGGATAACAATCGTGCTTACGATAATTGGTCTATTAATCAAAAAGAAGTAGCGCAAGAATTGTATGGAATCCATAAATCGATGGAAACAATTCAAAAATCTAACTTAGAAGACAAGGATAGATTATTGAAAGGATTGCAAGAAGCATATGCTCAAAAATTGGTCGATTTAGATCCGAAAAACAAACAACTTATTGATGCTTGGAGTGATTTACAATCGGCTTATAAAGCATCCGTATTTAAATTTAAAGTTCGTGATAAAGAGTTAGCAATAAAAACACATACTAAGTCATTGTCGCATTCTGATATTCCAAAAATTTGCTTACCAAAATATGAGGGGTGGGGAGATGTCCTACACTGGCAATTACAAGAGAATGTGCCAGGTAGATTTCCATATACAGCTGGTTTGTTTCCATTTAAAAGAGAAGGGGAAGATCCTACTAGAATGTTTGCGGGAGAAGGTGGGCCAGAAAGAACAAACAAGCGATTTCATTATGTCAGTTTAGGAATGCCTGCAAAGCGTTTATCTACTGCTTTTGATTCTGTTACCCTGTATGGAAATGATCCTGATTACAGACCGGATATTTATGGTAAAATCGGAAACTCAGGAGTTTCTATTTGTTGTTTGGATGATGCTAAAAAATTATACTCTGGTTTTGATTTAAGTCATCCAACCACATCTGTATCTATGACAATTAACGGTCCGGCACCTATGTTGTTAGGCTATTTCATGAATGCAGCTATCGACCAAAACTGCGAAAAGTATATCAGAGAAAACGGTTTAGAAAAAGAGATAGAAAAGAAAATCGCTACCATCTATAAAGGAAAGGAAAGGCCACAGTATCAAGGAGATTTGCCTGAAGGAAATGATGGTTTAGGGTTGATGCTTTTAGGTGTTACAGGAGATCAGGTGTTGCAAGCGGATGTTTACAATCAAATCAAAGCGGAAACATTAACAAAAGTGAGAGGGACTGTTCAAGCAGATATCCTAAAGGAAGACCAAGCACAAAATACGTGTATATTTTCTACAGAATTTGCTTTACGAATGATGGGTGATGTGCAGTCATACTTCATTGATAATGGTGTACGTAACTTTTATTCTGTTTCCATTTCAGGTTATCATATTGCAGAAGCAGGAGCTAACCCTATTTCTCAGTTGGCATTCACTTTAGCAAACGGATTTACTTACGTAGAGTACTATTTAAGTAGAGGGATGGATATCAATAAATTTGGACCAAACCTATCGTTTTTCTTTTCTAATGGGGTAGATCCTGAATATGCAGTGATTGGCCGTGTTGCTAGAAGAATTTGGGCAAAAGCGATGAAGTATAAATACGGAGCCAATGAGCGAGCTCAAATGTTGAAATATCATATTCAAACCTCTGGTCGTTCATTACACGCTCAAGAAATAGACTTTAATGATATCCGCACTACGCTCCAAGCTTTGTATGCAATTTATGATAACTGTAACTCCTTACATACTAATGCTTATGATGAAGCGATTACAACACCTACTGAAGAGTCAGTACGTAGAGCTATGGCTATTCAACTAATTATTAATAAAGAGCTTGGTTTAGCTAAGAATGAAAATCCAATTCAAGGAGCATTTATTATTGAGGAATTAACAGATTTAGTAGAAGAAGCTGTACTAACAGAATTCGATAGAATTACCGAAAGAGGAGGAGTGTTAGGAGCCATGGAAAGCATGTACCAACGCTCTAAGATTCAAGAGGAATCGTTGTATTACGAAACATTAAAACATACAGGAGAATATCCAATTATTGGAGTAAATACATTCTTAAACTCAAAAGGATCTCCAACTATTACCCCTTCTGAGGTTATTAGAGCAACCACTGAAGAGAAAGAATATCAAATTGGCATGCTTCAGAGCTTACATTCAAATAAATTTGATTTGGCAAAAGAAAGTTTAAATAAATTACAAGAAGCAGCAATACAAAATAAGAATATCTTTGCTATATTGATGGATGCAACTAAACATTGTTCTTTAGGACAAATTACAAAAGCTCTATTTGAAGTTGGTGGTCAGTACAGAAGGAATATGTAAAAACTAGTTTACTAATTCGTAAATAACCTTTGTTTCCCATTTTGAAGGATTTGGCTCTAAACTAGGGTCTGTAATATATATTTCGTAAGCACTTCCATTTATAGTGTAACCAATATCGTTACAATGTTTTTTCATTAAATCATGTGTCACACTTACTGTTTCATAAACTCCAAAATGACTACTTTGTAAAGTGTTGCCGCTTGTGCTGTTTCCTATTTGTATTCTTCCTAAAGTTTCTATTTCTTCCTCTAAAAAGGCACCTGCTTTAAGGATTACTTTGTTATCATCCCCCGCTTTGTGAGGGAAGTTTATATATTTAGCGAAAGGTTGGCTAATTGGCATTATTCCTTGTGTAGCTAGGGTAAGATAAATTTCTTCATATATCTCTCCTAACTTTACGTTGATATCGCTTACCTTACAACTATCTAATATATATACATATGGTTGAGATTCCCATATTACTAATTTCATATTCTCTGTACTAGCAGGAAGGTTTTCGCAGTAATCTTTCAAGTTTTTGAGACCTTTTTCAAAATCTGTACCTATCATAGCATCAAAAATAGGACCACACCCTCTTGCTAGAAATGGCAAATTACCTTTGTCAGTCCAGTTTACTTTTACACCTGCCTTTGTGGGTTGAAATATGAACTTTCCGTAAAATGTACTCCAGTCTGATAAAGAAATTTCAAAATCGATTTGTTTAAGCAGTACACTGTTCGTTATCTTCATGTTTCCATTACCTAATTTTTCTGCAGTCCATTCTCTGTAAGCACCTTCTCCTTCTGTAATTTTATCAAATTTGTTAATAATGGTAGAATCAATTTCAGCCCATGGATCCCAATTGTTCCAATTATGAAAATCATTAATTTGATTGAATACAATTAGAGGGTTTGTATTGATTTCAATTTCTCTGCTTACCTCAAAATTACTTGGCATAAATACACAGGCTAATATGTATAGCGCAATAAAACCTGAAATAGCAAAAAAGAAAAATTTAAATATTTTCATATATATTATAAATGGAGTTTAAATTACAAATAATTAGATAAAATAAAAGTCACTGAGAAAGTGACTTTGTATCTATTTCATAAATCCCCTGAATACATAAATTAGGAAAGCTAATACAATTAAGCCTAGTAAAAATAAACTACTTCCTTTGTAGTGAACTTTATGTAGTTGCAAATCTTTTCGATAGGACCAAACAATAAATCCTACAAACGAAATAGCGAAAATTGCAGCAAAAATCCAATGCCCATTAGTTATGTTTTCCATTATCTTCAAGGTTTAACATTACGCGAAATTCTAGCGATACTTCATCGTTGATTGCTCTGTCTGCGAGATCTTCAAAAAAGCTACCAGAACCATACGTAATATCGAATTTTGTGCGATCGAATATGAGTTTTCCACTTGCTAAGGCAGCGGTACCTCTTAGCGTCCATTCAACATCAAAAACAACAGGTTGTGTTTTGTCTTTTATTGTCAAAGCTGCACTGATGCTATATCCTGTTTCTGTTTTAGATGCTTTAATAAGTTTTAGTCGAGCTTGAGGATGGTTTGGAACATCAAAAAAGTCTTCATTTTTAAGGTGATCGACTAAATACGCTGCTTTTTCTCCTTTCAGGTCAGTGCAAGTAATAGTGTTTAAGTCAACAATAAATTCTGCATCCACCATTTTACCATTATTGATACTGATTATTCCTTCTGTAATCGATATATTTCCTTCATGGCTAGCTCCAGAAATTTTACTCCCCACCCATTTAACATTACTTTTTTGAGTGTCAATTTTAAAGTTATCAGTATGTACACTTGTAAAAGATGAAAAGCCAATGGCTAAAACAATAATAAAAGCTATTTTTTTCATTGATTTATTTTTTAGTGAAGCACAAAATTAAACAAAAACTCGACTATATTTACTGCTCATCAAAATCAAATAAAATGCAAGACAAAATAGATAAAGTAAGAAAGTTCCATGAAGTTTTTTTAATTGGCAATGAAGATGCTCCTGTGGCAAATGTAAAAGAGGAGACTTATTTGTTAAGGCATAGATTGATGCATGAAGAAAATGAAGAGTATTTACAGGCTTGTAAAGATGGGGATTTGGTTGAGATAGCTGATGCTTTAGGTGACTTGTTGTATATATGGTGTGGTTCTGTTTTAAAGCATGGCTTGCAAGATGTGATGGAGGATGTTTTTAATGAAATACAACGCTCTAATATGTCCAAATTAGATAAAGATGGCAAGCCCATTTTTAGAGAAGATGGCAAAGTGATGAAGAGTAATTTGTACTTTAAGCCAGATATTAAAGCTATTTTAGAAAGGCATGTGGAGCTTACGTAAAATAAAAGCTTCTGATGTCGATTTTGTATTAGCACAACAAATAAGAACAGCCGTTTTTGTGCAAGAACAAGGGGTTAATGTTTTGGATGAATATGATGCTTTTGAGGAGGTTTCTCAACATTATTTAGTTACTGTAGACAGTAAGGCAGTTGCCACAACTCGTTGGCGTTTTACACCCAATGGAATTAAATTAGAACGATTTGCTGTTCTTCCAACTTATAGGGGAGAAGGGATTGGTAAATATTTGCTTGATCAAGTGATTGAAGAAGTTCAAAAACATTCCAAACCTATTTATCTTCATGCGCAAATTCAAGTCGTAGATTTTTATCAAAAATTTGGTTTTGAAAAAGAAGGAGTGCCTTTTGAGGAAGCTGGCATTCAGCATTTTAAGATGCTGTTTAAACAGTAACTATCCAGTTGTATATGTCTGGACAAACTCCATGTTGGATGTTTTGTAATTCTGTTTTTAATTGATGTGCGTAACTATTGCCCACTGCTTTGATTTCGATTTTTTCTTCTCTAAAAGTAATTGAGTTAATAGGGTTTACGGTTACTGCTGTACCCACCCCAAAAGCTTCTTGTAAAGTACCGTTTTGATGTGCTTCCATTATTTCTGTGATAGCGATTTTACGCTCTTCTACAGAAATTCCTTTTTCTTTTGCTATTTTTAAAATACTGTCCCTAGTAATTCCTGCCAAAATACTTTCGCTTAAAGCAGGAGTTATCAAGGTATTATTGATTCGGAACATAATGTTCATCGTACCCGACTCTTCAATGTATTTATGCTCAAAAGCATCTGTCCAAACTACTTGTGTAAATCCTGCTTGCTGTGCATTTTTGGTGGGTGCAAAGGCCGCTGCATAGTTTCCTGCAGCTTTGGCAAATCCAGTACCTCCTTCTACAGATCTTACAAATTTCTCTTCCACTTTTAAATGGACTTCTCCAGAATAGTAAGAAGCGCTAGGTGATGTGATGATGAAAAAGATGAACTCATCAGCTGGAGTAGCTCTAATGAATTCACTATTTGCTATCATAAATGGTCGAATGTAGAGCGATTTCGTATTGCCTTCAGGAATCCATTGTTCATCTAGCATTAGTAAACTTTTTAAGCCATCCATGAAGATAGATGATGGGATAGACGGCATGCATAACCTGTTTGCTGATTGGTTTAAACGATTCATGTTTGCTTCAGGACGAAACAAGAGTGTTTGTCCTTGTTCGTTTTTAAAGGCTTTCATTCCTTCAAAGATGGCTTGTCCATAATGAAAAACATGTGTTCCTGGAGCAAAAGATAATGGTTGATATGGTAAGATTTCAGCTTCTTGCCACTGACCATCTTGAAACTTACACATTAACATATGATCACTAAAAGTTCTTCCAAATTCCAATTTATTGAAATCTGTATTTGCTAAACGAGAGTTTTGAGTTTTAGTGATTTTCATTGGAGGCTTATTTCAAATAACTAAAATCGTGACCGTTTTCAATTTTTAATAATGCTTCGAATATTAGCTTAATCACATTTTCTACATCATCTTTATGTACACTTTCTACTGTTGTATGCATATAGCGTAATGGTAAAGAAATAAGCGCTGAAGCAACACCTCCTGTAGAATATGCAAAGGCGTCTGTATCTGTTCCTGTAGCTCTAGAAGCTGCTGCTCTTTGGAATGGAATTTTCTTACTTTCAGCAGTATCTATTAGCAGCTCTAATAAATTGTTTTGAACAGCAGGTCCATAGGTAAGTACGGGTCCTTTTCCAGCAAACAAATCACCTTGCTTAATTTTATTAATCATAGGTGTTTGCGTATCGTGACAAACATCTGTTACAATAGCAACATTCGGTTTGATAGTCTCTGTAATCATTTGAGCACCTCTTAAACCTACCTCTTCTTGTACTGAGTTAGTGATGTAAAGTCCAAAAGGAAGTTTCTTTTTATTTTCTTTTAGTAGGCGAGCTACTTCTGCAATCATAAATCCTCCAATTCGGTTGTCTAATGCGCGACCCACATAAAAGTTTTTATTTAAGACCATGAATTCATCTTCGTAAGTAATCACGCAGCCAACATGTACTCCTAATTTTTCTACTTCTTCTTTTGAAGTACATCCGCAATCTAAAAAGATGTTGTCAAGTTTAGGAGATTTCTCTTCTCCACCATGTCTTGTATGAATAGCAGGCCATCCAAACACAGCTTTTACAATCCCTTTTTTAGTATGTATGTTAACTCTTTTAGACGGGGCTATTTGATGGTCGCTTCCACCATTTCTTCTAAGGTATATAAACCCTTCTTTTGTAATGTAGTGTACAAACCAAGAAATTTCATCGGCATGTGCTTCAATTACTACTTTGTATTTAGCTTCAGGGTTGACAACTCCAACAACAGTACCATAGGTGTCTACAAAATAGTCGTCAATATATGGTTTAATATAATCTAGCCAAATTTTTTGACCTTCGCTTTCAAAACCTGTGGGTGAAGGATTGTTGATGTAATTTTCTAAAAATGTTAGTGATTTTTTATTGAGAATGCTTTTAGACATAGTGAGAATTGTTTGGAGTGCGAATTTACATAAAAAAAGGGGAACCATACGGCTCCCCTTTTTATCTAGTAATTGATGTTATTTTACAACGATGATTTTTTGAGTGCTAAGTGTTTCGTGTTCAGATTTAATTGAAACGAAATATTGTCCACTACTTAAATCTAAATCACACATCACTAAGTGGTTTCCAGTTTGCATTTTTCGTGGAGTAAATGCTAGTACTTTATTACCCATAATATTATAAATTTCAATGTTGATGGTTTTCTCACTTTCCATGTTTATTGGAATAATAAATTGATGAGTAGCAGGGTTTGGATAAATGTGTCCTATGTTTGTTTCTTCAGTGTCAAATATACTTGTAGCAGATGCTGATACTTCGAAGAGTATAGATTGGTCTGTGGCAAATAAATTATCAGAAACTCTAAATACCATGATATATGGTTTACTTCTAATCATGCTTGCATCAGGAGTCCAATCAAAAACACCTTCAACTTCGTTTCCGTTGCCAGTGTTCGTGTAGCTAAAGTTAGCTCCATAGTTAATAATTGGCTCACCAAAAGCTTCAATAAATACTACATCATTTATATCTGGGTCACTTGCAAGTAAACCTAATTGATAGTTTTGGTTAGGAGCTATTGTTACATAAGGATATCCTGCAGTATTAGTTGGTACTGTGTTGATATTTGTAAATACAGACAATGCACTCCAAGCAGGTATAACAATGAGTTGCATATCTCTTCTGATTTCACCTATTTTAATTCCATTTCTGTACTCTTCTACAAGAACGGTAGTAACATAGTTCCCGATGAAACTAGCAGTCCAGTTAATATCTCCAGTAACTGGGTCAATACTAAATGTTCCAAGCCCGCTTGTGTCTTCTGGTAATACATATCCTGAACATTGAATGCCATAACTTGTATGAGGTGTGTCCAAACTCCATACTAACGAATCTCCATTTGGGTCAAATGGTAGTGGATTATAAGTCCATGGAGTGTTTACCGGAAGGTAAGTGATTGGTGGTGCTAAAAAGTAAGGAGTAGAGTTGTTTGTTGAGTCTATCATTACTTCTGCATGTAAGAACATGTTTTCAGAACCTGGGCTTGCTAAATTGACAATTGCATGGTTACGGCAGCAGTTTTCCCAATTAACGGTGTACTGTCCTGGAGAAGGGAAGGAGAATGTGTCGGCAAAAATATAAATCTCTGTTCCGTATGGAATTAAAGGAACAAGGTTTCCTGATATAATAGTGTCGTGAGAAACATTTAAAACAGTGTCCCAGCCAGTGGTTTGGTTTGTAATTGTTATTGGCAGATTAAACGCCATTGAAATTCCAACGGTGTCTCTATACGCTGTAGCAACAATAGCATAATCACTGCCGAATAAGTGTTGTATGGTAATTTCACCTCCCATTAAATGTGTAGCCTTTGAGTTAAATGGGGAAAGTAGTATTCCTGTCAAAATAATTAGTAGATATTTTCTCATAAGATTTACTTTTTGTTTTCGTAAATATATGAAAATAAGAGTGGTAGTTGTTCGTTGTTCATTAAAATCTTACTTATTCAAATGTGTATTTTTGTGCTGTGAAAAAAGAATTAGTAGAAACAGCCGATGGAAGTAAGACTTTATACATTCCAGATTTAGAAGAGCATTACCATTCTATTCATGGGGCACTTTCTGAAGCTAAACATGTTTTTGTTAAGCATGGACTGAAATCAATATCTAAAACAAAAATTTCTATTTTAGAAATGGGTTTTGGAACGGGTCTTAATGCGTTTTTAACATGTTTGGAAAATCGAAAATTGCATAAAGAAATCACTTATACAGCATTGGAGGCATATCCAGTAAATCTTGATTTAGCAAACGAAATGGGGTACATAGGATTAACAGGCTTGGAAAATGAAGAAGCTTTTTTTCAACAAATGCACCAGTGTAGTTGGACTGATACACACATGATAGGTCAGTGTTTTAAACTTCAGAAAATAGAATCTACCATTCAAAATGTTGTGTTTCAAAATACTTTTGACCTTGTCTACTATGATGCGTTTGCACCTAGAGTGCAACCGGAATTGTGGACCGAAGATATATTTACCAAAATTTTCAGTGCAATGAATGTAGGTGCTGTTTTAGTGACTTATTGTGCAAAAGGGTCTGTGAAACGTGCTTTAAAGGCAGTTGGTTTTGAGATTGAAAGTTTAGAAGGACCTCCCGGAAAAAGAGAAATGACTCGTGCCAAAAAAACCAAATAGTATTTACTATTGTATTTGGATAAAAATTTATACATTTGCGCTCCAATTTTGAACAGAAAATAAACAACAAATATGGCTAATCACAAGTCAGCAAAGAAAAGAATCAGACAAACAGCGAAAAGAAACGCTGCAAACAGCTATTACCACAAAACAGCTCGTAATGCTGTTAGAAAGTTAAGAGCTATGTCTGACAAGAAGGAAGCAGCTAAGTTTTTACCAGAGGTAGAATCAATGTTGGATAAGTTAACAAAGCGTAACATTATCCACAATAATAAAGCGGCTAACCTAAAATCAAAATTAGCGAAGCACGTTAATAGTCTATAGTAGGCTGTCAACCTTACCAACACAAAAGGGCTTTCAATTGAAAGCCCTTTTTTTATCTTCATTGTTGTATGATTGATAAAATAACAACTTCGATCAACTAGTTCAATTAATTTTTAATTTTCTGTAGAGTATTTGAAATTCCTTTCTTAGATCCATATCATAGCTCATGAAAACTATTATTTTAGCTTTGCATATAATGCTTTGCAGTAAATGTTAATTTATACTCCGAACATAACAAATCGTATTCGATATATTTTTCAAACCATTTTTGTGGATATTTGGAATATATCTTATGAATTAACAGATGATCTTCTTCATTTTCAGAATTATGATGGGCCAAAACTTAATTATTCTATGCGTAAAATAGAAGAAGAGTTTTTTATTGAATGCCATGATTTACTGATAGAAAAAGGAATTTCAGATCAAGAAATACAAATAACAGAATGGGAGGGGTTACCTGTATTTTTCCAAACAAGTTCTTATTCTTTTTTACCTTTCGATATTTTTGCTGCAAGCTTTTATTTGTTATCAAGGTATGAAGAGTACCTACCACATATTCGAGATCATTATGAGCGTTTTATGGCTAAAGAAAGTTTAGCTTTTAAACATGGATTTTTGCAAAAACCATTAGTTAATCTTTGGCTGCAGAGGTTTTTACATTTGATTCAGCAAGTTTATCCTAATTTCCGGCCTGAAGGTCATGAATTTAAGTTTATTTCTACAATAGATATAGACAATGCTTATTGCTATCTAGAAAAAGGATTAGCTAGAACTATAGGAGCATTTGTACGTTCACTCTTGGAAGGAGAAAAAGATGAAATTAAAGAACGCTGGAATGTACTAAGAAAGAACCAATCGGATCCTTACGATACTTTCGAAATACAATTAGCGCTACAAGAAAAATACGATTTAGAGGTGGTTTATTTTGTGTTATTAGCTGATTATGGGTTGAATGATAAAAACATCCCATTTCAAAGTAGGAAATTTCAGCTACTTATTAAGCATCTTTCAGATCATGCTCAAGTAGGAATTCATCCATCTTTTGGTTCTAATGATGATGATACTAAGCTCAAAGAAGAGTTGAAACGACTAAAAAATATCATTAAAAGAGAAGTGACTATAAGTAGACAACATTTTCTCAAACTTTCTTTTCCTAAAACTTATCGAAATCTTATTGATTTAGGTATACAGCACGATTACACAATGGGTTATGCCGCTTATCCTGGATTTAGGGCAAGTATTTGCCATCCATTTTATTTCTACGATTTGGAGTTAGAACAAAGTACATCTTTAAGAATACATCCATTTGTAGTGATGGATGCAACCTTTAAATATTACTTAGGTTTTAATCCAGAACAAGCATTATCTATAACTAAAGAGTTAATGCAAGAAGTGAAAAAAGTAAATGGAACATTTGTTACTCTTTGGCATAATGAAACTTGGAGCGAGCATGGAGAATGGAAAGGCTGGAGCCAATTGTATGAGAAGATTGTGAAGCTATCAAACTCATGATTCATTACATCGAACATAAGGATATTGATTTTAAAAAGTGGAATGGTTGTGTTGCTAATTCAATTAATCGTTTGATTTATGGATTTTCTTGGTATCTAGATGTTGTATGTGATGATTGGGATGCTTTGGTATACAATGATTATGAGGCAGTATTTCCCTTACCAAAAAGAAAAAAATGGGGAGTAGAGTATGTTTATCATCCTTTCTTTTGTCAAAAATTAGGCGTTTTTTCTAAAACAACACTAGAAATTGAATCTTTTTTGAATTGTATTCCGAAAAAATTCAAGTATTTGGAATTAAATGTAGGTTCGTCAGATAGTTTTGTTGTTCATGAAAACAGTAATTATGAATTGGTTCTCTTAAAAACTGTGGAAAGTCAATTTTCAAAAAATACAGTAAGGAATATTTCTAAAGCAAAAGCATCGAATTTATCATTAGTTTCAAATATCTCTCCAGAACAACACATAAGCCTATTTAATACAAATCTTTCCAAACTAGGAATAAGTCAAAAGGATTTAGATGTATATATACGGTTGTGTTATATTTTAATTAGTAATAATACAGGTAAAATATATGCTGTTTTTGATGAGTATAATAACCTAGTCGCATCTTCGCTTATAGCAATTGATGGGCAGCGGATTTACTATTTAAATGGAGCTGCCAATCAACAGGGTAGAAATATTGGGGCCTCACACTGGATGGTTTCTGAAATAATGAAAAATTATCCTAGAAAAATATTTGATTTTGAAGGATCTAATATTGAGGGGGTAGCTCGTTTTTATGCAGGATTTGGAGCAAAAAAGACAAGTTACCCTACAATTAAAATAAATCGTTTGCCTTTTTACTTAAAATGGATAAAGTCATAGACCCCAATATAGCAACACTATGAGTGCGTAATATTTATTTTATATTATTTTTCTATTTACTACACAAATTGCACTTTTGGTCTTTACTTTTTTAAGAATGAGTTTATTTCAAGAGTTAATAATAATGTTGATGAGTAGTGTGAAATTTCTACTTGCAATTCCTTTTGCGGCTTACCAATATGAGTTTTCCTTCTGGCAAACTTTCTTCTTTTCATCTATTGGTGGTGTGTCAGGGATCATTATTTTTGCTAAGTTTAGCTATTGGATTATCGAACAGTATAATACTTGGATGTCTAGCAAGCAAAAAGCGAACTCGAAAAAAGGATTAAAGAGGGTTTTGGCTATCAAAAAAGTTCGTAAATATGGATTGTTTGGTATTGCCTTTTTAACTCCTATTTTCTTTTCAATCCCAATAGGTACTTTTATCGCACTTCGTTTTTTTCCAAATAAGAAAAAGACGCTTCCTGTTTTAGCTGCTTCTGTATTTGGATGGTCTTTTGTACTATCTGTTATTTTAACTACTCTTTAACGCATGAAGATTAAACATCTTTTTTTCGATTTAGATCGTACGCTTTGGGATTTTGAAACCAATGCATACGAAACACTTAAAGAACTATATGAAGAACACGCTTTAAGACAGAAAGGGATTAGTGATGTTGATGTTTTTATTGATGTTTACAAAATGCACAATGAACGTTTATGGGAGTTATACAGAAATAGTAAAATTGAGAAGGATATTTTGCGCTCTAGTCGTTTCAAATTAACGTTACAAGATTTTAGTATAGATGATGATCAATTAGCGAATGTGTTGGGAGATCAATACATTCAAAAATGTCCTTTAAAAACACATGTTTTTCCATATACTTATGAAGTACTTGATTATTTAAAAGTAAAATATCACCTTCATATAATCACTAATGGTTTTGAGGAAGTTCAGTATGTAAAGCTAGAGCAATCTAATTTGTTGCAATATTTTGAGCAAATTGTTACTTCAGAACAAGTGGGAGTTAAAAAACCAAATCCAGAAATTTTTAGATATGCTTTAATGAAAGCTTTTTGTAATCCTGATGAAAGCATGATGATTGGTGATGATTTACCGGTTGATATAGTTGGGGCAAAAGCTATGGGTATGCATCAGGTCTATTTTAATCCTGAAAAAATAGTTCATCAAGAATCTATAGATTTTGAAATTAGTTGTTTGAGTCAGTTACAGGAAATATTGTAAAACCTACTTTTTCTAATTCTTCCCAAAAAGTTGGATAGGATTTCTTTACCACATCTGCATCTTCAATTATTAACTTTCCAAAACGTAGAGAAAGAGGTGCAAAACTCATAGCCATGCGATGGTCTTGATTTGTTTTTATAAGAGGTGTGCCAACATACTCACAGAAATCCTTTATTAAGATTGAATTTTGAGTGATCTTTGTGTCTACCCCTAGTTTTTTCAGCTCACTTTGTATTGCAGAAATTCTATCAGTTTCTTTAATTTTTAAGGTCGATAAACCTATTATTTTTAAGCGGTGTTTAAGACATGCATAGGTGCAGCATATGGCTTGTGCTAAGTCAGGGGTTTTTATTAAGTTTAGTTGTTTGGCAGGTTTTTTTTTCAGCTCTTTAAATAGTATCAACTGATTATTATCAAATCGGTAGTTTACACCTAATTTTGAAAAAATAGATAACGCTTTTATATCTCCTTGCCAAGAATTTTTACAAAGTCCGTTTAATTCAATTTGAGCTTGTTCAGCTATTGCTACTATTTCAAGCCAAAAGGTAACAGCACTCCAATCGTTTTCTATACTAATGTCTTTGGCTTTGTATTGTTGTTCTTTTATTTGAATTGTTTGAGAGCACCATTTATATTCTATCCCAAAATAAGCCATCATTTTTAGTGTCATTTCTAAATATGATTTAGAAACTAAATTACCTTTAAGTTTTATTGTTAGTCCTCCACTTAGAGTAGGAGCAATCAATAATAATGCTGATATGAATTGACTGCTAATTGTACTGTTTACTTGAATGTCACCCCCCTGAATATTTCCTTTTTTAATATGTAGTGGAGGATACCCATCTTTTTGAAGATAAGAAATATTAGCTCCTAAAGAATTTAGTGCTTCTACTAATGGAGCGATAGGTCTTTCGTGCATACGCTTACTACCTTTTAAAACCACTTCTTGTTTTTGAATACTAAAGAAAGCGGTTAAAAAACGCATACTTGTTCCAGCATCATCAGTATTTATTGTGTTAGAGAAATTTTCTAGAGCTTCTTTTAAAACTTTCGTGTCTTTTGCTTGGGAAAGATTTGAAATTGAGAATGCTTCTTTGCAAATCGCTTGAATGATAAGCGCTCTATTACTTAAGCTCTTAGATGCAGGAAGACTAACTTTTCCTTTTACAATCTTGCTCGGGTGTTCAATCAAGTAATTCATCAAATGTAAATTCTTGATTGATAATACTACTCCCAATACCATTAAGTAAAGTAAAGTTGATTTTTTCTTTACGATTCTTTTTATCACTTTTCATCCACTCTAAAAGAGCTCTTAGTGGTGGTTTTTTTGGTATAGAAAAAGTGTTTGATATAAAGGAAGCTATTTCAAGTTTTTCTTCATTATTGATCTTGGAAAGATTACTCTCCAAAATCATTCCTAAGCTAATTGCTTCGCCATGTAAAACAGGTTTTCCTAGCTTTAAGTAGAAGCTTTCTATGGCATGGCCAAAAGTGTGTCCAAAATTGAGTTTTTTGCGCTCACCTTTTTCTAATGGATCTTGTGTGACAATAATATTTTTAATTATTACAGATTGGAGAATTATGGATTCCCAATTCATTTTTTCTAGAGGAGTGATTTTGATTTCTTTCCAATAGCGTTTGTCCGCAATGAGGGCGTGCTTCACTACTTCTGCAAAACCTGATAATAGTTGATTCTTTGGTAAACTATTTAAGAAAACAGGATTGATAAGTACAGCTTTTGGATTATTGAATACTCCGATTTGATTTTTTAAATAAGCAAAATCAACTCCTAATTTCCCACCCACAGAGGAATCTACCATTGCTAAAAGACTGGTTGGGATTTGTATAAAATCTATACCTCTTTTGTACGTGCTTGCTGCAAATCCTCCCATATCACCAACAACTCCACCACCTAGATTGATGAGTAATGAGTTTCTATCAAAATGATAAGAACTTAATAAATTCCATATTAGCTGACATTTTTCAAGATTTTTGTGTTCTTCGCCAGAAGGGATTTCTATAAGAATTGCATCAATATTAGTTGCTTTTAAAAAGATAGGAAGACAATCTCTTTTTGTGTTTTCATCAACCAAGATAGCCAATTGTTTATAACTATTAAAGTCGTATGCTTGTAAAGACTCCTGTCCAATAAAAATCGAATAATCACTGGCTTTTACTTCTTTCATTCTGTTATGATTTGGATAGGGCTTCCAGTGCATCCATTTGGAAAGGATATACCTAATAGAGTACAAACAGTAGGTGCGATGTCACGAATAAAAACTGCTTCATCAGAGACTCCCTGTTTAATGTCTTTCCCCCAAAAGATCAGTGGAACATGTGTATCGTAACTATAACAAGAACCGTGCGTAGTTCCTCTTGGGCTTTTCCACTCAATCCATCCACTTTCTAAATTGATGATAATATCTCCAGAGCGTTTTTGACTAAATCCTTTTTGAACTAGTGCGTGTATTCCATATTTATATTCGTTATTATGTAACTGACTAGATGTGAAAGTGTTTTTTATTCCTTCAAATGAAATTAAAAAGTTGGAGCAGACTATTTCAACATCTTCCTTCCTTAAATTCTTTTCTTGAATTAAACTGTTGTTAAGATAGAATTGTTGGTTACTGTATTTTTGTATCCATTTTCCTTCACCAAATTGTTTTGTAAGATATTCTTTTAAAGCTGATAGGGCTTCGCTTACATCAAAGTAGCCTGCAGGTATTTTATATTTTTTTAGTTCATTTGGAACACTTACCACTCCATGGTCAGCAGTTAAGAAAAGCAATACATTTTCAACTCCAATATTTTTCTCTAAAGTTTTTAAAAGATCGGCAATGTCATTATCCAAGCGAATATATGTGTCAATTAATTCTTCAGCATGTGGGCCATATTGATGCCCAACATAATCAGATGAGGAAAAACTGATACTAAAGAAATCAGTATTAGTTCCCTGTCCGAGCTTTTCTTGAATTATTATTTCATTAGCAAGATCCTTTAAAACAGTATTTCCAAAAGGGGTTGATTTAATTATATTTGGCCCATTTTTGGCAGTTAAAGAATCTAAATCATAACTGAAGTTTTTTCCTTTCCATTTTCCTTTCAGATAATCGCTAACAGTATTTATTTTTTGATAGTTAAGCATCCATTCAGGAAGTGATTCCATATAGTAGCTGCTTGAAATCCATTCGCCATTAGCGTCCATCCAATAAGCAGCATCACCCATATGACCGGCTGGTAAAATAGCGCCTCTGTCTTTTAAACTAATCCCTATTACTTTAGATTCAGTATTGAATAATTGAAGCTCATCTCCAATAGTGGTGGTAAGCATGCGGTGGGGAGACATTTGCCCATCATTAGATAAGACATCTGTTTTATGATTGTCGCAATTACAAACAGTTTGCATATCTCCATCTCCAGCACAATAAACAGAGGTTTGAGTGTATTTATCGTACCAACTATTTCCTATAATTCCGTGTATAGCAGGGGTTGTTCCTGTAAAAATACTGGCGTGCCCGGGACCTGTGTAAGTCGGCATATATCCGAAATTAGTATTGCGAAAAAAATAACCTTCATTAATTAATTTTTTAAATCCATCATCACTAAAGTCCTCCCAAAAGCGATAGATGTAATCGTAACGCATTTGATCAACTACAATGCCGACAACTAGTTTTGGTTTGTCCTGCGAATAAGAGTTAAATCCAATAGCTAACAGGAGTGTTGTAATAACTGCTTTTTTCATATAATTCAATTATATTTTTTTCGTTTTCTATTTTTATAGAGATAAACAACTACTGATAGTAATGCTGCAACTAGCACATCTTCAATAGGTAACGCATTTTGCCATCCGTAGTTCCAAATACAAACTAGCGCGAGCCAAATAAACCAAGTTTTATCGAACAATTTTTTCACGAAATAGCTGATACATCTTGAACATCACCAAAGCTACAAAAGTTCCCCAAAGCATGCCACCTAAAATATCTAAAGGATAATGTACGCCCACATACACTCGACTATATGCAACTAATGCAGCCCATATGAAAAGTCCAACAAACCATTTTTTGTTCCCTAATATCTTCCCTAAAAAAATAGCTAAAGTAAAAGCATTTGATGCATGTGAAGAAACAAATCCGAACTTACCGCCACAGCGTTCAGTTACAAGTCGGACTTGCTCTAAAACATGGCAAGGACGTAAACGCTCAAATACATTCTTGAAGAGTTGAACACTTCCTTGATCGGATATGGTAATGAGCAGAGCAATGCTTAACAATATCCAAAAACCTTCTTTCTTTTTTTGTTTAAAAATAAGGTAAACTAAGAAACCGTAAAAAGGGATCCATGAAAATTTATGGGTGGTGAACAACATGATAGGATCCAAAAAATCTATTCCTGACTGATTGATGAGTAGGAAGTATTTTTCATCCAATGCAAGCAGTGTGTCTATCATTTATTCATGTTATGCCAAAGAGCATCCTTTAGTTCGTTTAAACCTTGTTGTGCAACCGAAGAAATAAATAAGCAGTCGATATCTTTTGGAAGTTCGGCTTTCATTTCTTCTTTGAGTTCTTCATCCAACATATCCGATTTAGAGATAGCAAGAATGCGATCTTTGTCGAGTAGTTCTGGGTTATATTTTTCTAATTCCCCTAAAAGAATTTCATATTCATTTTTGATATTATCACTATCACTAGGAACAATTAATAAGAGTGTTGAATTTCGTTCAATATGGCGTAAAAATCGTAGACCTAAACCTCTTCCTTCGGAAGCTCCTTCAATAATTCCTGGTATGTCTGCCATGATGAATGATTTGTGATCTCTATAGGAGACAATTCCTAAATTAGGAACGAGTGTGGTGAAGGGGTAGTTGGCAATTTCTGGTTTTGCAGCCGAAACCACTGACAGCAAAGTAGATTTTCCTGCATTTGGAAATCCTACCAATCCAACATCTGCTAAAATTTTTAGTTCTAAGATGAACCAGCCTTCTTTGCTTGCAATACCAGGTTGAGCATAGCGTGGCGTTTGGTTGGTTGGAGATTTAAAGTGTACATTTCCTCTTCCCCCTTTACCACCTTCCAACATGATTTTTTCTTCGCAATGTGTTGTGATTTCAAAAAGTATCTCACCTGTTTCAGCATCTTTTGCAACAGTTCCCAGAGGAACTTCCAGGATTCTACTTTCACCATCTTTTCCAATTTTATTATTTCCACTTCCAGCACCACCATGTTCAGCAAAAATGTGTTTTTGATACTTAAGGTGAAGCAATGTCCACATTTGCTCATTGCCTTTTACAATGATGTGTCCGCCTCGACCTCCATCTCCACCATCAGGGCCTCCTTTGGCAGTTGTTCTATCTCTTAAAAGGTGAACGGAGCCTGCCCCTCCTTTACCAGAGCGACAAAAGATTTTAACATAATCAACAAAGTTCGAGTTTTTAATTTTCATTATAGTTTATCAATGGCAGCGCATAGATTTTTGTTGATTTCTTCAATTGAACCCAAACCATCAATCTCTTGAAGTTTGTTTTGCGATCCGTAAAATTCTTTTAGTGGTAGTGTTTTGATGTTATATTCTTTTATTCGGTTACGAATGATGCTTTCATCTTGATCATCAGTTCTACCACTATCTTTTCCTCTTAGTAATAATCTTTTGGTTAATTCTTCATCATCAACCTGTAAAGAAATCATGCCAGAAATTGCTGTATTTAACTCTGCTAGCAAAGTGTCTAAAGCTTCTGCTTGAGCTGTTGTTCTTGGAAAACCATCGAATATAAAACCTTTTGCATTCGGATTGTTTTCTAATTTGGATTTAATCATTCCAATTACTACGGAGTCAGGTACTAAATCTCCCTTGTCCATTAACGATTTTGCTTCTAGTCCTAATGCTGTTCCAGAAGCAATTTCTCCTCTTAAGATATCTCCTGTAGAAAGGTGAACTAAATTATAATTATCAATTAAAAGTGCTGATTGTGTTCCTTTTCCTGCCCCTGGAGGGCCGAACAATACTAAATTCAACATTATGTGTTATTTTTTAATTTATAAATCTGCGGCAAAGTTCGGCCTAATTCTTTATAATCCAAACCATATCCTACAACAAATTCGTCAGGAATTTCTTTGCAGATGTAGTGAATATCTAACTTTTTCTGAAAAGAAGAGGGTTTAAAAAGAAGGGTAGCTATCAAGATTTCCTTTGGATTTTGCGATTTTAAAATGCTGTAGATTTTTTCTAGTGTATTGCCTGTATCAACAATATCTTCTAAGACAACTACCGTTCTGTTACTGATGTTTGTTAATAGTCCCATTATTTCAGTAACTGTTCCTGTGCTTTTGGTTCCTTCGTAAGATTTCAATTTGATGAAGCACACTTCAGCATCAAATTTTAATTGTTTTAATAAATCGGATGCAAATAAAAATGAACCATTGAGAACAACTAAAAAAATAGGATTTTTATTTTTCAAGACGTTCATTTTGCTAGCTGTTTTAGCTATACTTTTTTGTATTTCTTCTTTCGATATATAGGGTTCAAATATTTTATCGTGTAACTGAATCATTTATTGTAAATATTATGTAAAAATTGGTGCTGTTAGCTGTTCTATGTTTTTTAATAATCAAAAACAAAAATCAGCATTCTATTATTGATTTTTTTATATAATAATTCGATGGTTTTGTACGATTTCAATAGTCGAAAAATTTAGCTTTAAAGGTATGGAAATTTGTTTGTTAAATTCTGTATCGCAGATAGCTTGAAAATTAGAAGAAATATTATTTTTGTGGTTTCTAAATTAACATCAAAATGAAACCAATCGTAAGTATTATTATGGGTAGTACGTCAGATATGCCTGTAATGCGTAAAGCAGCTGAATTTTTAGATAAAATGGAGATTCCATTTGAAATCAACGCACTTTCAGCACACAGAACACCCCAATTAGTAGAAAATTTTGCAACTAATGCACATGCCAATGGTATTCGTGTAATTATTGCTGGTGCTGGTGGTGCAGCTCACCTACCAGGTGTTGTAGCAGCATTTACAACACTTCCTGTAATTGGTGTCCCATGTCGTTCTTCCATATCTATCGATGGATGGGATTCTATCCTTTCAATCCTTCAAATGCCTCCGGGAATTCCTGTCGCAACAGTAGGTTTAGATGCAGCGCACAATGCGGGCATCTTAGCAGCACAAATTTTAGCTGCTTCAGATGAGGCACTACATGCTAAAATGCTAGAATTTAAATCGAATATGAAAGAAAAGATTGTAAAAGCTAACAATGATTTAGCTAGTGAGAAGTACGATTTCCGCGTGCAGTAGTTTGTACTAAATTTTTATTTTGGGGTTTCAAAGTCAAAGCTTTGAAACCCTTTTTTTGACTTACTTGTTGCTACTCTATTGCGTAAAATATTTCTATTGTAAGTAGATACTTCTTTAGTAACACTCTGCAGAATTAATGATTCTACAGCTAAAAATAGTAAATTGTATCTAGTTGATATTATTTTAAAAAATATATGTTTTGCAATTATTGATAATTCTCACGCAATATTTTTTATCGTTTTATTTACAATATTTAATACTTTTTGGAAAGTTTGAATATCAGAATCCTTAAGTTCTTTTCTAACAGTTTCGTTAAAGTCAAGAACAACTTGTTTAGCTACATTTCTTTTATCTAAACCAAGTGAAGTAAGATGAACAATGGATTTTCTACCATCACTACCATCAGCTTTCCTAACAATTAAACCTTCATCTTCCATGTTTTTAATAGTTCTAGAAAGACTTGTTGCTTCCATACCCATTTTTGGTCCTAGATGTGTAGATGGTGTGCCGTTTTCTATATCTATATTTAATAATACCATCCCCACAGACATACTTGTTCCATACTTTGTAGCAGCATCGTTATAGTATCTAGCTATATTTAGCCAGGTCCATCTTAGATTAAAATCTATTGTTTCTTCGGGTTTCATTTTTAGGAAATTAAAAATAATCAAACAAGGTGTGAATCATTATGTAAACATAATAAATAACTTCAATTTTATTGAATATATTAGCTGACTAAATCAATCAGATTGATTATGAATACCTATCCGTCACCATTAGAAATGTTGTATAAATGGGAGCAAGAAACTCCTAATAAAATTTACATGCGTCAACCAATTAAAGAAGTTTGGCACGATTGGACGTGGAAAGAGACAGCCAATCAAGTACGTAAAATGGCAGCTTATTTAAAATCGTTAAATCTTCCCCATGGAAGTCGTATTGGAATATTGTCTAAAAATTGTGCGCATTGGATGTTTTCTGATTTAGCCATAATGATGGCGGGACATGTATCTGTTCCATTGTATCCAAATTTAAATGCAGAAACCCTGAAACAGATTTTAGAGCACAGTGAAACGCAAGTGCTTTTTGTTGGTAAGTTGGATGATTTTGAAAGTATGCGACCAGGGATTCCTGCAAATATTCAATGCATTGCGTATCCATTTTATACTGAGGAAGGTTATCCTATTTGGGATGATTTAGTACAAGATGTTACTCCAATATCTGAGGATTTGATGAGAGATCCTGAGGAATTAGCAACTATCATCTACACATCTGGAACTACGGGTTTGCCTAAGGGTGTAATGCATAAGTTCTTTAATTTTGGTTTTGCAGCTAATAATGCTGTAAAGACAATTGACTTAGACAATACAGAAAAATTCTTTTCATACTTACCACTTTGTCATATAGCTGAGCGACTATTGGTAGAGATGGGAAGTTTATATACAGGTGGTCAGGTTTCTTTTGCAGAGAGTTTAGATACATTTACACAAAATCTTAGCGAAACTCAACCCACAGTATTTTTAGGAGTGCCTAGAATATGGACTAAATTCCAACAAGGAGTATTAGCGAAGTTACCTCAGAAAAAACTGAATTTTCTATTAAGTATCCCAGTTGTATCTTCATTGATTAAAAAGAAAATCAGAATTGGATTGGGTTTAAATGGGGCGACTAATGTGTTCACAGGCGCTGCCCCCACACCTACTTCTACTATTAAATGGTTCGATCGATTAGGAGTGAAAATTCAGGAAGCGTACGCTATGACTGAAAACTGCTGTTATTCCCATGTCACGCTTAATGATAATATAAAAATTGGCTGTGTAGGAAGAGCATTGCCGTTCTGTGAGGTTAAGTTGAGTGAGCAAAATGAAATTCTGATTAAGCACGATGCTTTGATGTTGGGTTACTACAAAGAAGAAAAAATGACAGCCGAAACCATTAAGGATGGTTGGTTGTATACAGGTGATGAAGGAAGTATAGATTTAGACGGGTTTTTAAAAATCACTGGAAGAGTAAAAGATTTGTTTAAAAGTTCCAAGGGTAAATATGTAGCGCCTTCTCCAATTGAAATGAAATTATCGGCTAATAAAAACATAGAAAACGTATGCGTAGTTGGAGATGGTCTTCCACAACCTATTGCCTTAGTTGTTCTTTCTGAGTATGGAAAAGGAAGATCCAAAGAAGATGTTACTGCAAGTTTGGCTAAAACATTAAGCGTAGTAAACCCAAAACTAGATCATCATGAAAAAGTAAAGCGATTAGTGGTGTTGCAAGAAGAGTGGACTATTGAAAATAAATTACTTACTCCTACTATGAAGATAAAAAGAAACTCTGTAGAGAAAATGCATAAAAAGCATTATGAAGTATGGTATGATAGGACCGAGCATGTAATTTGGGATTAATCTAAAATATTATAGATTTCACATTCCCAATTTTCTAATTTTTTCTCAGTATACTATAATATAGTATTACCTATTCATTTTTCTTCCAAGATAAAACTCTTAAAAACTTGTGTAAAAACTATATTATAAAACGGTGTTGTTAATTGTATATATTTATTTTTGTACAGCAAAAATTTCACATTAAATGTCAGCACAAGCAACACTCGTTTTAGCTACTTTAGAGCAAGCTGTAGAATTAGGTCTTCTTCCAGAAGAGTTTGAAAAAATTAAAGAAATTTTGGGTCGAACGCCAAACTTTACTGAGATGAGTATATTCTCGGTGATGTGGTCGGAGCACTGTTCTTACAAAAACTCCATTTTGTGGCTGAAAACATTACCCAAAGATGGCCCACATATGTTGGTAAAAGCAGGGGAGGAAAATGCCGGACTAGTAGATATTGGTGATGGTCTTGCATGTGCTTTTAAAATTGAGAGTCATAACCACCCCTCTGCATTAGAGCCGTATCAAGGTGCTGCAACAGGAGTAGGAGGTATCAATAGAGATATTTTTACAATGGGAGCTCGTCCAGTAGCGCAGTTAAATTCATTACGTTTTGGAAATATTGAATTGGACCGTACAAAGTGGTTGGTGAAAGGAGTAGTTAAAGGAATTGGTGATTATGGAAATGCATTTGGAATTCCTATTGTAGGTGGAGAGATTTTCTTTGACGAGTGTTACAACACCAATCCATTGGTAAATGCATTTTCTGCAGGAATCATGGAAACTAATGGTTTGATTTCAGCAACTTCGTCAGGGGTTGGAAACCCAGTTTTTATTGTTGGTTCTAGAACAGGAAAAGATGGAATTCATGGAGCAGCTTTTGCTTCTAAAGATATAACAGAAGATTCTGCAAATGATTTGCCAGCCGTGCAGGTCGGTGATCCTTTCCAAGAAAAACTACTATTGGAAGCAACATTAGAGTTAGGAAAAACAGATGCTGTTGTAGGTATGCAGGATATGGGTGCTGCGGGTATCACATGTTCTACTTCAGAAATGAGTGCTGCCGGTGGTTGCGGAATGCGTATTCAACTAGATAAAGTTCCTACGCGCCAGGAAAATATGAAAGATTGGGAGATTTTATTGTCAGAATCTCAGGAACGTATGTTGATTGTTGTGGAGAAAGGAAAGGAAGCAATAGTTCAAGAAATTTACGATAGGTGGGATTTAAGTTGTGAGCAAATTGGAGAAGTAACGGAGGGAGATCGTTTACAGTATTTTGTTGGTGAAACCCTTGTAGCAGATGTCCCAGCTGCCGATTTGGTGCTTGGTGGTGGAGCTCCGGTTTATGAAAGAGAATACGTAGAGCCGGCTTACTACGAAGAATTCAAAAAATTTAATATTGATTCTATTGAACAGCCGTCTGATTTGGTTCAGGTAGCTAAGTTTTTAACAGCACATCCAAATATAGCTTCCAAAAAATGGGTGTATGAACAATACGACTCTATGGTAGGCACCATCAACATGGGAACCAATTCGCCAAAAGATGCGGGTGTTGTAAATATCAAAGGAAGTAATCGAGCGTTAGCAATGACGGTAGATTGTAATGCTAGAATGGTCAATGCTAACCCTGAGGAGGGGTGTGCAATGGCAGTTGCAGAAGCGGCTCGAAACATTGTATGTTCAGGAGGTGTTCCATCGGCAATTACAAATTGTTTGAATTTTGGTAATCCTTACAATCCTGAAGTTTACTGGCAGTTTGTTGGTTCTATTAAAGGTATGAGTAAGGCATGTAGAAAGTTTGAAACTCCAGTTACAGGGGGTAATGTAAGTTTCTACAACCAAACTGCTACAGATGGAAATGAGGTTCCAGTATTCCCAACACCTACAATAGGTATGTTAGGAGTTGTAGAGGATAAGTCTCATATAATGTCTTTAGACTTTAAAGGTAAGAGTGATTTGATATATTTAATTGGTGAATCTCAAGATAACATTTCTTCTTCTGAATATTTAGCTTCTTACCACGGAGTCAGAGAGAGTTCAACACCTCCATTCTGCTTAGATACGGAATATGATTTGCAATCTATTGTTAAGAAATTGATTCGTAATCACCTTATCGAATCTGCACACGATGTTTCCGATGGAGGGTTATTTATCACTCTATTGGAAAGCGCTATGCCAAATAATTTAGGCTTTGATATAACTTCAGCTGCTGAAGTTAGAGAGGATGCATTCTTATTTGGTGAGGCACCTTCAAGGGTGGTTGTTTCAGTAAGAGAAATTGAAGAAGATAAATTTATAGATTTGATGAAAGAAAGAAATTTCCCTTTCAGCTTATTGGGTCATGTAACTAAAGGTGAGATTCGTATTGATGAACACTCATATGGAGATGTCGGAGAATTTAAAAAGATATTTGATAACGCACTAGGAGATAAATTATAAAAGTAATTACATAAAAAACCCCTCAAAGAAGAGGGGTTTTTTTTATGGTAAGATTTTCTAAATTTGAAAAATTAAAGAAGAATAGTTAGATGTATAACGATTTTGGAAATATTCAGGTATCAGGATTGCCAGCTCATTTGCGTCAGTTTGTAGTAAGTCAAGATTATGAAGATTACACTTCTGTAGACCATGCCGTTTGGCGCTATGTTATGCGTAAAAATGTCGACTATCTTTCCAAAGTAGCCGATGATTCTTATGTTGATGGGCTTCAAAAAACCGGTATTACCATAGATAAAATTCCAAATATTCAGGATATGAATGATATCTTGGGAAAAATTGGTTGGGGTGCTGTTTGTGTAGATGGTTTCATACCGCCAACGGCTTTTATGGAATTTCAAGCTTATAAGGTGTTAGTTATTGCAGCTGATATTCGTCAGTTAGAGCATATCGAATATACTCCTGCCCCAGATATTATTCATGAAGCGTCTGGACATGCACCAATTATTGCCGATCCTGAGTACGCAGAGTATTTAAGATTGTTTGGTGAAATTGGTAGTAAAGCTATTTCTTCAGCAAGAGATTATGAATTATATGAGGCAATTCGTCATCTTTCTATTATTAAAGAAGATCCAAATACGTTAGAAGTAGATATCATAGAAGCAGAAAAAAAGATTAATGAAATTCAAATTGACATGGGTCCTCCTTCTGAGATGTCGTTAATTAGAAACTTACACTGGTGGACTGTTGAGTATGGTTTAATTGGTAGTGTGGAAAATCCTAAAATTTATGGTGCAGGCTTACTTTCATCTATAGGTGAAAGTGAAAGTTGCTTAAAGTCAGCGGTTAAAAAGATACCATATAATATAGAAGCTGTGGATGTTATGTTTGATATAACAGAAATGCAGCCGCAGTTATTTGTAACGCCAAATTATCGTCATTTAACAAAGGTATTAGAAGAATTTGCTGATTCTATGGCTTTAAGAACAGGTGGTTTGTTAGGTTTGAAAAAAGTCATTGAATCTAAAAATACAGCTACAGCTGAGTATAGTTCTGGCTTACAAGTTTCAGGAACCTTTTCTAAGGTGATAACGGATGATAATGATGAGCCTGTGTACTTAATTACATCTTCACCTACGGCATTAGCTTGGCAAGATAAAGAATTGATTGGTCATGGAAAGTCATACCACAATCATGGATTCAGCTCTCCTATAGGTAAATTAAAAAATGTTAGCACTTCTTTAGAGAATATGCGTATTGATGATTTAGCTAAAATAGGAGTTTTTCCAGGCGAAAAAGCAAAACTAGAATTTGAGAGTGGAGTGCTTGTCGAAGGAGTTTTGTCAAACATTCATCGCAATAGATATGGTACAAATATGATTATGACATTCATCAAATGTAAAGTAACTTATAATGGAGGAGTCTTATTCGATCCATCTTGGGGTATTTTCGATATGGCTATAGGAGAGAAAATTATTTCTGTTTTTTCAGGTCCCGCTGATATTTCTGCTTTTGATGACGAACAATATTTACCAAAAGAATCAACACACAAGATTAAATATTCTGCAGAGCGTTTGCGCTTGCACGAATTGTATCAGCAAGTTAGAGATGCTCGTTCAAATAATGATATGACAAATATTACAAGTATTTGGAAGGAGTTGAAAGTTCAATTTCCAGAAGATTGGCTATGCGCTTTAGAAATATTGGAGATTGTACAGGATGATGATGTACGTAAAGAAGTGGAAATGTTTTTAAGAAATAAGTCTCATTCTGAGAAAGAATATACCAAACTTATTACTGACGGTTTAGAATTAATTATATGAAAATAGTAATAACAGGAGCAAGCAGAGGAATTGGTTTTGAATCAGCAAAACTATTTGCAGCGTCAGGGCACAAGGTTCTAGCTTTTTCTAGAAATACAGATAAGTTATCTGAGTTAGCTAAATGTGGTGTAACTACTTTTTCTTTTGACATAACAACTAAAGATTATACCGATCTTATTGAAAAAGTAAAGAGTTTCGGGGAAATAGATGTGCTGATTAATAATGCAGGTGCATTAGTTAATAAGCCTTTTTTTGAAATTTCCAATGCAGATCTACTATCCATTTATAATGTAAATGTGCTTGCTCCTTTTCGTTTAGTGCGCGATTTATACCCTTATTTTTCTAGTCAATCCCATATTATCAATATAAGTAGTGTTGGAGGTGTACAGGGAAGTGTAAAGTTTCCGGGTCTTTCAGCTTACAGTTCAAGTAAGGGTGCACTAATTATTCTAACAGAATGTTTAGCTGAAGAATTCAAAGAGACGAAACATAGATTTAATGCTCTGGCATTAGGAGCGGTGCAGACAGAAATGTTAAAAGAAGCTTTTCCAGGTTACCAAGCCCCTTTGTCTGCACATGAAATGGCTAAATATCTTGTTCGTTTTGCATTAGAGGACGGTCTTTACTTCAATGGAAAGGTGTTAAATGTTTCATCAAGCACACCTTAGTCGTTTGTTTTATTAATCGATTTTTGTTGTATTTCAGTCGCTTAAGTTTGAGCTAAAAAAAATCATTATTTCTCAAAAAAGATTTTCACAAATAGGAATGCATATATATTTTTAGCCGCTTTTTGACTATATAATTAACTGAAATTTATCAGTTGAAAAAGACCCTAAATTTATTTTTGAAAAAAAATTAAAAAAGGTTTGGACGGTATAAATAACAAAGTATATTTGCAGCCGCTTTTCGGACGAGTAAAAGTTCATTAAAAAATATACTGAGAAATATTGCAGAAGTTTTTTTAAGAAAATTTAATTGAAAAGCATTGCGGTGTAAAAAAGGTGTTGTATCTTTGCCGCCCGTTTAAACGAAAACGGATTAAAGAAAGTTCTTTGACTTAATGGGATAGACGAAATTTAAACAAGAAATTCAACGTCAATTTTTTTAGCTTAAAAACGAACCAGGAAATTATACAAACTTTTATACAACGAAGAGTTTGATCCTGGCTCAGGATGAACGCTAGCGGCAGGCCTAACACATGCAAGTCGAACGGTAACAGGAAGAGCTTGCTCTTCGCTGACGAGTGGCGCACGGGTGCGTAACGCGTATACAATCTGCCTCTAACTAAGGGATAGCCCAGAGAAATTTGGATTAATACCTTATAATATTGTGATTTGGCATCTTATTACAATTAAAACTCCGGTGGTTAGAGATGAGTATGCGTCCTATTAGCTAGTTGGTAAGGTAACGGCTTACCAAGGCAACGATAGGTAGGGGGCCTGAAAGGGTGATCCCCCACACTGGTACTGAGACACGGACCAGACTCCTACGGGAGGCAGCAGTGAGGAATATTGCGCAATGGAGGAAACTCTGACGCAGCCATGCCGCGTGCAGGAAGAATGCCCTATGGGTTGTAAACTGCTTTTATATAGGAAGAAACTCCGATACGTGTATCGGCTTGACGGTACTATATGAATAAGGACCGGCTAACTCCGTGCCAGCAGCCGCGGTAATACGGAGGGTCCAAGCGTTATCCGGATTTATTAGGTTTAAAGGGTCCGCAGGCGGGACTTTAAGTCAGTGGTGAAAGCCTACAGCTTAACTGTAGAACTGCCATTGAAACTGAAGTCCTTGAGTGTGGTTGAAGTGGGCGGAATATGTCATGTAGCGGTGAAATGCATAGATATGACATAGAACACCAATTGCGAAGGCAGCTCACTAAGCCATTACTGACGCTCATGGACGAAAGCGTGGGGAGCGAACAGGATTAGATACCCTGGTAGTCCACGCCGTAAACGATGATCACTCGTTGCTAGCGATACACTGTTAGTGACCAAGCGAAAGTGTTAAGTGATCCACCTGGGAAGTACGTTCGCAAGAATGAAACTCAAAGGAATTGACGGGGGCCCGCACAAGCGGTGGAGCATGTGGTTTAATTCGATGATACGCGAGGAACCTTACCAGGG
>CACHMF010000001.1 GCA_902580855.1 uncultured Bacteroidota bacterium | reverse complement strand
GTAAGAAACACCACGGATAACACATTCCTTTTCTAGTTCTTGATAATGTTTAAACAGAAAGCTTCCCCCTCTATAGTTAAGTAGCCAATCTACTTCTATATCTTGTTCTAATACCCAATAAGCAATGCCATATGCCTTAAGGTGATTTTCTTGTGTACCATCCATTGGTATCATTAGATAAGCAGCGTGTGCATAGTAAAAACTACACAAGTACCATATAATCAGTCCAATCTTTTTCACTTATTAAAATGGAATATTGTTTTCATCCTCATTCATGCTGGATGAGTGAGTGATAACACTGTTTCCGAAATCATCATTAGCGGTTCCGAAGGCACCGAAGCTATCAAGATCTGTAAATTTCGCTAGCTTAGCAATGAATCGAAGTCTAACATTTTCTAGAGAACCATTTCTATGTTTAGCAATAATTATTTCACCTTGTCCGGTACAATCAGGATCTTCTCCTGGCGAAGTATTCATCCACTCTGTCATACCATAATATTCTGGTCGATAGATAAAGCATACTATATCTGCATCTTGTTCAATAGCTCCTGATTCACGAAGGTCGGAAAGCATTGGACGCTTATCTCCACCACGTGTTTCAACAGCACGACTTAATTGAGAAAGTGCAATAATTGGCACATCTAATTCTTTAGCAATACTCTTTAGAGATCGTGAGATAGTAGAGATTTCTTGTTCACGATTACCGCCTTTATGACTTCCGCCAGTATGCATCAGCTGTAAGTAATCAATAATGATTAGCTCTACATTATGTTGTTTCTTTAATCTTCTACACTTAGCTCTAAGTTCAAAAATGGTTAGCGCAGGGGTATCATCAATAAATATAGGTGCTTCAGAAAGCTGTGTGATTTTTTGGTTAAGTTGTATCCATTCGTGGTCTTCCAAATTTCCTTTACGGAGTTTTTCAGCTGAAATCCCAGATTCACTAGCAATTAAACGATTTACTAATTGAACAGAAGACATCTCTAGTGAAAATACAGCTACAGGCTTGTTAAACTGTACTGCGGTATTTCTAGCAGTGGAAAGTACAAAAGCTGTTTTACCCATACCTGGACGAGCAGCTATTATAATAAGGTCAGATTTTTGCCATCCTGATGTAACTTTATCTAACTCTTGAAAGCCTGAAGGAACACCACTTACGCCACCTTCTTTGTTTTTTACTTCTTCAATTTGATCAAGTGCTTGTCGAATTAAAGAACTCATCTTGTCGTAGTTCTTTCGGATGTTTCCTTCCGAAACTTCGTATAAACTTTTCTCAGCTTCTCCTAATAAATCAAACACATCCGATGTTTCATCATAAGCATCGGTCATGATTTTAGCTGAGATTTTAATCAGTTCTCTTTGAATGTATTTTTGAGCAATGATGCGCGCATGCGTTTCAATGTTTGCAGCTGATGCAACCCGCTCAGTTAATCCTGCTACAAAAACAGCACCACCAATTTCCTCTAAGTCACCACTTTTACGTAATTGGTTTGTAACAGTTAATATATCCACAGGCTGTGCGCCGTTAAATAGTGATTCAATGGCTTCAAAAACCTTTTGGTGTTCAGATTTATAAAAACTTTCTTTTCTTAGAATTTCAATTGCATTAGATAAGGCATCACTATCTAACATCAAAGCTCCTAATACCGCTTCCTCTAAATCGGTAGCTTGTGGTGGTACTTTTCCCGACTGCTCTAATGAAATCCCTTCTTTATGTTTGAATTTATTTTTCATTACTCTTTTACTTCACCCATTTGTCCGAATTTTTCAATACGATCTATTATACGCTCTTCGGGAGATTTCTTTTCTAGTGCTTTTGTATGTTTGATGATTTCTTTTTTAACAGTTTTAAAGATTTCTTCAGGGAAGGTGTGTGCTCCTCCCTCAGGTTCCTTAATAATTCCATCAATAAGCTTATTCTTTTTCATGTCAACAGCTGTTAACTTTAAGGCGTTAGCAGCTTGTTCTTTGTAATCCCAGCTTCTCCATAAGATTGAAGAACAAGATTCAGGTGAAATCACAGAGTACCAAGTGTTTTCTAGCATCAATACTTTATCACCGATTCCAATACCTAAAGCACCTCCTGAAGCACCCTCACCAATTATAATACAAATCACAGGGACTTTTAACTGGATCATTTCTATTAAGTTACGCGCAATCGCTTCTCCTTGTCCTCTTTCTTCAGCTTCTAGTCCAGGGAAGGCACCAGGAGTATCTATGAAGGTAACGACAGGTTTTCCAAACTTCTCTGCCAATTTCATTAATCGTAACGCTTTGCGATATCCTTCTGGGTTAGGCATTCCGAAGTTGCGGTATTGACGCATTTTGGTGTTTTTTCCTTTTTGCTGTCCGATAAACATAAAGCTTTTACCTTCTATTTCTGCCCATCCACCAATCATTGCTTTATCATCCTTTACGGTTCTATCACCGTGTAGTTCTAAGAAATTTTCCGTAATATTTTCAATGTAGTCTAAAGTATATGGACGTTGAGGATGACGAGATAATTGCACCTTTTGCCATGGGGTTAAGTTACCATAAATACTTTTTCTTGTATCTTTTAGTTTACTCTCTAAATCAGAGATGGCTTGCTTTACATCAACGCCTTCTACGCCTAGCTCTTTTGTTTTGTTAAGCTGAGTCATCAATTCCTCAATTGGTTTTTCAAAATTTAAGTATTCCATAATGGATTTTTAAACTAGTAAATTAAATTTCACGTATAATAAAAACGGAATTTCAAGTTTAGAAAAATTTATGTGATTACTTTTGTCTTTAGAGAATAAAATTTTTCAACATTGATACTTTTCCCAAATGCTAAAATAAATCTGGGTTTGCATATTAAAAGCAAGCGCGCAGACGGTTATCATGATTTAGAGACTATTTTCTACTCCGTTAACTATTGCGATATTTTGGAAATACTTCCTTCAGATCAACTTGCTTTTACTAGCAGTGGAATAGATATTCCTGGTAAAAGTAATTTGTGTTTAGATGCGTATAATTTATTAAAAAATGATTTTAATATACCAGCAGTTCAAATTCATTTACACAAAATTATTCCTATCGGCGCAGGTTTAGGGGGTGGGTCTTCGGATGCTGCATTTACCTTAATAGGTCTAAACAAGCTTTTTGGTTTACAATTGAATACTGAACAATTGAAAACATATGCTGTGCAAATTGGAGCCGATTGCCCATTCTTTATTGAAAATAAGCCTATGTTAGCTACTGGAATTGGAGAGATTTTGGAGTCGATCGAATTGGATTTGTCAGCTTATCATATTGCAATTGTTAAGCCTAATATTCATGTTTCTACAAAAGAGGCTTATTCATTAGTAACTCCTAATGAATCTTTGATTTCCTTGCGTGATTTAATAAAATCTCCTGTTAAAGAATGGCAGCTTCAAAATGATTTTGAGCAAAGTGTTTTTGCGAAATATCCTGCTATTGAAGATTTGAAGAATTCATTGTATGAACAAGGGGCTGTTTATGCAGCTATGAGTGGTAGCGGTTCCTCTGTTTTTGGTTTGTTTGAGAGTCGACCAAAACTTAATTATGTAGATTCATCCGTTTTTCTAGTGTAATTGCTTGTTTTTAAATGCGTCTAAATCTTTTGTTTGCTTTTTTATTATCACTATATTTGCACCCCTTTTTATGGCAAGTTGAGAATAAGAGGGAATAACTATTATTGTAAAAATAACTTTCGGCATTGTCCAAATCTCAAGCAAAACCGAAATACAAAAAAATCGACATTATTATGTCAGAAGAAAATAAAAAAGTAGCTAAAGAAGAAGTAGAAAAAGTGGAAGCAGTAGCTACGGAAAAAGTAGAAGAAACGACTACGGTAGTTGATGTATCTACTGAAGAAGCAGTAGAAGAAAAGCCAAAATCAAAGGCGAAAAAGTCTACTAAAAAAACAGCTGAAAAAGTGGAGGTTGATGTGTCAACTGAAACGGCAACTGAAGAAAAGCCAAAATCAAAATCAAAAGCAAAAAAGTCTACTAAAAAAGTAGCTGGAGAAAAAGAAGAAGTTGATATATCTACAGTTGAATCAGAAGATAGCAAACCAAAATCAAAGGCGAAAAAAACTGCTAAAAAAGAACAAGCATTCGACTGGGATACTTATGAAGCAGGTGATGATGAGTACTCACTAGTAGATCGAAAAAAATTAGAAGCTGAATATGAAAAAGAATTAAGCACAATTGCTCATAACCAAGTGTTAGATGGAACAGTTGTTTCAATGACTGATCGTGAAGTTATAATAAACATCAATTACAAATCAGACGGTATTATTTCACGTAACGAATTCCGTTACAACGAGGACCTGAAAGCTGGAGATACAGTTGAAGTTTTAGTTGAAAAACAAGAAGATAAGAAGGGACAGTTAATCCTTTCTCATAAAAAAGCGCGTGTTTTACGTTCTTGGGAGCGAGTTAATGAAGCTCATAATAACGATGTTGTACTTGAAGGATTTATCAAGTGTCGCACAAAAGGAGGTATGATTGTCGAAGTTCTTGGTTTAGAGGCATTCTTGCCAGGTTCTCAAATCGATGTTAAGCCTATTCGCGATTACGATGAGTATGTAGGAAAGAAAATGGAATTCAAAGTGGTTAAAATAAACCATGAGTTTCGTAATGTAGTTGTATCTCACAAGGCATTAATAGAGGCTGATTTAGAAGAACAGAAGAAGGAAATTATGTCTAAATTAGAAGTAGGTCAAGTACTAGAAGGTACTGTGAAGAATATTACTTCATATGGTGTGTTTATCGATTTAGGTGGTATCGATGGTTTAGTTCATATCACAGACCTTTCTTGGGGACGTGTTAATCATCCAGAAGAGATTGTTACTTTAGATGAGAAAATCAATGTCGTAATCCTTGAGTTTGATGATGAAAAGAAGCGTATCCAGTTAGGATTAAAGCAACTTTCATCTCACCCATGGGACGCTCTAGATGAGAAATTAGCTATTGGAGACAAAATTAATGGAAAAGTAGTAGTAGTAGCAGATTACGGAGCATTCGTAGAAATTCAACCAGGTGTTGAGGCCTTGCTACACGTTTCTGAAATGTCTTGGTCAACTCACTTGCGAAGTGCAGGAGATTTCTTGTCAGTAGGTCAAGAAATTGAAGCTCAAGTTCTAACACTAGATAGAGAAGAGCGGAAGATGAGCCTGGGTATGAAGCAATTACAACCTGATCCATGGGCTGAAATTGCTAAGAAGTACCCTTCAGGATCACAGCATAAAGTAACTGTTCGTAACTTCACTAACTTCGGAATCTTTGTTGAGCTAGAAGAAGGTGTAGACGGATTGATTCATATTTCTGATTTATCTTGGACTAAAAAGGTGAAACATCCATCAGATTTTACTAAAGTTGGAGCGTTGATTGAAGCTCAGGTTTTAGAGTTAGATATGGAACAGCGTAAATTAAGCTTGGGGGTTAAGCAATTAGAAGATAACCCATGGGATGGTTATGAATCTACTTTCGGTGAGGGAACAGAGTTTGAAGCAGAAGTAGTGAGTACATCTAAAAACGGAGCTACAATAGCTATACCTCATGGTGTTGAGGCATTTGCTCCAGCTCGTCACTTAGTAAAAGAAGACGGTTCTAAGGCAGTAGCGGGCGAAACATTAAATTTTCGCGTAATTGAATTCCACAAAGAAGCTCAAAAAATTGTTGTTTCTCATACGGTAATCCATAAGGACGTGGAGGAGGCAGAAAAGAAATCTACTGCCAAGTCTATGAAAAAAGTACAACAAACACAACAAAAGAGTACACTCGGAGATATGGATGAGTTAGTTGCTCTGAAAGAAAGTATGGCTAAGAAAGAAAAAAAAGTCAAATAAATTCAATAAAAAAGCCCTTCAACTGAAGGGCTTTTTTTTGACTACATACTAAATGAAAACAAAACTCTATATTTGCACTTAGTAAATGAGCAAGCCAAAAAGCATACTCAACCGAGAGCAACTCAACATTACTATCCATCGCTTGTGTCACCAATTGATGGAAAACCACAGTGATTTTTCTAATACTGTATTAATAGGATTGCAGCCAAGAGGTGTCATGCTAGCTGCACGATTACAGCAATGCCTCGATGAAATACACCCAGAGTTTAATGTTGAGCTGGGAAGCTTAGATATTACGTTTTATAGAGATGATTTTAGGAGAAGAAAAAATCCGTTAGTGCCAAGTAGCACGCAGCTTAATGTGTCTTTGGAGGATAAAAAAGTGGTGTTGATAGATGATGTGTTGTACACTGGAAGAACTGTAAGAGCAGCATTAGATGCTATGCTTGATTTTGGCAGACCTAGCTCTGTAGAATTGTTGGTTCTTATAGATAGAAGACTAAGTAGACATGTTCCGATACAGCCTGATTATGTAGGACATACAGTAGATGTGGTAGCTGAAGAGCGTGTGACAGTAGAGTGGGGTGATAACGAAAGAGTAATATTAAAAGCATAAATGAAGACATTAAGTGTTGACCATCTATTAGGAATCAAAAATCTTCATAAAGAAGACATAGAGCTTATTTTTCAAACTGCTGATAATTTTAAGGAAGTTATCAACCGACCAATTAAAAAAGTACCTTCCTTAAGAGATATTACCATTGCCAATCTATTTTTTGAAAATTCAACTAGAACTAGACTATCTTTTGAACTAGCAGAAAAGAGGCTTTCTGCAGATACTATCAATTTTTCTGCAGCATCCTCTTCTGTAAAGAAAGGGGAAACTTTGATTGATACAGTCAACAACATCTTAGCAATGAAGGTGGACATGGTGGTGATGCGACATCCAAATCCTGGAGCGGCAGAGTTTTTATCTAAAAATATAGATGCTAGAATTGTCAATGCAGGGGATGGTGCACATGAACATCCTACCCAAGCATTATTAGATGCTTATTCAATCAAAGAACGCTTAGGTGATGTAGTAGGAAAAAAGATTGTTATTGTAGGTGATATACTACATTCGAGAGTTGCTTTATCAAATATATTCTGCCTACAAAAGATTGGAGCAGAAGTCAAAGTTTGCGGACCAAATACCCTTATGCCTAAGTATATTGATGCTTTAGGTGTTGCTTACGAACCGGATTTACGCAAAGCTTTGGAGTGGTGTGATGTAGCTAATATGCTACGAATTCAGCTAGAGAGACAAGACATCAATTTTTTTCCATCACTAAGAGAATATAGCATGATGTATGGTGTTGACAAGAAGCTTTTAGATTCTCTAGATAAAAAGATTACCATAATGCATCCAGGTCCTATTAATAGAGGTGTGGAGATTACAAGTGATGTAGCGGATTCAAAACAAGCAATCATTTTAGATCAAGTAGAAAATGGAGTAGCTATTAGAATGGCAGTACTGTATTTGCTAGCTGGAAAAATTAAAAAATAATGCAATACCAGATTCAAAGACTAGAAGAATCTTTATTAGTTATTGTCAAAGATTTGACTATTGATTTTTCCTTTATTTCAACGGAACTAAACGATGAATATCGTCATTTAATTTTAGACCTTTCAGAATTTTCAGAAGTTTCTCAAGAAAAGCTCAAAAACTTTATTAATTTTGGAAAAGAAGTTGTTGAAAAAAATTCTTTTGTAATAATCTGTCAAATGGAGTTTTCGGAAGATTTTCCGATTGTTCCAACGCTTCAAGAAGCTTTTGATTTGATTGAATTAGAGGAGATAGAGCGACAACTAGATAAAGAAATCTAATCAATACTATTTTATATGAAACGAATTTTACTTTTTGCACTAACGGCATTTTCCTTACAATCTTTTGCGCAAAATACACCATGTGTGCCAGATGTAATGAATCAAGATTCTTTGTTTGGTTTGTGGCCAGACACTATACAAAACTTACCAATTGCAGTTGAAGGGGTTTATTATGAGTCATATGTTCAATTAAAAACACCTGCTGTCGCTTCAGAAGTACCCGATGTGCCAATACAATTTGCATCTTTAGGTATTGATAGTATTGGTTTGGTAGAAGCGTTAGGTATGCCATCTGGTATTCAAATGTCATGTGATGAACCTAATTGTGTTTACCCTGGAAATTCAATAGGATGTATAAATATATTTGGAACAACAAATGCTGTAGGTGTACATGATTTAGAGTTTAAAGTTGATGGTTGGGTAACAGCACCAATCATTGGCGTTGTTTCTATGTCTGTAGCTGTAGGAGATTATGTTTATTTAACAGGATATAAATTAGTTGTTAACGGTTCGGGTTCTGATGTAAATCTTATTCATTCTAATTCATTTGAAGTACTACAGAATATTCCTAACCCTTTTACAGGAAATACAAGTATTACCTATAATTTGATGCAGCAAAGAAATGTATCATTTTCGGTTTATAATGTAATGGGTGCTAAAGTAATGGAGCAAAAATATGTTGCTAATACCGGAACAAATACCATTGAATTATCAGCAAATGAACTAGAATCTGGTATTTATTTTTATACATTATCTAATGGAGAAGAGATCGTTACAAAGCGTATGATAGTAGCTGGTAAGTAATGCCTTTTAGAGTTACCATATTAGGAAGTAACTCTGCGATACCTACGACAAAAAGAAAACCTACCGCTCAGTTGCTTAATGTAGCTGAGCGGTTTTTGTTGATTGATTGTGGTGAAGGTACACAGATGCAGTTGCGTAAGTATAAGATTAAAATGCAACGCATCAGTCATGTATTTATATCGCATTTACATGGCGATCATTACTTTGGATTGATTGGTTTGATATCTACTATGCATTTATTGGGTAGGAAAAAAGAATTGCATGTTTATGCCGATCCTCAATTAAAAGAGATTATTATGATACAGCTAGAAGCTTCTAAAACTGAACTAGCTTATCCTTTATTTTTTCATCCGTTGGATTATAAAAATCTGAAGTTATTATTTGAAGATGAGAAGATTCAAGTTAAATCATTTCCATTGAAACATTCGATAGCTTGCTGTGGGTTTTTAGTAGAAGAAAGACAGTTGGAACGCAGAATGATAAGTGAGGCAATTATGGAACACAAAATACCAGTGAATTGTATACCAGGAATTAAGGCTGGTGGTGACTTTACTAAGTCAGATGGTACAATAATATCACATTGGGAATTAACAAAATCCGCCCATCGTGCTCGTTCTTATGCTTTTTGTTCTGATACAGCTTATAGCGAAGATATAGTACCAATAATACAAGGGGTAGACCTGTTGTATCATGAGGCAACTTTTAAGAATGATTTACAAGATAGAGCAGCTTATACATTTCATTCTACCACAGGACAAGCTGCAGAAATAGCAAAGCTTGCAGAAGTTAGGCGTTTAGTAGTGGGTCACTACTCCCAACGCTATAATGATTTAAGTTGTTTACTGAATGAAGTACAAGAGGTGTTTCCAAATGCTGAATTAGCAGAGGAAGGTAAAATATTTGAAATTCTGAGAACTTATGATACTAATAGCTGATAGTGGGTCGACAAAGACGCATTGGCGTTTGTTGAATGGTGATCATATTGAACAACATGAAACGATAGGTTTGCATCCTAGTTTTAGTGATGAAGGATTAGTGAAATCAGTGATAAACCCATTAGCTGAAAGATATCCTAATGTGAATAAAGTATATTTTTATGGTTCAGGTTGTGCAGAGGGTTCTTCAGGGCAGACTTTTTTGCAAAATGAGTTGCAGATTTGTTTTCAGTCAGCAAAAGTATATGTTCATAGCGATTTGTTAGGTGCTGCCCAAGCTTGCTATGGAAACACTTCTGGTTTGATAGGTATTTTAGGTACAGGTGCTAATACAGCTTATTATGATGGTACTATTTTACAGCAGAAAGTACCTAGTTTAGGCTATTTATTAGGAGATGAAGGTAGTGGAGCTCATCTAGGTAGATTGCTCTTGTCGGCTGGTTTACGCAATGAGCTGCCCACTAATTTGTTAAGAAAGCTGAAATTAGATAAGGAGCTTATATTAGAAAAAGTTTATGAGGGTTCTGCACCGAATAGTTTTTTGGCTTCCTTTGGTCCTTTTTTATTTCGAAACAGAATGATTCCTGAAGTGTCCGCTCTATTGCAGGAAAGTTTTGGTTTGTATGTAGATCGTTATGTTAATGTGTATGGTGAAGGTCAAACATTGTCAGTAGTAGGTTCTATTGGTTATTATTTCCGTACGGAACTCCAAGAAGCTCTTCGTTCTAAAGGGCATTTTTTAGGACGGGTGTTAGAGCATCCAATTGCAGCTTTGAGCCTATATCATCTAGCCGAATAATTTCTTATTTTTGGAAATATGATCTTAAGACTACTTTTTTTTTCTTTAATATTTCCTTTGGGACTGTGTGCTCAGTGTACATTTAACTTGCAGGCACAGGGTAATGTACAATTGGGTAGTAATGACTTAATCTGTAATGGTTTATTAACTCAAATACATGTAAATAACATAGGCGGTGTAGGTCCATACATTTGTGTTTTACAAGATAGCACAAGTAATCAGTTGTTACAACAGGATACTGTGACGGCTATCTTTCATAATTTTACTCCTACAGGTGCAGGAACGTATTCGATAACGGTAATTGATTCTCTAGGAGGTAGTTGTACAGATTATATTACAATTACTCAGCCCGATAGTTTGTATGCTATTATTAATATACAAAAGGAAAGTTATTGTTTACAGAATGGAGCTATTTTTGCCTATCCACAAGGGGGTGTTTATCCTTATACAATGACTTTGTCAGGAGTTATTTCGCCACCATTTGAAAATTTAGCCGGTGGTTGGTATTCCTTACAACTCAGCGATGCAAACGGCTGTTCATTTGATCTAGATTCTTTGTTGTTGCCTACTGTGAGTGATTTAATAGCTTCGATAGACACTAATTCAATGACAGTAAGTTTTACTGGAGGTGTATCTCCAATAGGAGTAGTATGGCCAAATGGCGAAACAGGAAGTACTCTGCAAGAAGTTATGTGTCCGGGTGATTATGAGGTATTGGTAGATGATGCAAGTTTTTGTCCTCCTGTAGTTTTGAACTTTAGCATAGCGGATATAGAGGTAGTGCTTGATATATCTGCTGCAGGTGTTACAAATGTTAGTGGAGGCACACCTCCATATAATTATATCTGGAGTACAGGAGATACCACTGCTATAGTAGAAGGTCTTTGTGCTGGTGAATATGTTGTTGAGGTGTTAGATGCTGGAGCTTGTAGTGTGACTCAGAGTTTTGTTATTGATAGCTTACAAGCAATTTTGGATGAACAAGAAGCAATGATTTTTAATTTAGGAGGAGGTACACCTCCTTATTCATACGCTTGGTACACTGACGGTGTTTTGCTAGGTGAATTTGGCATGGATATTGATGGATTATGCCATGGATATCATGAGGTAGTGGTGACTGATGCGCAAGGGTGCAATGCTGTTTATGGTTGGGAAATAATGCCTTTGGAGAGTGGTTTGCTTTGGGATGATGTAGATTGTACACAGCAAGATTTTGATGGTGAGGCGCGTGTTATCGCTAGTGGTGGTACTGCTCCTTACACTGTTAGTTGGAATGGTGGTGGCGCTGAGTTGTTGGATATAGCACCTGGTGTGCAGCGTGTAATGGTAACTGATTACCAAGGGTGCGTATTAAGGGATAGTATTTCCTTTGCTGAGTTGAAGGCGGAATGTGTTTATAATGTGATATCGAGTACGGTGTTAGATGGTGTGAATGATGAGTGGGGTATAGAGCCGGCTTTTTTGTATGCTGATAGTAGGGTGAGTGTGTTTAATAGGTGGGGTAAGCGTGTGTTTAGATCGGAGGGGTATGCTGAGCCTTTTGCTGGTAAGGATGCTAAAGGAAGGTTGCTGCAGGCGGGTGTTTACTTTTATGCAATACAGCTTAGGGATGGTGTGGAGCCGCTGCGTGGTAGCTTGACGATTTATTAATTTTATTGAATTTTTTTATTGCTTCCTTACCACTATCAAACCATTTTGCGTTTTCGTATTTTTTTAACCAAGTAAGTTGTCGTTTGGCGAATCTGCGTGTGTTTTGTTTGATAAGTTCTACGGCTTTTTCCAAGGTGTGTTCCCCATTAAGGTGAGCAAATAGTTCTCTGTACCCTACGGTTTGTAGTGCGTTGAGGTGTTGATGTGGGAGCAATGCTTTCGCTTCTTCCAATAGTCCTTCTTTCATCATGCTGTCTACCCTTTGGTTGATGCGTAGGTATAGTTCTTCTCTTGGCATTTGTAGGCCTATGTATTTTATGTTAAAGGGACGCGTGTTGGTCTTTTGTTTTCTAAATGAGGTAAATGTTTTTCGACTTTGAAGGCATACCTCAAGGCAGCGAAGTAGTCGATATGCATTTTGTGTGTCGACTATTTGGTAGTATTCGGGGTCGTTTTTTTGTACTTCTTGTTGTAGCCAAGCGAGGCCTTTGTTATTATAGTTTGTTCTTATTTTCTCTCTTAGTTCTGGTTTAATATCTGGGAATTTATCGAGCCCTTTACAGACTGCATCTATGTATAATCCACTGCCACCTACTAGTACTGCGTGTTGTTTAGTTTGTAATAATTCTTCTAGCTTTTTCAGTGATTCTTTTTCGAAGCATCCCACACTATATTCCTGATGTATACTTATATGCTGCATGAAGTGGTGTGGAACGCTTTCTAATTCTTCTGTGCTTGGAACAGCAGTTCCAATGCGCATTTCTTTATAGAATTGTCGAGAATCGCAAGAGATAATTTCGGTGTTTAGCTTTTGGGCTAGTTGTATGCCAAGAGCTGTTTTACCTATGGCGGTTGGGCCTAATACTACCCAGAGTGTATTAGTACTCATTGAACTCATCAAATTGTTCCAAGTCGTTGAAATCGTCTAATACATCACTGTAGGGGTCGTGTTCTTTTTGCTCTTCTGAAACGAACTGTAAATTTGGTGCTTCGCCGGGCATTTCTCCAAAGGAGAGCACTGTTGCAGGTAGTTCTTTTTGAGTACTTATTTCTAAGAGTTCTTCTACCTCTATCATGAAGCGCCACATGGTAAGAAAGTCTTGTATGTAGAGCAATCGGCTGTCTTTATTATTGAAAATTGCTGAGATAGAAATATCTTTCATCTCGTGACTACCTTCTTGCATACTGAGTAATGGTATTTCTTCTCCTTGTTCCCACTCTTCGTTACTTAGATAGAATGCAGCCATTTCCTCTGGTTTGAGCGTGAATGCGCTAACAATGGCATGGTGTAATTGTTCGAGGGTATCTTCAGTGTTGATATGGATGTCTCGAAAAATATCGTTGTTATGATCGAGGATGATTCGCAAATTTGCTATCATGGTAGTTGATTTATAGGTGTAAGCTGTTTTTTAGCTGCAATTTTTAGTAGGAATTGATATGCTTGTTTTCGGTCGTTTTTAATTTTTCCATCTAATATAGCGTCTTTAATGGCGGTTTTCAAATCGCCAATAATTTTACAAGGTTTAAGTTGAAAGATATGCATGATGTCTTTTCCTGAAATAGGAGGTTGCATATTTCGTATTTGATCGCGCTCTTCTACATCTTTTAGTTTTTGCCTTACAAGCTGAAAATTTTTGAGGTACTGTTTTACCTTTTCGGGGTTTTTGGATGTAATGTCTGCATCGCACAGTATCATGAGGTCGTCTATGTCTTCTCCTGCATCGAACAGGAGTCTTCTAAGGGCAGAATCAGTAACGATTTCTTGTGCAAGCACGATGGGACGGAGGTGCAATTTAACGAGTTTTTGTACATACTTCATTTTTTCGTTAAGAGGTAGCTTGAGTTTTCGAAATATTCTAGGGACCATTTTAGACCCAAGGAATTCGTGTCCGTGAAAAGTCCATCCTTGTTTTTTTTCGAAGCGTTTAGTGTCTGGCTTGGCAATATCATGCAGGATAGCGGACCAGCGCAACCATAAATCTTCTGTGTTTTTGCAAATATTGTCAAGAACTTCTAAGGTGTGGTAAAAGTTATCTTTATGCCCTTTGTTGTTGATGACTTCTATGCCATGTAATTCTACCATTTTAGGAAAAAACTGGTGTAAAAGTTTGGTATTGAATAGTAGCTTAAAACCTTTAGAAGGTTTATTGGCTAAAATAATTTTATTGAGCTCATCAGTAATGCGCTCTTGGGAAATAATGTTGAGTCTCTCTGCATTATCTTTGATGGCTTCTAGAGATCCGTCTTCAATGAAAAACTCTAGCTGTGTAGCAAAGCGTACAGCACGCATCATGCGCAATGGGTCATCGGAGTAGGTAATTTTGGGCTCTAGCGGTGTCCGGATGATTCTGTTTTGTAAATCTTCCATTCCATTAAAGGGGTCTAGTAGTGTTCCATATTGCTCTTTGTTGAGCTGTATAGCCATGGCATTGATGGTAAAGTCTCTTCGGTTTTGGTCATCTTGCAGGGTGCCGTTTTCTACAATTGGTTTTCGACTTTCTGATCGATAGGATTCTTTTCGAGCGCCTACAAACTGAAGCTCTAAATCTTGTAATTTGATCATGGCTGTTCCAAAGTTTTTAAAGACTTGTACTTTGGGTTGTTCTGGTAGTAGTTCGGATACTTTTTCTGCTAGTTTGATACCACTTCCTAAACAGACAAAATCAATATCTTTAGATGCTTGGCGTTCTAGGATGAGGTCGCGTACGAATCCGCCAATCACATAGGTTTCGACTCCAAGTTGGTCGGCTGCCTTGGTGATGGTTTTAAAGATAGGGTGTTTGAGCTCTTTTACCAGGTTCACTTATCGGATGATTTTTATTTCGCCATTATTTTTGAGTAATATGATAGAAGATGGTGCGTACTTACATTCTTCTTGCTTACGCAAATTTACTACATAATCTACGCCACTCAAAATAGATGGTTCAATATCCTGAAAGGACTGAGGAGTTGGAGATCCACTGGTGTTGGCTGAGGTGGAAATAAGTGGTTTTCCGAGTCTTTGTACAAGTTGTTGGCAAAAATTATCTTTTGGCAAGCGGATGGCACAAGAACCGTCTTCAGCAATAGCATTGTGCGCTATACCTTTTACTTCTTGATAAATAATGGTGAGTGGTTTTTCAGCAGCATCGATTAAATCCCAAGCTATATCGGGCATATCTATAACCGTTCTTTCGAGCATGATTTCTGAAGCAACTAAGGTGATAAGTGCTTTGGAGTCAGCTCTATTTTTTAAGTCATACACTTTTTTGACTGCCTCTGGATTGCTAGCATCACAACCAATTCCCCAAACGGTATCGGTAGGGTAAAGGATAAGTCCTCCTTCTCTTAATACACTTAGTGCTTGTTTTATTTCCTCTCTCATGCTTGTCTTCTTAATTTCCACAATTTACAATAGCGTAAAAATACAGCATAGGCTTGTATACTGGCAATTGTAATCCCGGTAAAACCATCTAGTATACCGAGCTGTAAAAAGTAGTGTTTGATAAAGCGAGCAATAGGTTTAATAACGAAGTGATATGGGGTAAGAACTCCAGTTTTATGTTGGTAATCCTTGCTTTGCCAATCGGCATACCTTTTTATTTTAAAAAGGTAGTCTTGCATATTGATAAAGGTGTTATGTTGCATTTTGTTTTTTAAGAAACCGATTTTTCCTTGTGTGGTAATTTCGGCATGCACATGTTTGTCTTCGTATCGGCATTCATCTCTTTTGAAAAGGCGAATAACCTTGTCATCTTGCCAGCCACTGAAGCGTACCTTTTTACCCATGAAGTGATTTTGACGATAAATCCAGAAGCCACTTTCTATTGGTTGGCTTGATAAGATATCTTTTATCTCATCTGCTAATTCATTAGTGATTCGCTCATCTGCATCGAGTAATAATATCCACTCGTACTTCGCTTGTGGTATTGCCCAGTTTTTTTGAGAAGCGGAGTTTTGATACTCTCGCTGTATGATTTTGGTGGCTAGTGGTTTAGCTAGTTCTATTGTTTTATCGCTAGAGAATGAATCCACTACTAGTATTTCATCAGCAAATGAGAGGGATTGTATAGCCTCCACAATATTGTGTTCCTCATTTCCTGTTGGTATGATAGCAGTGAGCTTTTGCATGCTACAAAGATTGGTAAATATTCATCAGGTTTTCAGCAATCTTCTTGTCTATAAATTTTTGCGCGTGTTGCTGCCCTTTTATTATCATATTCTCTCTTAGATTTTTATCGGATTGTATGTGCTTAATAGCTTGTGTAAGTTCATTTTTATCTAGTGGGTTAATATAGTAAGAGTGAGACCCTCCACTTTCACTAAAGCATCCATCTTTAGAGGTGATGACTGGTATGTTGCAAAATAATGCTTCCAAGATTGGTATACCAAAACCTTCAAAAATAGATGGATAAATCATCATTTCTGCGGACTGGTAGATGGCTGCCATTTCGTTTAATGATAATCCAGTTAAAAAATTTATGCGCTGGTTTAAGTTATTGTCTTCAACGAATTTTAAACACTGTTTTTTGTATTGTTTACCATCACCAATTACCACTAGATATTGTTCGGGTAACTCTTTCATACTCTTGAGTAGGGTGAGGAGGTTTTTTCGTTCCTCAATACTGCCTACATACAAAAGGTAATTGCTAGGTAATTGATGTTTGTTGCAAACAGCTTCTTTTTCTTCTTGTGTTATTTCTGATTGAAAAACATGATGACACCCCTGATAGACCACTGTTATCTTATGCGCTGGAATTGCGAAAAATTCTATGATATCCTCCTTAGTTTGTTGGCTAACTGCAATAATGTGATCAGCTACTTGGCAAGCGTGTAAAAACTTATGGTAGTATATTTTACGATTTATCGCCTTGAAAAGGTGTGGGTATCTAATAAAGATTAAATCGTGGATGGTTACTACTGTTTTTATCTTAGTTTTTTCTATTCCTTTTGGTAGCTCGTTGCTTAGTCCGTGGTAGATGTCAACTCCGTCCTTTTGGAGTTGTTTGCTTAGCAGTACTGAGCGCCAAATTCCTGAAAAAGTATTATTGATAAAAGTAACAGGAGTATGTACATGAAATTGCGCTTGATTCTCTAAAAAAGATAATCTAGGGTTACTTGTTGCTTTAGGTGTGTAAAGATGGTATTGGTTGTTTGGGTAAAAGCTGCCTAAAATACGAATACTGTCTCGGCTGTAATTGCCTAGCCCCGTATTATTCAAAAAGGCGCGTTTTGCATCAAATCCTATCTTCATTAAACAGCTACATTATAATCGCGTAAAGCGTTGTTCAGAGAAGTTTTTTTATCAGTGCTTTCTTTACGCTTGCCGATGATTAGGGCGCAAGGTACACCATACTCTCCGCTTGGAAATTCTTTTGGGTATGTTCCTGGAATAACAACTGATCTGCTTGGAACAATCCCGTTATATTCTATAGGTTTTTCTCCCGTTATATCAATGATTTTAGTGGAGGCGGTTAGTACTACATTGGCACCTAAAACAGCTTCTTTTTCAACTCTAACACCTTCTACTACAATGCAACGAGAACCAATAAAAGCATCATCTTCAATTACAACAGGAGCTGCCTGTATCGGTTCTAAAACACCGCCAATTCCTACGCCACCGCTTATGTGTACATTTTTACCAATTTGAGCGCAAGAACCAACAGTAGCCCATGTGTCAACCATTGTTCCACTATCTACATACGCACCAATATTTATATAGCAAGGCATCATGATTAGTCCGCTTGCTAGGAAAGCTCCGTAGCGTGCTACTGCATGAGGAACAACACGGACACCTAGTTCTGCGTAATTGCTTTTTAGTTTCATCTTATCATGAAACTCCATTGGTCCCGCCTCTAAAGTTTCCATTTTTTGAATTGGGAAGTAAAGAATAACTGCTTTTTTCACCCAATCGTTTACTTGCCAACCATCAGAACTTGGTTCGGCTACTCTTAAGCGACCTTTATCCAACTCCTCAATAACTGAATGGATTGCTTTTTGGGTTGTATCGTTTTCTAGTAAAGCTCGGTTTTTCCAAGCTTTCTCAATGGTGTTTTTTAGTTGCTTTTTCATATTAGCAAAGATAGACAAAAGCTTTATTTTTGCCTTATGTCACGTATTTTAGCAATAGATTATGGCCAAAAGAGAGTAGGTCTTGCTGTTACCGATAGTGAACAAATTATAGCTAGCGGTTTAACCACTGTACATGCTAAGGATGTTATGAGCTTTTTAAAACACTATGTAACAAAGGAAACAGTGATTGCTTTTGTAGTAGGAGAGGCAAAAAATCTTGACAATACTCCTTCAGAGAGTACTCGATTTATTGAGCCTTTTGTAAGAAGGTTGGTAAAAGAATTTCCACATATTCCAATACATAGGGTGGATGAACGCTTTACGTCCAAGATGGCATTTCAAACAATGATTGATAGTGGACTGAAAAAGAAAGCTAGGCAAAATAAAGCTTTAGTGGATGAGATCAGCGCCACCATTATCTTGCAATCTTTTTTAGATAGTTTATAATTTTTCTTTAAGGTAGTGTCCGGTGTGAGAATGTTTGCATTTAACAAGTTCTTCCGGTATTCCTTCAAATAAGAGTTGTCCTCCATTTTCACCACCCTCAGGTCCCAAATCAATAATCCAATCAGCACATTTAATAATATCAGCATTATGCTCAATGCAAATAATGGAGTGTCCATTATCTATGAGGGCGTTGAAGGATTTTAGCAGTTTTTTAATGTCGTGAAAATGTAGTCCTGTTGTTGGTTCATCAAAAATAAAGAGGGTTTTTTCAGCATTCTTTCCTTTGCTCAAGAACGACGCAAGTTTAATTCTTTGAGCTTCTCCACCACTTAAAGTACTTGAGGATTGTCCTAAGTGCACATAGCCCAATCCAACTTGTTGTAGTGGCAATAGTTTGGATACGATTCTTTTTTGTTTATTTTCTTGAAAGAAGGTGATGGCATCATCTACAGTCATATGAAGGATATCAGAAATGCTTTTACCGGCAAAATTTATTTCTAGTATTTCTTGCTTAAATCGTTGACCATTGCATGTTTCGCAAGGAAGATGTACATCAGCCATGAATTGCATTTCTATTTTAACATTTCCTTCTCCTTCACAAACCTCACATCTTCCTCCAGCTATATTGAAAGAAAAATGGCCGCTTTTATAGCCCCTTACTTGAGACAATGCTTGACGAGAGTATAAGTTTCTTATATCATCATATGCTTTAATGTATGTGACTGGATTAGATCTAGAAGAACGGCCTATTGGGTTTTGATCAACAAATTCTATTTGCTCAATATTTTTGTAGTCTCCTTCCAAACTATCATGTGCTCCAAGTTTGGTTGTGTATCCTTGTATTTTTTTCTGCATAGAAGGAAAAAGAATTTGTTTAATCAAAGAGCTTTTTCCTGATCCACTTACACCTGTAACAACAGTTAAAGTGTTTAGTGGAAAGCAAACATTTATGTTTTGTAAATTATTTTCTCTAGCACCTTTTATGATTACAGATTGATGCCATTGTCTACGCGCTTTAGGCACCTCAATTTTTAGTTTTTGATGAAGGTATTGAGCTGTCAAGCTGTTTTCGCTTTGATTTATCTTATTTAAACTGCCCTGAAAAACAATTTTTCCACCACCTGTCCCAGCATCAGGTCCTATATCTATCAATTCATCTGCAGCCTGCATTATTTCTTCATCGTGTTCTACTACAATTACAGTATTGCCAACATCTCTTAATGCCTGTAAAACATAAATAAGGCGCTCTGTGTCTTTTGAGTGTAAGCCAATACTTGGTTCGTCCAAAATATACATGGATCCAACTAGGCTACTTCCAAGTGAAGTGGCAAGGTTGATTCGTTGTGATTCTCCCCCAGAAAGAGTAGAAGAAAGTCGATTAAGTGTGAGATATCCTAGTCCTACTTCATTTAAAAAATGTAGACGGTTAGTAATTTCTTTTAAAAGTCTTTCTGCAATTATTAGGTCGTTTTCGCTTAACGCTATTTCTTGAAAGAAATCTAGTGCTTCGCGTAATGGCAGATGTACAATATCGTTAATAGTTTTGTTGGCGACTTTGACCCAAAGAGCCTCTTTTCGAAGTCGGGTTCCATTACAGTCAGGGCAAGTGCTTTTTCCTCTATATCTTGCGAGTAATACTCTGTTTTGAACTTTGTAGTTTTCTTTTTCTAATTGAGCAAAAAACTGTCTAATTCCTCTTAGACGTTTTGAACCATTCCATAGGATTCCCTTTTCTTCTTCGTTCAGTTCAAAATAAGGTTTGTGTACTGGAAATTTATGTTCATGAGCCTTAATAATGAAGCGATCTTTCCACTTACTTAATTTTTCTCCTTTCCAACAGTTTACAGCCCCTTCATATAAAGATAAAGATTCATTAGGTATTACTTTTTTTTCATCAATGCCCATAACGCTACCAAAGCCTTCACATTTTTTACAGGCACCATACGGATTGTTGAAGCTGAACAGGTGTTCGGAAGGTTTTTCAAAAACCAAACCATCTGCCTCAAATCGATTGGAGAAATGAGTAGTCGAATGCTCTAATATCTCAATAGTGCATTCGCCTTCTCCTTCGAAAAAAGCAGTTTGTATACTATCCGCCATTCTGTTGAGGTTTTCTTCCTCAAGATTTACGGAAAGTCTATCAATGACAACCCACAAATATTCTTGGTCAAACTTTTTATAATCTTCTAAAAAATCATCAATTCGATGAATATTGTTTCCAACTTTGATTCTAGAGAATCCTTGTTGTAACAAAATATTTAGATGGCGTTTTGTGTCTCTTTCTGTGTGATGATGTGCTAAGACTAATATTTTACTTCCTCTTGGATGTTTTGAAATGAAATCAACTACATCGCTTACCTGATGTGATTTAACTTCTGTTCCAGAAACGGGAGAAATGGTTTTACCAATTCTTGCAAAAAGTAATTTTAGATAGTCATAAATTTCTGTGGATGTACCAACTGTAGAGCGAGGGTTTCTTGTGTTAACTTTTTGTTCAATAGCAATAGCGGGTGAGATGCCTAGGATTTGATCTACGTCTGGTTTTTGTAGTTTTCCTAAAAATTGTCGAGCATATGAGGAAAGGCTTTCGATATAGCGTCTTTGCCCTTCTGCAAAGAGGGTGTCAAAAGCTAAAGATGATTTTCCTGATCCAGAAACTCCTGTAATAACCACTAATTTCCTTTTAGGTATGGCTACATCAACATTTTTTAAGTTGTGCATACGTGCGCCTTTTACAAGAATAAAATCATTAGTATCTTTAGGTGTAATTTTTGGCATAAAATATGCTGTTTTTGGCGCAAAAGTGGCAAAGTTAGCGATTTATCATTTGGAAATTAAGTAAAAGTCACTTATATTTGTTTCAACAAGATCATCAGATTTTGTTTTTATTTATCTAGTGCAAATCTAAATTCGCTGCTTATAGGAACATTTCTACTTTAAACTTTTATTAATTAAAAAGGAGGTAGTTATGTTATTGCACACATTTTCCGATCAACAACTTGTATCAAATTATTTAGAAGGTAATGTTTCTGCTTTGGAAACATTAGTTAAGCGCCACAAGGAACGCATTTACACGTTTGTTATTTCTAAAGTTCGTAATCAAGAATTAGCTGAAGATATTTTTCAAGATGTTTTTTTCAAGGTCATCAAATCTTTACAAAAAGGAAAATATAATGAGGAAGGTAAGTTTTTACCCTGGGTTATGCGAATTGCACATAACTTGGTGATAGATCACTTCAGGAAGGCAAAGCGTATGCCAACTGTAGGTAAACTAAAGTTAGATGATGATTTCGATATTTTTGATATAATTTCTAATGGAGAGCAAACATCCGAATACACAATGATGGAGGGAGAACAACATGAACAGTTAAAAAAAATGGTTCAAGAGTTACCTGAAGAACAAAGACAAGTACTAGTTATGCGTCATTATGAAGAGTTAAGTTTTAAAGAAATTGCTGAGAAAACAGGAGTTAGTATTAATACTGCCCTGGGAAGAATGCGTTACGCCTTGATTAACCTTCGAAAAATCATGGAAGTGCATCGTGTTGATCTGATGATTCAATAATTTTTAATATTGATATAATATGTAAATACTTTATGCGTTCTTAGGATATATGATAAATATACGCCTATGCATAAAACCTTTACAAAAGAAGATTTACTCCTTTATCTATACGGGGAGATGAATAGAGAAGAGCGACAAGAATTGCGTTCGGTTATCTTAGAGGATAACAAATTTCAAGCTGAGTTTCTAGCGTTAAAAGAAGCAAAAGAATGTTTAAACAAAGGGCGAGTGAGTCCTTCGGCATTCGCGGTTAATAACATTATGTCTTACGCTAAGGCATTAACAGTTAAGCCCTCAAAACAGTTGAGAATAGTTGATTTTGTTTTGAATTAGTGGTTTTGGTTAGAGTGAAAGACCTGTCTTTTCAATATTGATGAGACAGGTTTTTTTATGCTTCATTTTCATTAGATTTGATTCATGCTTAAGAAAGAAAGATATAATCGATTTATAGATTATTTTACAGAACATTTGCCTGCTGCAGAAACAGAATTGCACTACACTAATGAGTTTGAGCTCTTGGTAGCTGTTATTCTTTCGGCACAGTGCACAGATAAGCGTGTAAATATGGTAACACCGCATTTGTTTGCAGCATACCCTACAGCTGATGCTATGGCAGAAGCAACTCATGAAGATATCTTCCCTTATATTAGGAGTATCAGTTACCCGAATAATAAATCAAGACATTTGGATAAGATGTCTAAAATGCTTGTGAATGATTTTGGAGGAAAAGTTCCTGCTGATGTGGATGATCTGCAAAAACTACAAGGTGTAGGGCGTAAAACGGCTAATGTTGTGGCTTCTGTTTTGTACAATATTCCAACTATGCCTGTAGATACTCATGTGTTTCGAGTTTCAGAGCGAGTTGGGCTTACGCAGAATGCTAAAAATCCATTACAGTCAGAAAAACAGCTGGTAAAGCATTTTCCTAAAGATAAGCTCAATATTGCTCATCATTGGTTGATTTTACATGGCAGATATGTGTGTTTAGCACGTAGCCCTAAATGTGAAGAATGTGGCATTACAGATATTTGTAAGTATTTCGAAAAGCAAAAGTCATTTGTTAATAAATAGTAGATAAAAGCTATTGTTTTTGCGCTTAAAATTTCGCTCTTTTGTTAGATAAAAATTAGATGAATGACAACATTAAAAGAAGGTGATAAAGCACCTGACTTCAAGGTTATAAATGAGTTGGGAGATGAGATGATTTTGGCTGATTTTTCAGGTAAAAAGTTAGTGCTGTATTTCTACCCAAAAGACAATACGCCTGGTTGTACAGCAGAAAGTTGTAATTTAAGAGATCATTATGCAGATTTAAAAACTAAAGGATTTGAAGTGTTAGGTGTTAGTGCAGATAATGAAGTATCTCATCAAAAGTTTATTAAAAAGCATGAACTGCCATTTCATCTTTTAGCTGACACCGAAAAAGAAGTGTTGAACGCTTATGGCGTTTGGGGTCCTAAAAAATTCATGGGTCGTACTTATGATGGTATTCATAGAACTACTTTTGTTATAGATGAAAACGGAATGATTGAAAGAATTTTTACAAAAGTGAAAACCAAGGAACATACAGAACAAATTTTAGAATCTTACCAATAAAAAGATGAGTAAAGAGAAAGAAGCGAAAATGAAAGCGCTCCAGTTAACACTGGATAAAATGGAAAAGTCTTACGGAAAAGGAACGGTTATGCGCTTGGGCGACAAGGTAATTGAAAATGTTGAGGCAATCCCTAGTGGCTCTTTAGGTTTAGATTTAGCTTTAGGGATAGGGGGCTATCCAAGAGGAAGGGTTATCGAAATTTATGGTCCTGAGTCATCGGGTAAAACAACATTAGCAATACATGCTATTGCAGAGGCTCAGAAACAAGGAGGGATTGCTGCTTTTATTGATGCAGAACATGCTTTTGATCAGCAGTACGCAGCTAATTTAGGCGTAGATATAGATAATCTTTTAATTTCACAGCCGGACAATGGCGAGCAAGCGTTAGAGATTGCCGATAATTTAATTCGTTCTGGAGCAATTGATATTTTAGTTGTGGATTCTGTTGCAGCCCTGACGCCAAAAAGTGAGATTGAAGGAGAAATGGGTGACACTTCTGTTGGATTGCATGCTCGTTTGATGTCGAAAGCATTGCGAAAATTAACCGGAACAATTAGCAAAACAGGTTGCACTTGTATTTTTATCAATCAATTGCGTGAGAAAATAGGTGTTATGTTTGGTAATCCTGAGACAACTACTGGTGGTAACGCATTGAAATTTTACGCTTCGGTTCGTTTAGATGTGCGTAGAAGTACTGCAATTAAAGATGTAGATGGTGCTATTGGAAATAAAACACGGGTAAAGGTTGTTAAGAACAAAGTAGCGCCTCCATTTAAACTAGTGGAGTTTGATATTATGTATGGACAAGGAGTTTCTAAAATTGGTGAAATTCTAGATAAAGGTGTAGAATTGGATATTGTACAAAAATCAGGTTCTTGGTTTAGTTACGAAGGCGATAAGCTGGGGCAGGGAAGAGATGCTGTGAAAAATATCTTACAGGATAACCCTGAGCTTTGTGATCAATTAGAAAATAAAATTAAAGAAGCGTTAGACGCTTAAAGTAAAAGCCCTGTTTTTCGGGGCTTTCTTTTTATGAAGTACTTTGTATTTTTTATATCGTTCTTTCTTTTAGCTTGCGGAACAGAGCAAGTACAGAAAAAACAGAAATCAGATATCGCACAACTGAGCGAGCAGTTATTGCAAAATCCTAATGATGTAGCATTGTTGCAAAAACGAAAGCAACTTTTTTTAGACAGAGGAAATTTAGAGGCTGCTATGATGGATCAAGAGTTAATTGTTTCTTTAGATTCATCAAATCATGAATTATTGTTTGAGCTAGCCGAAATGCAATACCAGATTGCGAAAAATGGAAGACCAAACTATTATAAAGCTTCCTTAAAGAACTTAACCAAAGATTTGGAGGCGCAAGAATCCCATACTTCCTCTTTACTATTAAGAGGCGAGTTACATTTTTTATATAGAAATCATGAACAATCTCTAAAAGACTTAAATAATGTTTTGAGGGTTGATCCTTATGAAGCAAAAGCATATTATTTCAAAGGTTTAAATTTTAAAGAATTAGGTGATTTTGAAAAAGCTATTTCGCAACTTCAAACATCCGTAGAGCAAGATCCTTTTAATATATATGCTTATGAGGAATTGGCTTTTATTTACGCCTATTTAGATAATCCTATAGCTGAGTTATATTTCGATAATGCTCTTTCTTTAGATTCTTTGAATGTTCAAATTTGGTATAGAAAAGGTAAATATTTACAAGATTTGGACAGATTTTCTGATGCAGAAAAATGTTATAATGCTATGTTGCGCATAGATAATTTTAATCAGTTTGCAAACTATAATTTAGGTTATATAAATTGGAAAAGGAAAGATTATGAAATGGCAGCAAATTATTTTTCAGACGCTATATACACTAATCCAGAATATGTCGATGCTTATTTTGCAAGAGGACTCTGTTTTAAGGAGTTGGGTAATATTCCTCAAGCTCGTGCAGATTTTCAATCTGCGTTAAGATTAGATGAAAATGATGAACAAGCAAAAATAGAATTAAATAATCTACCATAAAAAAAGCCACTCTAATGAGTGGCTTTACTTTTCTTGAAATGTAATTTATGCTAATTTAACATTCACGGCATTTAGTCCTTTTCTACCTTCTTCAAGGTCAAATGTTACTTTGTCATTCTCATTAATTTCATCAACAAGTCCGCTAACATGTACAAAGTACTCTTTGCCAGACTCATCTTCTTTAATAAAACCATAACCTTTGGTGTCGTTAAAGAATTTTACTGTTCCAGTATTCATAATAAATAATTAAATATTGCTGCAAAGATACAATAAAAAAAACCGTTAAAACGAACGGCTTTTTTTCTCATCATTAAATAAGACTTATTTTTTCACTTCATCTACAATTGCTTTAAAAGCAGTTGGATGGTTCATAGCCAAATCGGCTAATACTTTACGATTAAGAGCTATTCCTTTTTTTGCAACTGCTCCCATAAAGTTAGAGTATGACATTCCGTGCTCTCTTGCACCTGCGTTAATACGCTGAATCCATAATGAACGGAAGTTTCTTTTCTTTTGCTTACGTCCGATGTAAGCGTATTGCATTGCTTTTTCTACTGCATTCTTTGCTACAGTATGTACATTTTTTCTTCGGCCGAAGTAACCTTTAGCTGCTTTAAGCACCTTTTTTCTTCTTGCCTTTGCTGCTACAGCATTTACTGATCTTGGCATAATTTGTTGTTTTTGGTTGGTAGCGCCTCCTTTTTAGGAGAACTTGATGAGCTAAAAACCTGGTTAAAAATTGTTAAATCAAATACACAATTGTTGCTTAATGCTTGCTACATCAGACTCGTGTACTAATCCAGTTTTTGTTAAGTTACGCTTTTGCTTAGTCTCTTTTTTAGTCAAAATGTGACTTTTAAAAGCGTGCTTCCTTTTGATTTTACCAGTACCTGTAAGCTTAAAACGCTTCTTCGCACTAGATTTTGTTTTCATCTTTGGCATTATTTCGCTTGTTTAATGATTTACTTTTTCTTTTTAGGAGCAATAAACATAGTCATTCGCTTCCCCTCTAGTTTTGGCATCTGTTCTACAACGCCATATTCTTCTACGGCCTGAGCAAATTTTAGTAATAAAATTTCACCCTGATCTTTAAAGATAATACTTCTGCCTCTAAAGAATACAAAAGCTTTTACTTTTGAGCCTTCTTCCAAAAACTTGATAGCATGCTTTGTTTTAAAATTCAAGTCGTGCTCTTCAGTGTTTGGACCAAAACGAATTTCTTTAATAACTGTTTTTACTGCATTTGCTTTAATAGCCTTTTGCTTCTTTTTTTGGTCATATAAGAACTTTTTGTAATCAATAATTTTACACACCGGCGGATCGGCTTTCGGTGAAATTTCTACCAAATCAAGCTCTTGCTCTTTAGCCATTTTCATGGCTTGTGTAATGTGGTAAACACCTACCTCTACATTTTCACCAACTACACGCACCTCTTGAGCTATAATGTGTTGATTAATTTTGTGTGCCGCTTCTTCCGGCTTTCTTCTTCTGAAGTTTTTTCTTCTTATTGCGATAGTTGTAAACTATTGATTAATTATTTAAATGTCGTTAACGACTCTACTTCTTTGGTTATGAGCTGTACAAAATCTTCCAATTTTTGGCTACCCAAGTCCTCACCTCCGTGCTTTCTTACAGACACTGTTCCTTCGCTCGCCTCTTTTTCTCCTACAATTAGCATGTAAGGTATCTTGCTCACTTCAGCGTCTCTAATCTTGCGACCGGCCTTTTCAGCACGCTCGTCAACGAGGGCGCGAATATCGGAATTATTTAGCAGATTTAAAACCTTTTCTGCGTAATCGTGATATTTTTCGCTGATAGGCAGGATGATAGCCTGCTGAGGAGTTAGCCACAATGGGAAGTTTCCAGCGCAGTGTTCTAGTAATACGGCTACAAATCGTTCCATAGAACCGAAAGGTGCACGGTGTATCATTACTGGGCGGTGGTTTTGGTTGTCAGAACCTACATATTCCAACTCAAATCGTTCAGGTAAGTTGTAATCAACTTGAATGGTTCCTAATTGCCAGCTTCTCCCTAGCGCATCCTTCACCATAAAGTCTAGTTTAGGACCGTAAAAAGCGGCTTCTCCATATTCCACAACAGTCTTTAATCCTTTTTCTACAGTGGCTTCAATAATGGCCGCTTCTGCTTTGTCCCAGTTCTCAGTAGAACCGATGTATTTGTCTGGATTGTCTGGATCTCTCAAGGAAATTTGAGCTGTAAATTCTTCAAAACTTAGCGTTTTAAAGATGTAAAGTACCAAGTCAATTACTTTGATAAATTCCTCTTTTACCTGCTCTTGTGTGCAGAAAATGTGTGCATCATCTTGCGTAAATCCTCTAACTCTTGTTAGGCCAGAAAGCTCTCCGCTCTGCTCGTAACGGTAAACCGTTCCGAACTCTGCAAAACGAATTGGTAAATCTTTGTACGATCTCGGTTTCGTTTTGTAAATCTCACAGTGGTGAGGGCAGTTCATGGGTTTTAACAAAAACTCTTCGCCTTCAGCAGGAGTATTGATAGGTTGAAAAGAATCCTCTCCATACTTAGCGTAGTGACCAGAGCATACATACAAATCTTTGTTAGCGATGTGTGGTGTAATCACCTGATCGTACCCCGATTTCTTTTGTGCTTTTTTCAAGAAATTTTCTAGTCTTTCTCTAAGCGCAGTACCTTTTGGTAGCCACAATGGCAAACCTTGTCCTACCTTTTGAGAGAAAGTGAAAAGCTCCAATTCCTTTCCAAGTTTTCTGTGGTCGCGCTTTTTAGCTTCCTCTAGCATTTCTAAGTGCTGTGTCAGCTCCTTTTGCTTTGGGAAAGTGATGCCGTAAATACGCGTTAATTGCTTGTTGTTTTCGTCACCTCTCCAATAAGCACCGGCAATATTTAAAAGCTTTGCTGCTTTGATAAAGCCTGTGTTTGGAATGTGTGGTCCACGACATAAATCTGTGAAGTTACCTTGGGTGTAAAAAGTGATGTTTCCATCCTCTAAACCCTCTAGTAACTCTAGTTTATACTCATCGCCTTTTTCTTGGTAAAAAGCAATGGCATCTTCCTTAGAAATATCTTTGCGGATGTAGTCGTTTTTCTCACGAGCTAGTTCCAACATCTTCTTTTCAATTTTCGGAAAATCATCCGAAGAGATGCTATGTTCTCCTAGATCGATATCGTAGTAAAAACCATTTTCGATAGGAGGGCCAATAGCCAATTTAATACCAGGGTATAAAGCTTCCAAAGCCTCTGCCATAAGGTGGGCAGAAGAGTGCCACATGGCCATTTTACCATTGGCATCGTTCCAGGTAAGCAAGTTTACAGAGCAATCTTCGGAAAGGGTTCGTGTGGCATCCCATACTTCACCGTTTACCTCTGCGGCCAATACATTTCTAGCCAATCCTTCGCTGATGCTTTTAGCAACATCCATTGCTGTAGCACCTTGCTCCATTTGCTTGACTGTTCCGTCCGGAAGCGTAATATTGATCATCCATCTAAAAATTAGAGGGCAAATATAAGAAAATGGTCAGGATTTTTTAATCGTAAATTTCGTTTGAAAGCGTAAGAATTAAAGAGTAGGGATTGTTATTCAATTTAGGAACATTGATATTTGTTAAGGAAATAGTAAATTTACATCGGTAAAAATTTGATTATGAGAAGAGTAATTGTTTTGTTTTTAGCTTTTTTTACAATCACTTCATTTAAGGCTATTGCAGAAGAAACGACTGTAATTGTTGAGCATTCTAATTTGCAAGAAACAGTGATTTCTGTTGAGTTAGGTACATGGAGTATATCTGAAGGGGAACTTTTGTTTAAAGATGGTACACCCTTGCTACAAGAAGGGGCTCCAAATTTGTTGAAACTCACAAAGTCTATTATCATACCTGACCAGGCAAGAATGAAGATAGAAGTGGTTTCCTCATCTTTTCAGGAGTATCATAATGTGGATATTTTACCTTCAAAAGGAAATTTATACAGAAATATAGATCCAGCTACAGTTGCTTTAAAGCATGGAGAGGTTTATCAAAAAGATGCTTTTTTCCCAGGAGAGGTGGCTGAATTAAGAACGCCTCATATTGTAAGAGATTTTAGAGGGCAAACAGCTGTGATATATCCATTTCAGTATAATCCTGTTCAAAAAACTCTTAGAGTGTATGAAAATATTCAACTTAAGATTTCTGTAAAAGATACTTATGGAGTTAATACATTGAGTAGAAATACATTCCCTAATACTATAACTAAGGATTTCGAGTGGATTTATGAGAAGCATTTTGTTAATTACTCTTTGACGAAATCTGCAATGATGTATAATCCAGTTTCCGAACAAGGAGATATGTTAATCATTTATCATCAAGATTTTTGGAACGCCTTACAACCATTCATTAAATGGAAAAAACTAAAAGGGATCCATGTGACAACTGAAGATGTATCTAACATTGGAGGAGCTAATGCAATTAAAACATTTGTAGAAAATGAGTTTAATACTAATTCAAACTTAGCGTATGTGTTGTTGGTTGGCGACCATGCTTATGTTCCCTCTTCTTCTACTTCGGCAGGAGATTCGGATAACAATTACGCATACATAGTGGGGGGAGATCATTACCCTGATTTGTTTATGGGGCGTTTTTCGGCAGAAACAGAAGATGAGGCTAAAACTATGATATATCGAACCATACAGTACGAAAAATACCCTGATGCCGCAGATGACTGGGCAAAAGTTGGAGTAGGAATTGGTTCAGAAGATGGAACTTCCTCTACTGATCCAAACAACCCACCTACTGGAATGGGAGATGACGGAGAAGCAGATTGGCATCACAACATGAATATTAAAGCTGATTTATTAGGGTTTACCTATACTGATGTTTTTGAGTTTTATGAAGGTGGTACTTATCCAGGATCTATTGATGCTGCTGGAAATCCATCATCCATGGATTTATCCAATGTGTTAAATTCTGGTGCGGGAGTTATTAACTATACAGGTCATGGTAGCGATTATTCTTTTGCAACAACAGGTTTTGATATTTCTAATATCAATAACTTGACAAATGACGGTATGTGGCCTTTTATTTGGTCAGTAGCTTGTGTTAATGGAAACTTTACCTCTCAGACTTGTTTTGCAGAAGCATGGTTGAGGGCTAATATGGGAACTTTTGACAGGCCAACAGGTTCTGTTGCAGCGATGATGTCTACGATCAATCAAAGTTGGAATCCGCCAATGTCTGCGCAAGATGAGTTTAATGACATTCTAATAGAATCGTACAGCACTAATATTAAGCGTTCTTTTGGAGGGCTTTCTTTTAACGGATGTATGTTGATGAATGACGAATATGGGGGTCAAGGCGATGAAATGACAGATACTTGGACTTTGTTTGGAGACCCATCAGTAATTGTAAGAACAGATAATCCTGCTCCAATGACGGTTACACACGCCAATACTTTGATGATGGGAGCAACATCATTAGATGTTAACTGTAATGAGGATGATGCTTTAGTTTCTTTAACAGTGAATGGAGAAATTATAGGAACAGGATATATTAACGGAGGTCAGGTGACCGTGAATTTCAGTGCTTTAACCTCATTAGATACAGTGTATGTGACGGTTACTGATTTTAACAACATGCCATATTTGGGTTATGCTTTAACGATTGTGCCAACTGGTCCTTGGGTAGTACAAGATTCTTATGTGGTTAATGATGCTGCTGCTAACAACAATCAACAAGCCGATTATGGTGAAACAGTTAGTTTAGATGTTGTATTGGCAAATGTAGGTGTGGCTCCAGCAAATGCTGTTTCTGCCATACTATCTACAGCCGACCCAAATGTTACGATATTAACAAACTCTTACAGTTTTGGAACTATATCTAATGGGGGAGTGTCTACAGGAACAGCTGCATTTAGTCTTTCCATAAACAATAATATTACTGATTTACACGATGTAGATTTTACGATTGACATTACAGATAATGCAGGAAACGTGTGGAACGGTCAGTTTACAATGCCTTTGCATGCTCCGGTTTTTAACAACGCATCTTGTAATGTAGATGACTCTGCTTCTGGAGATGATAATGGTGTTTTAGATGACTCGGAAAATGCAGATTTAGTTATTAAAACGCCAAATTTAGGAACGGGACCTGCAGCGAATATTACAGCTACTTTAACAACAAGCTGTCCTTATGTAACCATCAATACTCCTTCAGTAAATGTGGGTACTATTCCAGCCTTGGATGATGTAGATGTTGTGTTTAATGTAACCGTAGATCCAGCAGTGCCAATTGGAACGATAGCTACTTTTGATTACACGGTAACAGCAGGGCCATATGTTTTGAATCAATCTTTTGATTTAGAAATCAACTTGATGTTAGAAGATTTTGAAACGAATGATTTCATGCTTTTTGCTTGGCAAATGTTAGGGGATGAGCCTTGGTTCACGACTACTTATTTGCCTTTTGAGGGTGATTATTGTTCGCAATCAGGAGATGTGTCTAATAATCAAAACAGTGTGTTAGAAATACAAGTAGATGTATTATACAACGATTCAGTTGCTTTCTTTAGAAAAGTTTCTTCGGAGCCTTGGTACGATTATTTGCGATTTTACATTGATGGAAATCAGCAAGGGCAATGGAGCGGTTTGGAAGATTGGACAAAAGAATCTTTTGCGGTAAATCCAGGGGTGCATACATTTAAATGGGCTTATGAAAAAGATGCTTTAGTAGCCGAGAATGACGATTGTGCATGGCTAGATGAAATCAAACTGCCAACAGGAAATGTATTAGGAGTAGCTACTGGTGTTGAAGAGGAATCGTCCTTTGTTAGGATTTACCCAAATCCATTTGTAAACAATCTGTTTATTCAGAATAATGGTGAGGCAATAGTTAAGCTTCAAAATGCATTAGGGCAAATTATTTTTGAAAAGGAAATATATAATAATGAGGTTGTTTATTTAGACAATAATTTACCTGCAGGAATGTATCTAATAGAAGTAACTAAAGATCATAAATCCAAAATACATAAGCTGATAAAGCAATAAATAATAAAAGAGGCCCCGGAAGGGCCTTTTTTATAATAAGCCTACAGCCATTTCTCCCCAAAGGAGTAGGAAGGTGAGTATAGCTAATAGGATGAGTACAGTTCTGCGTTTTCCTTGCTGTTTTTTACGAATCAGAAACTCAATCAGTAAAGCAAAGGAACTGAGTAGTATGGCAGCGATGATGAAATCTCCTGCAGTCCATTGCACTTCTGTGCTAAACTGCATAGCAATAAGTGGTGCAAGTAAAATAGACGCTATCGTAAGTAACATCACGATATGTCTTTTTTATTTCACCTCTTTACGCTTGGATAATTCCTGGATTATACGCTTTCTCTAAAGGTGCATTGTTAGCAGCCTCTATTCCCATAGAAATCACTTTTCTGGTTTCTAAAGGGTCAATGATGGCATCTACCCACAAACGAGAAGCAGCATAGTAAGGAGAGGTTTGCTCATTGTATCGTTCGGTGATCGTTTTGAGCAGTTTTTGTTCTGCTTTTTCATCAATCTCTTCTCCTTTTGCTTTGAGTGATGCCTTTTCAATTTGAAGTAAAACCTTAGCGGCTTGTGCGCCTCCCATCACCGCAATTTGTGCTGTTGGCCAAGCTACAATCAAGCGAGGATCGTAGGCCTTTCCACACATAGCGTAGTTTCCTGCTCCGTAAGAGTTACCCATCACAATGGTAAATTTCGGTACGACCGAATTACTCATGGCATTCACCATTTTAGCGCCGTCTTTAATGATGCCTCCGTGCTCGGAGCGAGAACCCACCATAAAGCCTGTTACATCCTGTACAAACACCAATGGTATTTTCTTTTGATTGCAGTTGGCAATGAAGCGGCTGGCTTTATCGGCAGAGTCGGAATAGATAACACCCCCAAACTGCATTTCGCCTTTTTTGCTTTTCACAATCTGGCGCTGATTGGCAACGATACCAACCGCCCAGCCATCAATACGGGCATAGCCACATACAATGGATTGGCCGAAACCAGCTTTGTATTCTTCAAACTCAGACTTGTCTACCAAGCGCTCAATGATGTCCATTGTTTGGTAGGGCTTAGCTCTTTCTGCTGGCATGATGCCGTAGAGTTCTTTTTCGTCTTTTTTAGGAGCAGCAGCTTCTATTCTGTTAAATCCTGCTTTCTCAAAGTCACCCACCTTATCCATAATGCTACGGATGGTGTTGAGGCAATCTTTGTCATCTTCCGATTTGTAATCGGTTACTCCTGATATTTCGCAGTGCGTAGTAGCACCGCCTAATGTTTCGTTGTCGATGTCCTCGCCAATGGCCGCTTTTACCAAATAGCTTCCTGCCAAAAAGATAGTGCCCGTTTTGTTAACGATTAAGGCTTCATCACTCATGATAGGGAGGTAGGCGCCACCCGCTACGCAAGAGCCCATTACAGCAGAAATCTGTGTAATGCCCATGGAAGACATAACTGCATTGTTTCTAAAGATACGACCGAAGTGCTCTTTGTCTGGGAAAATTTCATCTTGCATAGGGAGGTAAACCCCTGCGCTATCTACCAAATAGATGATGGGTAGGCGATTTTCCATGGCAATCTCTTGCGCTCTTAAATTCTTTTTGGCGGTAATAGGAAACCATGCGCCTGCTTTTACAGTGGCATCATTGGCTACAATCATGCATTGCTTTCCGCTTACATAGCCAATTCCCATCACGACTCCCCCAGAAGGACAGCCGCCATGCTCCTTGTACATTCCTTCTCCAACAAAAGCGCCCAACTCTAAAAAGTCGGAGTTTTTATCGATTAAAAAGTCGATACGCTCGCGAGCAGTGAGTTTGCCTTTGGCGTGCTGCTTTTCAATTTTTTTCTTTCCACCACCTAAGTGAATTTGCTGCAACTTCTGATTCATTTCAGAAATGAGCAATTTCATCTTGTCTTCGTTTTTGTTGAATTCTATGTTCATGGGCTCAAAAATAGGAATTATTTAAGAGAGAGCTCTAGTAAATATGTTTCGCTGTTTGGACCCTCGTTAAATAGTAAATCTAAAATAGAAAGGTTAGGAGTGAACTCTGTGCCAAAGACCTGCGTGTAGCTTGGGCAATCCGTCACAAAATGATGGCTTCGCAAATCCAAGCTCTCAAATTCTTTTTGGTAAGAAGTAGTGAACTGTAATTCTTTGTTAATGCTTAGCAATTCAAAAAGCTTGTGCTGTATCCTAGTATTGAGCTCCAGCAATGTGTTGGCTTTCTCTTCATAAAGCGGTGCTAGTTCGTCCTCATAATACTCAAAGTAAGGAGAGGAGCGATAGGCGCTCATCATGCTTTGCCAATGTTCCTTTTGCCAAGGGTGGTCGTAATTGATGTAGAGGTCTTTTACAGCGGTTTTGCTACTGCTTTTTCGTACACGTGGCACATTGAGCGTGAGGGGTTTGTTAGCTCCCAAAATTTGGCATCTGCTACGAATAGATTGCTTCACAAAATGCTCGTTTACCTCTATGAGGCAATCGTGTTGTAAAAGGTATGCCTGATAGGCGATAGAACCCCAATAGGCAGTGGGTAATAAAACTTGCTTAGTTGATTCCATTGAACAAGCGATCCCAACGCACTTTTCCATTGTTTTTATCCCAACTCATCCAAATAAATAGTGCCTTTCCAACCACATGGTCTTCTGGAACAAAACCCCAAAAACGACTGTCTAATGAGTTATGCCTGTTGTCACCCATCATCCAATAGTAATCCATTTGGAAGGTGTAGCTTGTTGCTAACTCACCATTGATGTAAATTTCATCACCTTTCACCTCTAGGCTGTTTTGTTCATATACTTCAATGATGCGCTCGTACATTGGTAAATTGGTGGAGTTAAGTGCTACAGAGCTTCCTTTTGAAGGAACAGTAAGTGGTCCGAAGTTATCAATGTTCCAGGCATAATCTTCCGAGTGAGGGAATACTTGAGCATCGCGTTTTCCACTTGGCTCAACCATACGCTTTACACTTTTCACATTGGCAAATTTTTCAACGATTGGTTGGTTGTTTTCGTTGAGGTGTAAGATGTAATCGCCATTAGCAGAGACTAATCCGCCCTCTGTGATGTCGTGTTTTAGTAATATCTTTGGGTTTAGCCCTGTTTTATCCGTTTTTACATGGTAGCTGAACTGGGTGCGCATGTCTTCTGTTCTCGCTTGCGGCTCGCCATTAACATACAATTCAGATGCTTTGATTTCCAACACATCTCCAGGTATACCAACACACCTTTTGATGTAGTTTTCCTTTTTGTCTACAGGCCTTTCTGGATGCTGAATATCATCTGTAGGATAGTTAAATACTACGCAATCGTTTCGTTCAATTTCACCTAATCCCTTCATGCGGTAGTAAGGCCATTGTACAATGTCAGAAAACGCTTTGGTGTTTGTTCCTGGTAAAGTGTGATGTACTAAAGGAAATGCTACTGGAGTATTCGGCACTCTAGGGCCATAACTTACTTTACTCACAAAAAGGAAATCGCCTACTAAAAGGGATTTCTCCATGGATGAGGTAGGGATGGTATACGCTTCGATTAAGAATGTGCGAAGTAGAGTGGCAGCAATAACTGCAAATAGGATGGCATCAAACCAATTTCTGACTTCGCTCTTTTTCTTCTTTTCTTTTTTCTCGCGTTTCTTCCAGAATTTCCAATTGATGGTTTCCCAAAACAATACATCGGCCACAAATAATGGGACAAAGTAAAGCCATTCGCCTTCTATGATGTAAACAAATAATGCCCAAGCAATGGTGAAGATGATGAACATCACCAATTTGAAGGATTTTCCGAGTAGTTCTTTTAATTTATTCATTGTGTTTATAACGCTCTTCTTATAGGTTTAGCATATCGCTCATGCTGAATACGCCTTTTTTATCTTTTATCCATTCGGCAGCAAGAACAGCTCCAAGGGCAAAACCTTGTCGGTTGTGTGCTTCGTGTTTAATTTCTATGCTGTCAATACCAGATTGGTAGGTGATGATGTGTGTGCCAGGAACTTCTCCTGTACGCTCACTTTCTATATGTATTTCCCCTTGCATGTCTTCGGCCAAACTGATGGCTGTTCCACTCGGGGCATCCAATTTATGTATGTGATGAACCTCTTTCATGCTCGCTTGGTATTGCTCATGATTGCTCATCAATTGAGCTAATTTTTTATTCAGCTCAAAAAAGAGATTAACACCAATGCTGAAGTTAGAAGCATACAAAAAAGCAGTGTTATTTTCCATAGCTAATTGTTCCGCTTCAGTTTGTTTTTCTAGCCACGCTGTTGTGCCAGATATTACAGGAATACCTTGCGTTAATGCAGAACTGATGTTGCTGAAGGCGGTGTCAGGTGTGCTGAAATCTATAGCTACTTCTACTGCTGAAAAATCGGCAGTGTCTGCTGGATTTTGGCTGTTTGTTTTTAGAATGATTTCATGCCCTCTTTGCAAAGCAATCCTCTCGATTGCATGCCCCATTTTACCGTATCCCAAAATTGCAATTTTCATCCGCGCAAAGTTAAAAATTCATTTGTAGAGAAAGAGTGGGTTGATAACCGCTTTGTGTTTGTATCAATTTAGGAGTAGTATTCAGCGATAAATCCTCACTTACATCAAAATCAAAAAGATGTGCATCTACGCTAGCATCAACAATGTTGAGGATGTAAACAGCCGCTGTCATGATGATGGAAAGTTCTTTATTTCTTTCATAATGCTCCATAATGGTGATGAGTTGACTGTCAGTATAAATTCCATCATATTCATCTGTGCCTCCATCTTGTCGAAGCAGGAAAGCATCACGGTATTGATCGTATTTCTGTTGATTATCGTAAGTGAAATAAGCGGCACTTCCCAAAGCGGCATAAACGATAGGAACCTTCCAGTATTTCTTGTTATATACTTGTCCTGCTCCAGGAAGAATAGCCGAATAAACGGAGGCCTTGTGTGGCGAATGTTCTTTTGGTGCGACTTCTTGCGCATAAGCACTGGCGCAAAACAACAAGATAAAGTATGTGAAGATGACTCTCACTTACAGTCCGAAATGCTTGATGATAGCTTGTAGTTCTTCCTCTGTTTTAAAAGGAATCTCTAGCTTTCCTTTTCCAGATTTGTTGACCTTTAGTTTTACCTCACTTCCAATTTGATGACTAATGTCATTGGCCAGTTTTTGATGCTCAAAAGAAGGCAAGGTCTTTGTTCTTGTTCTAGAGGTTCTTTTGTAGCCGCTTTCACCAAAGTCTTTTACGATTTGCTCTACATCTCTTACCGAAAAGCCATTAGCTACAGCATCATGAAAAATATTGAGTTGTGTTTCACTATTACTAACATTGACTAGAGCTCGAGCATGCCCCATACTGATTTTTCCATCTCTTAATCCTGCTTGTATTTCAGCAGGAAGTTTAAGTAATCGTAAGTAGTTGGTAACGGTAGAGCGCTTTTTTCCGACTCTTTCGCTCATGCGTTCTTGAGTCAGCTTACATTCTTCCATCAAACGCTTGTAGCTTAGGGCTACTTCAATAGCGTTGAGTTGTTCTCTTTGGATGTTTTCCACCAAAGCCATTTCCAACATCTCTTGGTCGTTGGCAATGCGGATGTATGCAGGAACCTTTTCTAAACCGGCTAGCTGAGAAGCTCTGAATCTTCTTTCCCCAGAGATAAGTTGGTATTTGTCATAGCCCAACTTACGCACTGTTAGGGGTTGGATAATTCCTAGCTGATGGATAGAAGCGGAAAGTTCTTGTAAGGCTTCTTGATCAAACTCTGTTCTTGGCTGAAATGGATTTACCTCAATTTGGGAAATTGCAATCTCATTTACAGAGCCTGCTACTTTACTTTCGCTAATCGGCTCGTTAGAGGTAATGTCTGTTTCTGGGTTTTTCAGTAGGGCGGATAATCCTCTTCCTAATGCTCTCTTTTTCTCTGCCATTATGAAATCATTTTTTCTTCTTGAGTGAAGTCAGTCATTTCGTTTTTTTGCAAAATCTCTCTTGCTAAGTTAAGGTAATTGATAGCTCCTTTGCTATTGGCATCATGCATGATGATGGTTTCGCCAAAGCTAGGCGCTTCTCCCAACCTTACATTTCGCTGAATGATGGTGTCGAACACCATTTCTTGAAAGTGTGTTTTAACTTCTTCTACTACTTGGTTAGATAAGCGTAAACGCGTGTCGAACATGGTTAGGAGTAGGCCTTCGATATCTAGCTCTTTGTTAAGGCGACTTTGCACAATTTTGATTGTGTTTAGGAGTTTCCCCAACCCTTCTAAAGCAAAATATTCGCATTGAATAGGAATGATGATGGAATGTGCTGCAGTAAGTGCATTAGTAGTAACAATTCCTAAAGATGGAGCGCAATCTATGATGATGAAATCGTAGCTGTTACTGATTTTATCCAAGACAGTTTTCATCATGAACTCTCTGTTGGGTTGGCTAATTAACTCTAATTCTGCGCCAACTAAATCGATATGTGCAGGAAGTAAATCCAAATTCGGACTTTCAGTATTTAAAAGTACATCACTCGGATTGATTTCATTGATTAAACATTCGTACAATCCTGTTTTGATGTTTCTAGGATCGAAGCCAACACCTGAAGTAGCATTTGCTTGTGGGTCGGCATCTACCAATAAGACTTTCTTTTCCAGCACACCCAAGCAAGCCGCTAGATTCATAGCTGTTGTGGTTTTTCCTACGCCTCCTTTTTGGTTGGCTACACAAATGATTTTTGCCATTTTTTACTTTGTTTCAAAGAGTTTAAAATGAATAAACGCAATCTTTCAATTCCTATTATTATCCTTATTTTAGCTGCCTAAAAGTAGGTCATTTCACTTGCTTTTAAAGAGGAAAATCTTTGGTTTTTATCAACAGATTTTTGAAATTGTTAATTACTAAAATTGAAAGAAAACATGGTTTTATTGGATATTGCAGAAGCGAGTTGGACAACTAGAATGTGTAACATAGATTCGCTCTCTTTGATGCAGATTTTTGCGGTGTCGTTTTTAGCGATTTTGTTTTTGCAATCGGGCTTAGATAAAGTATTTGATTGGAAAGGGAATTTAGAGTGGCTGAAAGGTCATTTTGCAAAGTCGATACTAGGAGGAGTGGTTCCGGTTTTGTTGGGCGTTATTACTTTAGTGGAAGTCGCAGCAGGTGTTTTTTCTGCTATTGGAGTGGTAAATATACTAGTTGGAAATGGTGATTTTATGGCGTTTATAGGTGCTGTGCTTTCTGCGATCGCTTTGCTAATGCTTTTCTTTGGACAACGAATAGCTAAAGATTATGCAGGAGCAGGGGGGTTAGTTCCGTATTTAATTTTTACTCTTGCCACATTATATATATTGGTATTATAAAATTTACATACAAAAGAAGAGTCTATCATTTGTATTAGATATTTATTACATCCATCTTTTTTTGATGTAGTTACATACTCTATTGCTAAAATAGCTACAAAAAAGCCCGCTTAAAGCGAGCTTTTTTAATTTTAGAAATTGTTAAATATCCTCAAAGCTGACATCTGTAAACTCATCATTGCTTGTCTTTTCTTTGGCAGAAACTGTTGGGTCTTTTGATTGTTCTTCATGAACATAGGCACCTTTTTTATCTTCAATAAATCTGATAGCCTCTCCGAAAGCATCTTTAAATTTCACAAAATCTTCTTTATATAAAAAGATTTTATGCTTTTTATAATGAGAGCTTCCATCTTCATTAAAGAATTTTTTACTCTCGGTAATTGTTAGGTAATAATCATCTGCACGGGTAGCACGCACATCAAAGAAGTATGTTCTTTTTCCGGCCCTCACTACTTGCGAGTAGATTTCCTCTTGTGCTTTATTTTCATCCATTTTAATATAAGTTTTTTGTTGTCCCCAAATCTATAAAATAATTCTAATTAGGCAATGGAATCATCTTCTGCTAGTTGTTTTTCGTACATTTCAAAATATACTCCTTGTTTTTGGAGTAATTCTTGATGTGTTCCTTTCTCTATTATACTCCCTTGCTCCAACACTATTATTTCTTCGGCATGTTTAATGGAAGAAATTCGATGGCTAATGATAATACTGGTAATCGATTGCGTCATCTCCTTAAGATGTTTCAAAATGTGGTCCTCTGTTTCTGTGTCAACAGCAGACAGACAATCATCGAAAATGAGAATTTGTGGGTTTCTGATGAATGCTCTAGCGATAGAGATCCGTTGTTTTTGTCCACCTGAAAGTGAAACACCTCGTTCTCCAACTTGAGTTTCATAACCATGTTTAAAACTAATGATGTTGTCATGAATAGCAGCCATTTTTGCTGCATTCTCTATAGTGTTTCGATTTGTTTTGTATCGGGAACCAAAGGCGATATTATTTGATATAGTATCAGAAAAAAGCAAAGCTTCTTGAGTAATATAGCCTATACTATTTCGTAAATCGAAGAGGTTTATTTGAGTAATTTTTTTATTATCAATCAATACTGTTCCATTATCGGTATCATATAGTCTACTAACCAATTTCGCTATAGTTGATTTTCCAGAGCCTGTTTTTCCAACAATAGCAAGCGAACCTCCATTAGAAATTTCAAAGGAAACATTATTTAAAGCTTTAATACCTGTATCAGGGTAGGTAAACGAAACATTTTCAAAACGAACAGCTCCATCAATTTTACTTGTTTTTTGGTGATGATTTTGTATTTCTGGCTTTATATGTAAGAACTCATTAATACGTTTTTGCGATGCTGCCGCTCTTTGAATGATAGAAGTTACCCATCCGATAGAAGCCATTGGCCATGTTAGCATGTTAACATAAATAATAAACTCTGCTATATTTCCTGTAGTGATGTTTCCAGCAGCAGCCTCTTGACCGCCAATGTAAATAGTTAGAGTGGTGCTTAGGCCTATCAATAATAACATAAAAGGAAAGAAAAGCGCATTGGTTTTTGCCAAGGAAACATTACGATTTAAATATTCATTAGTTTCTTTTTCAAAATTTTTACTGTTGCTTTTTTCATTTACAAATGATTTGATGACTCTAATGCCTGAAAATGCTTCTTGGGATAAAGTGGAAAGCTTTGATAATTGCTTTTGCACACCCTCACTTTTTTGATGAATTACTTTACTGATGTAAAATATACTAATAGACATAATTGGCAAAGGTGTCAGGACGAATAATGTCAGTTTTATATTGATACTGAACATAGTGTAAACAACCAAGCTGAATAGAGAAATCATGTTGATAGGGTACATTGTCGCTGGTCCTAAAAACATACGTACTCTGCTTACATCTTCGCTGATACGAGCCATTAAGTCTCCTGTGTTGTTTCGATTATAAAAGGCAGTCTCTAAACGTTGATATTGTTGATAGATTTCATTTTTTAAATCATATTCTATCAAACGAGACATAACAATAATAGTTTGTCTCATAAAGAACATGAAGACTCCTTTTAGTAAAGCAAAAGCAATTATGAGTAATCCAAAAATTAAAAGTGGCTCTGTTAAATCGTTAATATTTTGAGTATTATTTTTGTTAGCTTCGATAATTTCTTTGGTAGTATCAAAAGCTTTTCGAACATATTGAGCTGGGTATAATGCAAAGATGTTAGAGGTAACCACAAAAAAAATACCGAACAATAATCGCCAGCGGTATTTAAAAAAGTACTTATTGAGATAGAATAATTCCCTCATTTTTCAAATCTTCAAGTCATTTGGGTATCCCAAATTTTTAGACTATTTTTGCGCTCCGAAAATGAAGCCCCTTAGGTAAGGTTTAAGGAGGACAAAGTTAATTAAACTTTCCTCTAGATTAACTAAATTCTTTTAAAAGATGATAGATGTAAAATACCTTGAAGAAGTAGCTGATACGAATCCTATTCTGCGAAAGATGTCAGAAATGCGACATGAACAAGTATTATTTTGTCAGGATAACGAAACAGGCTTAAAAGCAATTATAGCAATTCACAATACGGTTTTAGGACCAGCTTTGGGTGGTACTAGAATGTGGAAGTATGATAATGAATTGGATGCATTGAAAGATGTATTGCGTTTGTCTAGAGGTATGACGTACAAAGCAGCAGTAACAGGTTTAGCTCTTGGGGGAGGAAAAGCGGTAATCATTGGAGATGCCTCTAAAGAAAAAACAGAAGCTTTGATGCGTAAATTTGGTGAGTATGTAGATTCATTAGGTGGTAAATACATAACTGCTGAGGATGTGGGTATGAGTACAAAAGATATGGAATATGTGAAAATGGAAACAGACCATGTTACAGGAATTCCTGTTGAGATGGGTGGCAGTGGAGATCCTTCTCCTGTAACTGCATATGGTGTTTACATGGGAATGAAAGCTTCAGCAAAATTTAAGTGGGGTTCTGATGATTTGAATGGTAAGCGTGTTGTTGTTCAAGGGATTGGCCATGTTGGTGAAAATCTAGTAAAGAACTTGACAGAGGAAGGAGCAACAGTTATCATCAATGACATCAATGAAGCTCGTTTACGAGAAGTATCTGAGATTTACGGTTCAGAAATCATCATGGGTGATGCTATTTATGATGCTGAAATGGATATATATGCTCCTTGTGCTTTGGGAGCTACAGTGAATGATGACACCTTAAGTCGTTTGAAATGCAGCATTATTGCAGGTGCTGCCAATAATCAATTAGAACACGAAAAAGTGCATGGAGAGGCGATAAAATATAGAGGTATAGTCTATGCTCCAGACTTTTTAATCAATGCAGGTGGTTTAATCAATGTATATTCAGAGCTACATGGTTATGATAGAGAGCAAGCTTTGGAGAGAACTCGTAACATTTATGATACTACTTTAGAGATTTTAGTTAAAGCAGAACAAGAAGATATTACCACGCATGAAGCAGCTTTAAGTATAGCAGAACAGCGTATCGATAACGCTAAGGCCTAATAAATAATCAATTGAAAAGAGAGCATACTTATTATGCATGCTCTTTTTTGTAATTTCGTTCTTATGTTGAATAGAAGACATCTTCGTATTCGTGTTTTACAAGCGCTATACGCTTGGCAACAAACTCCAGAAAGAGATTTAGTGAAAGCTGAAAATGCATTTATTAAATCTTTACAAGAAGTGGAGGAACTATATACTCTCTTATTGCTTTACTTGATAGAATTAAGAGATTATGCTGCTAATTTTATTGAAGAATCTAAAAGTAAAAGATTACCCACGCAAGAGGATTTAAATCCAAACACCAAATTTATTGACAATCTGTTTCTGAACAGATTAAAAGATGATACAGCTTTATTAAGCTTAGCAAGTGCATATAAGTTGTCCTACGCAGGAGAGGAAGAAATGTTGAAAAAAATCTTTTTCAAATTGAAAGAAACACATGAGTATCAAGAATACATGAATATTGACAATCAAAATTTTGAGTCTGAAAAAAGATTTGTCTCGAAAATATTTGGGAAGTTTTTAGTAGAAGATAATCACTTTCAGCATTTTTTAGCAGAGAAGAATATTCACTGGGATGACGATTTGCCTTTTATCACTAGTATGGTGATTAAAACCATCAAAGATTCTGAAGAGGGTAAAATACAGCTGATGCCTCTTTTTAAAGATAAGGAAGACAAGCACTTTTGTCTTAATTTATTTCGTAAAACAACTATTCATGCAAAATCATTTACTGAACTTATATCTTCTAAAATAAGCAATTGGGAAATTGAGCGTGTAGCACAATTAGATTTGCTTTTGATGCAAATGGCGTTAACAGAAATTTTAGAAATGCCAACCGTTCCTGTTAAAGTGGCTATGAACGAGTATATAGATATGGCTAAATATTATAGTACGCCTAAAAGTAAAAACTTTGTAAACGGTATCTTAGATAGTCTGCTGATTGAGTTTAAAAAAGAAGGAACGATTAGAAAGACGGGTAGAGGTCTCATTGAATAATTTTATATTTGCTAAAAATTATATTAAATATGAATAATATATGCATTGTAATGTTGTCATTAGTGCTTCTAGTGTCTTGTGGCGATATGGCAAAAAAAGTAGATAGCAAGGATCAGTTGTCAACCGATTTGGTAAGGAATAGCAAAACAGCTCAATTAGATGAAAAGGAACTTGGAATGCCTGCTTTTACTTTTAAAAAAGAAGAACACGATTTCGGAATATTGATAGACGGTGAAAAAGTTACTTACTCTTTCCAATTTACTAATTCGGGAGATGCGCCTCTTATCATATCAAATGCACAGGGCAGTTGTGGTTGTACAGTTCCTAATTATCCAAAAGAGCCGATTGCGCCAGGAGCTACTGCTTCTGTTGATGTAACCTTTGATAGTAAAGGAAGAACAGGGAAGCAATCAAAAGCTGTTACATTAACTGCTAACACTAATCCAAACAGAAAAGTAATCCGTATTCACTCAGAAGTAATTACAGAATAATGAACATTTTATTACAAGCACAAGCAGGAGGAAACCCATTGATTTTCTTTGTTTTAATTTTCGGAGTTTTTTGGTTTTTTATGATTCGTCCGCAAGTCAAAAAACAAAAAGCAGAACGCAAGTTTAGAGAACAAATTAAAAAAGGCGATAAGGTTGTAACGAGCGGAGGAATACATGGAAAAGTGTCTAGTGTAAGTGAAGGGACAGTTTTGTTAGATGCTGGAGATGGCATCAAATTGAAAATAGAAAAAAGCGCTTTATCTTTAGATTTATCTCCAGGATTTAAACCAAAATCATAGAATCGGGCTTTTTGCCCGATTTTTTTTCCTATGTCAAACCAATTAAAAAAATTTTTTTTTCAGCTTATTGACCTATTGAAAATAGAGCGTTCTCAGTTGCCTATTTTTTTCTTTCTGATTGGTTTGTCTACTGTTTTTTGGGTGCTTACAGTTTTATCCAAAGAATATACAGCTACCATTTCTTCTTCAGTTGAGTTTGAAAACTACCCAATGGATAAGTTGCTTGTTGAAGAAAATGATGTGATACTACAAATGCAAGTAAAAGCACCTGGATTTGCGCTTTTAGCTCATAAGTTTAATTTTTTTAGTACAATTCCTTTGAATATAGACAATTTTATGATAAAGCGTAAGGGTAAAACTTGGGAGTATTTTTGGATAGGAGATCAATCTTTATCGGAATTACAAGAAGCTTTACCAACTAATATGCAATTGTTACACGTGCAACCTAATCGTATTAATTTAATTTTCGCAGAAAAGTCACAAAAAGTCATTCCTATTTCATTAAAATCGGATATAAGTTTTGACCGATTATTTAGACAGAAAGGGAAAATTCAGCTACAGCCTGATCACATTACTGTTTCTGGACCTAAGATAGTTGTGGAAGTGATAGAATCTATTTCTACTCAAGAATTAAATTTACAAAACCTTGCAAAATCTGCTCAAGGAATTATTCCTTTAGAGGAGCCAAGGCACAAGGAGTTAACTTATAGTCATCAAGAGGTAGCATATCAAGTAAATATTGAACAGTTTACAGAAGGAAAAGCAATAATTCCAATTCAAGTAAGTAGCGTTCCAAAAGGTTACGAATTGAAATTGTTTCCTGAAGAAGTTTCGGTACATTATGTTGTTTCCCTAGATGATTTTGATTTGGTAGAAGAAAAAATGTTTAAGGCTCAAGTGAATTATGATTCAGAAAAGGCAAGATTAACGATAAAACTAAATAAAGAGTCTGATTTAGTAGATAATATCCGTTTAAGCCCAACAAAAGTGGAGTATATATTAATTGAAAAGTGATGCTTAAAATAGGCTTGACAGGTGGTATTGGAAGTGGTAAAACTACAGTTGCTAAAGTTTTCGAACATTTGGGCGTACCTGTTTTCTATGCCGATTTAGAGGCTAAAAAATGTATGCAGTCAGATCCTACTTTAATAAAGCAGCTTAAAGCAACTTTCGGCAATGACATCTATATTGATAAGAAGCTGCAAAAAGATCGTCTAGCGAGTATCATTTTTAATGATAATACAGCTTTACATACAATCAATCGATTAGTGCACCCTGCTGTTCAAAAAGTGTTTAAAGATTGGTGTTTAACACAAAATACTTATTATGTTTTGAAAGAGGCAGCTATTCTTTTTGAGAGTGGTTCTGATAAAGAATTAGATCAAATTGTTTGTGTTTCTGCTACGAATGATTTACGAAAGAAGCGAATTATGCAAAGAGATAATGTTACAGAATCTCAGGTGTTAGGGCGAATGAGCAAACAATGGCACCAAAGTAGAAAAATTGCTCTTGCAGATTTTCATATTTCAAATGATGAAAAGCAATTACTCATTCCTCAAGTTTTAGAAGTACATGCTTTAATATTAAAGCAATCTGTCTAATTTACCTAGTCCTTGTCGGATTATTTCAATTTCAACTTTGGAGCAATCTACAATTGTAGATGGAACAAGATTTCCATAACCACAATCAATAACAATATCAACTTGTTTTTTGTATTTTTCGTAAATCAGTTCGGGGTCGGTGCTGTATTCTACAATACTGTCGTCATCACGTATAGAGGTGGTCAGAATTGGGTTTCCTAATAACTCTACAATGTTTCTAGGTATATTATGATTAGGTACTCGAATCCCGATAGTTTTTCTGTTGTTTTTAAAGAGCTTTGGAATAGTGTTGTTAGCATTTAAGATAAAGGTGAACGCACCAGGCAGTGCTTTTTTCATCAGTTTGTAAGTGCTTCTGTCCATTGGTTTAGTAAAGTCCGAAAGATGACTTAGATCAGAGCATATAAAAGAAAAGTTGTGTTTTTTTATATTTACTTTTTTAATGCTTGCAATTTTCTCAACAGCCTTTTGCTTAAAAATATCACAGCCTAATCCATAAACTGTATCAGTAGGGTATATGATAACTCCGCCATCTTTTAGGCATTCTACTACTTGTTGAATTTTTTTCTCATTAGGATTTTCTGGATATATTTTTAGGAGCATTAGCTGTTGTTTTTTGCGTGGTCTTCTAAGAATTTAGTAAGACCTTTATCCGTTAAATCATGTTTTAATAATTCCAAAATGGGAGCCAATGGAGTGGTAACTACATCGGCACCTGCTTCAGCACATTGTATGATGTGTTCTTTACTACGAATTGAAGCAGCCAAAACTTGTGTATCAAAACTGTGTAGTTTGAAAATATTACAGATTTGTGTAATCAAATCAATACCACTTTCCCCAATATCGTCTAGTCTTCCGATAAATGGGGAAACATAAGTAGCTCCTGCTTTAGCTGCTAGTAGTGCTTGTCCTGCCGAAAAAATAAGCGTACAATTTGTTTTTATTCCGTTTTTAGAAAAGTAATTGATGGCTTTAATACCCTCTTTAATCATTGGAACTTTCACTATAATCTGATGGTGAAGTTTAGCTAACTCTTCTCCTTCTTTTATTATTTCTTCAAAATCAGTTGCAATAACTTCCGCACTAACATCTCCACCTACTAAGTTGCAAATATCAATATAGCGTTGTTTAATGTTTACATCTCCTTTAATACCTTCCTTAGCAATTAAAGAAGGGTTGGTGGTAACTCCATCTAATATACCTAAATTTTGTACTTCTTGTATTTGCTTTAAATTAGCTGTATCTAAAAAGAATTTCATTGCCTGAAAATGTTTGCTCAAAAGTAAAGATAGGGAAAAAAGAAGGGCAAGCTACTCACATCGCACCGCTACAACCACATACCCTTGCTACCTTCCGGTCCTGGGGGAGTTCTGCAGGAGCTGGTCGTGTGAGACTTGCCCGGCAGCAAATATAATGCAATTGCTTACGCTGACAATCTCTTTTATTGACAAAATTCTATGGTGATTTTTTGGCTATATTTGTCCGTATTGATAAAAAAATAAGATGAGAAAATTTGCAATGAATTATGGAGCTATTATGGGGTTAATCCTCGTAGCTTTTTCAATCGTTTTAGAACAATTGGGAATTGATCCGATGAATGCCAAGTGGGTGACTATTATTAATTACATAGTTTATTTCACTTTTATAATTTATGGAACCTATACTTATCGAGAACAAATCTCAAATGGATTTATTTCATATTCTGAAGCATTAAAGTTAGGTACTTCAATAGTTTTTTTCTCAACTGTAATTTCTTCTTTTTATGTATATTTTTATGCAGAGTTTATAAATCCTGATATGATAGCGGAGATTTTGTTAAAGAGTGAAGAAGAAATTTTTCAGCAAAACCCGAATATTTCAGATGATGAAATGGAGATGGCTTTATCAATGACTGAAAAATTCTTAACCCCCACAATGATGTCTCTTATGGCTCTTTTGTCAGGAACATTGATGGGTTTCCTTTTCTCACTTTTAACTTCTGCTTTCTTAAAGCGTAATAAATCTGAATTTAAAGCGTAAATGGATATTTCGGTAGTAGTTCCTTCTTTCAATGAAGCAGAATCCTTGCCAGAATTATGTGCTTGGATAGATAAAGTGATGCATACCCATAGCTTCACCTACGAAGTCATTTTAGTAGATGATGGTAGTGGGGATAATACTTGGTCTGTGTTAAGAGAATTGTCAGCTTCTAATAAATCTATAAAAGGAATCAAGTTTAGAAGAAATTACGGAAAATCAGCGGCACTTAATAGGGGCTTTGAAAAAGCGCAAGGAGATGTCATTATCACAATGGATGCTGATTTACAAGATAGTCCTGATGAGATTCCAGAATTGTATAGAATGATTACTGAGGATGGTTTTGATATGGTTTCGGGTTGGAAGCAGAAACGATACGATCCAATCACGAAAACAGTTCCTACAAAATTATACAATTGGGCCGCCCGTAAGGCTTCTGGAATTTACTTGAATGACTTCAACTGTGGATTAAAAGCATACAGAAATGCTGTAGTGAAAAGTATTGAGGTATATGGCGAAATGCATCGCTATATGCCCATGTTGTCAAAGCGTGCTGGATTCCCGAAAATAGGAGAAAAAGTAGTAAAACATCAAGCAAGAAAATATGGAGTGACCAAGTTTGGTTTAGAACGATTTGTGAACGGATTTCTAGATTTGATGACCGTTACTTTCTTGTCTAGATTTGGTAAAAAACCAATGCACTTTTTTGGTGTTTTAGGTACAATTATGTTTATGCTAGGTTTTATATTTTTTACCTACATAGGAGGTGCAAAGCTATATTATATGTATATGGAAGTGAGTGCTAAAAATATTGCTGAGATGAGCGGTTTTTACATCGCCTTAACTTCAATGATTATGGGACTTCAATTATTCTTAGCAGGATTTGTTGGAGAAATGTTATCACGCCAAGCGCATGATCGTAACTTCTACCATATAGAGGAAGAGCTATAGTGGCAACTTCTAAAAATATTATTCTTGGTCCAGCGTTTCCTCTGCGTGGTGGGATTGCCAATTTTAACAATGCACTTTGCAAGGCATTTGTTGCTGAAGGAATAGATTCTCAAATTTATTCTTTTTCCCTCCAGTACCCTTCTTTTTTATTTCCAGGAAAAACACAATTTGAAGAAGGGGAGGCACCTCAAGGATTTACTATCAAAATCATTATCAATTCTATCAATCCATTGAATTGGTGGAAGGTTGCTAAAGAGATTAGAAAAGAAAACCCTGATTATATCATTATCCGTTATTGGTTGCCATTTATGGGGCCTTGCTTAGGAACGATTGCTCGATTGGTAAAGTGGGGAACGAATATTCAAGTATTAGCTATTACAGATAATGTGATTCCTCATGAAAAGAGAATAGGAGATAATCTATTGACTTCTTATTTTGTAAAATCATGTGATGGTTTTGTAACCCTTTCGTCCAGTGTTTTAGATGATTTGTCCAAGTTTACAAACTGTAGTAACAAACAGTTTATTCCACATCCTATTTATGATGTTTTCGGAGAGCAAGTGGATAAAACTATTGCTTTACAACATTTAGAGTTGAATCCTGTAGAGAAGCATTTGTTGTTTTTTGGATTCGTTCGTAAGTACAAAGGTTTAGATATTTTGCTGAAGGCATTATCTGACGAACGTTTAAAAGATGTAAAATTGATCGTTGCAGGGGAGTTTTATGATGACCCTCAGGAATATCATGATCTAATAACTGATTTAGGAATTCAAAATCAAGTTATTTTAAGAAGTGATTTCATCCCTTCTGAAGAAGTGAAATACTATTTCTGTGCTGCCGATATGATAGTACAGACGTATAGAACGGCTACCCAAAGTGGTGTAACACAAATTGGGTATCATTTTGAACGTCCAATGTTGGTGACCGATGTAGGTGGTTTAGCCGAAATTATACCACATAAAAAGTCAGGTTATGTAACTTCTACAGAGCCAAATTCAGTAGCGGATGCTATTGATGATTTTTACACCAACAATAGAGAAAAGGAATTTGCTGCAAACACCAAGGAAGAGAAAAAAAGATTTAATTGGAAAATCTTTGTTCAGACAATCCAAGATATGATTAAATAGATCGCATAATCTCTAAATCTTGCTCTTCTTTCCATTTTCCTCCCATAAAATCAGGCATTTTTATAGGATTACTATTACTTGCAACAGATATTTCTGAAAGAGGGGTGATTGCACTCCAAATAATCCCGTCATAAACATTCATATCTAGTGGAAGGCCTTTATTTAGACAGCTGATGAGTCGGTAAATCATTACGAAATCCATACCGCCATGCCCTTCTTTGAATAGTTTCATTTTACTGCGTAACTGTGTAATCATTGGGTGGGTGTATTTGTTGCGATAAGCTTGGTATTCTTTTTGATTAAGCCACTGATGTCCCCAATATGCTAGCTCTTTTTTGTCAATATACAATCTGCTTGGGTAGCCGTTATGTACTGCTTTGGTTCCGCATAGTTTGTTGATGCGGTCATATGGTCTTCCTGTGTGTACATCAAACTGCATCATTACGGTTCTTCCTTTTGCTGTTTTTAGAAGAGTTGTATTCATGTCGCCACACGTAATCTTCATATCTTTCCCTTGTCTTTGTGCAGCTTCGCTTAATGCAACTTCTTTAGAGCTCATTGAGGTGAGGTGTGTATACATATCGCCTCTTCCAATTTTGTAGTAAAAGCTTACTGGACCAATTCCATGTGTGGTGTAAAAATTACCATCTCTTTCTTGATGGTGTTTTAAACGCCATTGATCTTCATAATAATGTTCATCTAATAATAGCTTTCTTAAATCATGAATATAAGCACATTCAGCATGTGTTAATTCTCCAAAAATACCTTGTTCTACCATGTTTAAGACAAAGAGCTCTTCATCATTGTAATTGCAGTTTTCCAACATGATGCAGTGCTTTTTTGTGCGCTCTGTTGTTTCAATAATTTTCCAGCAGTCTTCGATAGTATAGGAGATAGGTACTTCTACGGCTACATGTTTACCATTTTCCATTCCGTAAATAGCCATAGGAGTATGCCACTTCCAAGGAGTGGCGATAATAAGTAAGTCAATATCATCTTTTTTAGCTACCGTTTCCCAAGTATTTTTCCCTGTGTATTGTATGGCTTTCTTACTCTGATGTTTTGAAACAAAGTCTGCTGCTTTTTGAGTCTTCTCTTCTTTTAAATCACAAAGAGCTACAATCTCAGCTTTATTATTTTGAATTAGCCACTCAAACATCTTTAATAAAACCATTCCTCTGTTGCCAAGCCCAATAATTCCGACACGTACCTTTTCGATTGGTGAAGTATTAAACCCAATCATAGAGCCATTTCCTCTTTCTTCTGCTAGTTGAGAGTTTATTTCTTGTATGCTAGCATTAGCTCCTAAAGGCAGTCCTAGAAAGACCGATACACTTGCTATCGATTTTATAAAGTGTTTTCTATCCATTTATTTTTCTGATTTTAATACCTAAGTATCCATAAAAAATAGTCATAAATGGACTGATGATATTGAAAAAACAAAAGGGTAAGTAAGCAAAGGTGGCTACACCTAAAACAGCAGACTGTGTGGCTCCACAAGTATTCCAAGGAATTAGTACTGAAGTGACAGTTCCGCTGTCTTCTAATGTTCTACTTAAATTCTCAGGAGCTAGTCCTTTTTCTTTAAATGTATCAGCGTACATTCTACCTGGAACAACAATACTGAGATATTGGTCGCTTGCAGTCACATTGAAAAAGAGACATGTGCACGCTGTGGTAGCAATGACAGATCCAGTACTTTCAGCATACTGTATGATAGTTGAACTGATTTTGTTGAGTAGACCTGTAGCTTCCATAACACCACCAAACATCATAGCGCAAATAATTAGCCAGATAGCATTCAGCATGCCGTACATTCCATCAGTAGATAGTAAATCGTTAATCATTAGATTACTTGTTGTGATAGAAGTTTCTCCACTCATAGCATTCATAACAGCAATATAGGATGCTTGAATTGAATTTTCTTCAATTCCAGAAATTTGTGTTATAATGTGAGGTTGAAAAATAACAGCAAAAACTCCACCTAAAAGTGTCCCGATTAAAAGTGCTGGAAGAGCCGGCATCTTTTTAATTATCATTGCAATAATTGAAACTGGAACTAAGAAGAGCCATGCAGAAATGTTGAAGCTATTTTTAATAGCTGTTAAGAGTTCTTGAATGTTTTGATTGTTATTATCTTCAATTCCAAAACCTAAAAATAGAAATATAACTAGTGTAATGATGTAGCTAGGAATAGTGGTATACATCATATATCGGATATGAGTAAATAAATTTGTTCCAGCCATAGCTGGTGCTAGATTGGTTGTGTCCGATAATGGTGACATTTTATCTCCAAAATAAGCACCTGATATGATTGCTCCACCAATCAATCCTTCTGATATCCCTAATGCTTTACCTATTCCTAGTAATGCAATTCCAATTGTAGCAATTGTAGACCAAGAGCTACCGGTTGCTAAAGAAACAATGGCGCAAATGATACAAGTAGCTACAAGGAAAATTTTTGGGTTTAGGATTTGTAAGCCGTAATAAATCATAGCTGGAACGATTCCGCTAATAAGCCAGGTTCCTGCTAAAGAACCTATCAATAATAAAATGAGTATGGCTGGAGTAGTGGAAGCAATACTCTTGCTAACTCCATTCATAATCGATTTCCACGTGGTGCCATTGTTGATTCCAACTATTGTAGCTAAGAAAGCTGTAAGAAAAAGAGCTATTTGATTTGCCCCCCCTAAAGAATCATCACCATACAAGTAGACATTAGTGCCCAAAAGAGCTATTAAAACAAGGATTGGGAACAGAGCCCAAAAGAATGAAATATTTTTTTGTTCCATCATTAATTCAAGTTTAATTTACGTAAAGATAATAATCAGGAAAGCAAAAGCAAGCATAATAAAAAAGCCGCAGTTTGCGGCTTTTGTAGAATGAACTAAATTTTATAATATACCTGTTTCTGTCATGCAAGCCTTCATTTTTTGGAATGTACGCTCAATATCATTATCTAAACCCACCGAAATACGAACCATTCCTTCTGAAAGCCCCATCTCTTTTTGTTCTTCCTCTGGGATTTCAGATGATGTGCTCGCACCAGGAGCGCTGAATAATGTTTTATAAAATCCTAAGCTTACCGCTAAATATCCAATGTTATTATTTTGCATAGCTTCCATAAGTTTATATGCTCTTTCCATATCGCCTGCGTCAATCATTAGCATACCTCCAAAGCCAAATTCTTCATTTATGGAAGCTTTCATTAACTCATATTGAGGGTGATTTGGTAATCCAGGATAAAAGACATCAAGTCCAAGCTCATAAAATTTTTTTGCAAGATAATGTGCGTTTTTACTGTGTTGTTTTATTCTGATGTGTAGAGTTCGTAAATTTTTTAAAATGCCGTTAGCTCTTAATGCATCCATAGTAGGGCCTAAAAGCATAGAAGCACCATCATTTACATCGATTAACTGATGGATAAATGCTCCATCGCCACAAATAACACCACCAACAGTATCGCTTGCTCCGTTAATAAATTTAGTTAACGAATGTACAACTACATCAGCACCCATTTCTTTAGGTGAGAAAATAAGAGGGGTGAATGTGTTGTCAACAACTAGTTTCAAGTTATGTTTTTTTGCTATTTCAGAAATCGCTTTAATGTCAGCAATTTCCAAAAGAGGATTGCTCATTGTTTCGCAATAAATCAATTTAGTTGCAGGAATAATAGCAGCTTCAATAGCTTGTAAATCTGTAGTGTTTACAAAACTTGTTGAGATGTTTAGTTTCGGTAAAAAGTTTTTCATGAAAGCGTAAGTCCCTCCGTAAATAGTTCTACTACTTACTATGTGATCACCTGCACCACAAATTTGTAGTAATACTGATGTGATAGCTCCCATTCCAGATGCTGCTACTTGTGCAGCTTCTGTATTCTCCATATTTGAAATTGCTTCTGCCAGGTATGCTGTACTAGGATTCATATGTCTTGAGTATAGGTAGCAACCTTCTCTTTCTCCTCCAAATACTTCTTCCATGGTTTTCCCTGCCAAGTATGTGAAGGTGGAGGAATCAGCAACGGAAGGATTTACTCCACCATATTCCCCAAAGTATTGAATGTCTTGTATACTATCAGCTGGTTTATGCTTTTTCATAATGTGATTTATTAAGTTGTAAAAATCCGTTTTTTAAAGAGTTATTAATAGAAAAGCCCGATAATTTGACGGGCTTTTTATTAACTGAATATTTTTTTGAAGAAACTTTTTTCTTTTTCAGTATCTTCATCATAGTAACCGTAGCCATATCCATATCCATATCCATATCCGTAATGCATACTATTTTCGTCAATATCGTTAACCACTAAATTTATGTTTTTAATTTCTTTCTGCTCAAAAAGTGTTGTTACATACTCAAGCATTCCTTTAGTTGAGTAGTTTTGACGAATCATATATAAGTTAACATTGGTGTATTTCATTAGTATCAATCCGTCTGTAACTAGTCCTATTGGAGGGGTGTCAATTACAATGTATTTATACTCTTTTTGCAATTCATCTAAAAAAGATTGCATCAACTGTTTGTCCAAAAGTTCTGCAGGGTTCGGTGGTGTTGGTCCCGAGAGGATAATATCTAGGTTTTCAATCTCTGACTTTTGAATAATATCTTCTTTTTTAGCTTGGTTGCTTAGGTAATTACTTAATCCTTTGTTATTTGGTAGTTGAAAATCAGTAAAGATTTTTGGCTTTCGCATGTCAGCACCTATTAATAGAGTCTTACTTCCTGATAAAGCAAAAACCGAAGCTAAATTCATAGAGCAGTAAGTTTTCCCCTCTCCGCTAATAGATGAGGTGATGCATATAATCTTCTTGTCTTTTTCAGAGTTTAGGTATTGTATGTTAGTTCTGATAGCTCTAAAGGCTTCTGCAATTGCTGATTTTGGACTGTTAATCATAACTAAATTGCTTCCTTTTTCGCTATGCAAAATGTTTCCAATGATTGGATATGCAGAAATTTTTTCTATGTCGCTTTTACTGATGATTTTATCATTGAAAAAATCTCTAATTGTAATCGAAACTATAGGGATAACAAACCCAAGAATCAGACCAAATAAATAGTTAATGTTCTTTTTTGGATTAATTGGAAAACGACTTTCTAGCCTTGCTATATCGAGTACTTTGTGATCCGCAACATTTCCGGCTAGGGCGATAGCAGCTTCGGCTCTCTTTTCTAAAAGGTAAGTGTAGATAGACTCGTTCAGATTGAATTTTCGCTGAATATTTACTAGTACCCTTTCATTTTGAGGTAAATTACTAATCAACTCTTCTTCTTGATAAATTCTGTTATTAATATTTTGAATAGCAATATCTGAACTTTGGATGATGTTGTTTACATTTTCTATCAAGCTTTTTTTAGTACTTTCAATTTTACTTATTAAAGATTGGAAAACTGGGTGCTGTTCTGTAGTATTTAATGCGAGTGTGCTTTTTTCTGCATAAAGACTAGATAAATCGTTTATTAAGCTATTTAAAAGCGGGTCGTTAATTCCCATTGCAGAGGGAGCTACTATTCTATCTATATCATCATTAGAAGTTAAATAATTGAGCAATGCCTTATAATACTTATCATTAACTTCTAGTATAGACTGTTCTTTTTCTAATTGTTCAATTTGAAAAAATGTGCCATAGTCTTTGTATGAAAGTTCTAACTTAGGATTATTTTCTTTGAATTTTTCCAACCTGTTCTCTGTCGTAAGTAAAGAATCAGAAATTTCCTTTAGCTGTTGGTTGATAAAAGTTATGGTATTTGCTGCCATCTTATTTTTTTCATCCAATCCGAGCTGTATATAATTGGTTGCTAGTCGATTAAGGAAGTCTAATTCTTTTCTAGCAACCTCTCCTTTACTGTTGATTTTTATAATTGATGCTTCTTTGTTAATAGGCGCAATAGTTAGGTTTTTTAATCGCCTTTTTGTCAAGTTGTCTACGTCATGAAATACAAAGAAAAACTCTTTACCTATAAAATTTTCATCAAAAATTGGTTGTTTTTGAAGTTTGAAGGAAAAATATTCTGTTTCTATTGTTTCTCCAAAACTATGCTTTCCCGAGTAGTTGAAACTCACTCTTGTTTGTTCAGTAAATGATTTTTTAATAGGTATATACTGTCTAACATTTTGTGCTTTAGAATTTAGTTCAAAAGAGTTGTTTTCTAGTATATGTACATGAAAGAAAATCCCTAGAGTTTGTGTAGAATTAGAGTCTACTAAAGCTTGAAAAGGTACATTTTTATAAACCTCTGCTGTCCTGATTTTTCCAACATGAAAGTAGGATGTTTGAAACTGTAAATCTTTGATTGTTTTTGCAATGAGATCATATGACTCTAAGATGCCAATTTCATTTTTCAGATTTTTTTTACCACTGAATAATTCTAAGCCTTCTAACAAGTTTTCAGCACCTAAAGACGCATTGCTATCATCTCTTATTAAAATAGTGGTTGATCCACTGTAAATTGGTGTTGAATAACGATTGAATAAAAACGCTCCAAATAAGCAAAGTACAATGCTCAGAAAGAAATAATACCAATACTTAGTGTATTTGAAAATGATCTCCTTAACATTAATTGTTTCTTCGGATTGATTTATCTGCTCCATACTAGTAAAAACCCATTGTTCTTAATACAATGTTAGCAATCAATGCTATGCTTGAAATCCCTGAGAGATAAATTTGAGCTTTAGAATTTCTCATTCTTACGCTCTTGAGGGGCTTTACGTATACAACATCATTTGCTTTCAAGTAAAAATCACTAGATCCCAAAACTCCTTGTTTTGTGATGTTAATTATATCTATTTTTGTACCTCTTACTCTTTTAATAGTTGTTCTGTCTCCAAAATCAGTTATATCACCTGCAAGACCTAAAGCTTCAAAGATACTCATGTTATCTTTGTAAATAGTGTACGTTCCAGGCTTGTTTACTTCTCCTAATATGGTGATTTCAAAATTGATATGTTTGACAATTACAGTTGAATTAATCAAAAACTCATCGGCTTTGGATTGTATTTTGTTTTTTGCTTCTTCAATAGATAAGCCAGCAATTTTCACACTGCCAATTGTAGGTACTTCAATAAAACCTTTCGAATTAATTGTAAACCCATTCATATAAAGATTAGCAGAGGTTGTTTGCGCATTATTTGCGTTATTCTCAATATTAAATATATTGAAAGCCTCTTCCTGAACACCTAAAATCTTTACATGTAATACATCTCCAATTTGCAGCAGATGTTTTACTGGAACTGGCGCTTCAATATTGTTTTCACTTTCTTCATTAAGGTAAACTACCTTATTCATAGGTGTACATGCAAAAAGCAAGACAGCAACAACAGAATAAACTAAAAATTTCTTCATAGTACTTCTTTCTCTAAAAACAAAAATACTAAAATAATTTCGTTAGAATTCTAGTAGTTTTTGATACAGCTTGGAAATTGGTAAGCCCATCACATTATAGTAGCACCCTTCAATTTTTTCAACTCCGATAAATCCAATCCATTCTTGAATACCATATGAACCTGCTTTATCATAAGGCTGGAAGTGTTTGATATAGTATTCAATTTCATCCAAAGAAAGTAGTTTGAAGGTAACTGAGGTGAACTCAGAGAAAATAATTTCTTTTTCAATGGACTTGATGCAAACCCCTGTACATACCTCATGGGTTTTTCCTGATAGTCTCTGTAGCATTCTAAGAGCCTCTTCAGTATTTTGTGGTTTATTTAGAATACGATTGGTTAATAAAACGGTGGTGTCAGAGGTAATAATAATCTCATCATTTGAAAGGGCAAAAGATTCAGCTTTTTTTTTGGCTAAAAAAGCGGCCACATCCGAATTATCTATTGAGTTAGGGAAATCTTCGTTAATCTCTTTTGTTTTGATTTTAAAGGAGAGACCCAGTCCCTTTAATAATTCTTGTCTTCGGGGAGATTTGGAAGCAAGAATAATTTTTTTATTTGTTAGATTATTAAACATCATACATTCATCAATAATGAAAACACAAGCATGGAAAGAGTTCCTGTTAGCATTATGATTTTTATCCAACCGCTTAGTGAATTAAAGTCTGCTGAATTTTCAGCTTTTTTTAATTTCCAAACAAAATATAAGAAAGGAAATTCTACAAAAAATAAAACATATAAAAAGGAGTAAATATCAGCTTTAAATTGGGAATTCAATATCCAAGCAATTCCGAAAATGGTTATCAGGCTTAAAGCTTGTACTATATTTTTAGCTTTTTTCTTTCCACTTACAATTGCATAGGTTTTGTACCCCATTTTATGATCTCCTTCTAAGTCCTCTATGTCTTTCACAATCTCTCTTATAAAAGTAGTAATGAAGGCAAAAGCAGAATAAATACAAATTATTTTGAAGACAACAATAGCATTGATATCGTTTTGTTCGCTTGCAGGTAATATATCATAAAGTGCTACAACAAGTAATACTAATGCTGATAATAGTGAAATTAATAGATTACCGCTGAGGTAATTACGTTTAAAATGTGTAGAGTAAAACCATAAAGCACTTGCTGAAAATAAATTGATGAAGCCTAGATTCCACATACCGACTCTCCATCCTAAGTAAAAACCTATTCCAACGCCAAGTCCACTAAAAATAAAATGAAGTGCCATGGCTTCTCTACGTTTTATGGTGTTGCCGACAATTACTTTTCTTTGATTGAGATAGTCTACTTGTATGTCAAAATAATCATTAATGATATATCCAGCTGCAGCAACTAAAACTGTAGAAATAACCAGAAATAAAAATTGAATATCATTTAGGCTTAGAAACTCGATAAATGGAACAAGCAAAGTGTATCTTATCAAGTATTGCGTGAGTGCAACAATAACTAAATTTTTCCATCTTATTAACTTGAAGAAATTTAATAACTTTACCATCCTAGACTATCTTTATCAGCCCATTTACACTGTACACGAAGTGTTTGTTCAATTACATCTCTTACACATCCACCCCCACCAATAAATGGAGAAACATATTTTGCTATTTCTTTAATTTCAGTAGCGGCATCTCTTGGACAAGTGGGCAACCCAACCTTCTTCATAACTTCCCAATCCGGTAGGTCGTCTCCCATATAGAGAATATGCTCAGTATTTAGATCGTATTTTTCAACAAGATCATTAAACGCTTTTAATTTGTTGCTACATGCAAGATAAACATCGTTGATTCCGAGGTAGTCAAAACGCTCTTTAACACCTTTGCTACTTCCTCCAGAAATAATGGCAATTTTATATCCTTTTTTTTGAGCGTATTGCATAGCATACCCATCTCGACTTGACATTTTTCGAACTTGTTCTCCATTACCAAATAATGTTACTGTTCCGTCTGTTAGAACGCCATCAACATCAAATATAAAAGTGTTGATATGGTTGAGTTTTATCTTATAATTCATGAGCGATTTAAAATAGATTCAGTCAGTATTTCATATATTTTTCTTTTTTCTTTATCGGAATCTAATAATGTTAAATGCCTTTCTATGGTTTGTACATCTTTTCTTCTTGCAGGACCAGTTTGTGTTTCAATAGCAGTCATCTGTTGTACTTTATTGCTGGTTTCTTGAATAAGCGGCTTAAGTAAATCAAAAGAGATTTTGTTTTTCTCACAGATTTCAGTAGCCATTTGATACATCAAATTACTGAAGTTATTTACCATAACGGCAGATAGGTGCAAATAACTTCTTTGCTCAGATGAAAGTTGGTGTACATTATTACTTATGCTATTGGCTAGGTTGTTTAGAAATTGCAAAAATTTTGAGTTATTTGCTTCAATACATATTGGTATATTTTGAAAATCAACAATTTTATTCTTGCTAAAGGTTTGTAGTGGGTAAAACACGCCAATTACACCTTTTCCTAGAATAGCTAAATCTTTTGTGCCTGACGTATGTACAATAGGAATCCGGTAATTTAATAGTGAGGCAACCTCATTAATTACATCATCTTTTACAGCAATGATGGCAATATCGCAAGGGTCAATATTGTGTAGCTCATTAGTATATGAACAACCAAGTTTCTCTGATAATGAGATCGCATTACTTTGAGTTTTGCTATATACTTGAGTAATCTCGTGTCCATTTTTCTGTAGAGCTTGGCTCAAGTGAGTCGCTACATTTCCTGCGCCTATCATGAAAATTCGAGCCATTCGATTTGTTTTTTTTTCTGATTTAATCAGAGCAAAATTAAGTAATTTTGCACAACCAAATTTTACATCATGTTTCAAAAATTTTATTCCACATTCTTTTCGATGCGCATTATGGCCTTTTTGGTGTTATTATTTTTTGTAGCAATAGGATATGCAACATTTATAGAAAATGATTTTGGTACTCAAACTGCTAAAGCATTAGTTTATAATGCTACTTGGTTTGAAATTTTAATTATTATACTTACCATTAACATGATTGGAAATATTAATAGATACCAATTATGGAAAAAGGAAAAATTGCCTGTACTAATGTTTCATTTAGCTTTTGTGATGATAGCTATAGGTGCTGGTATTACACGCTATATTTCTTTTGAGGGGATGATGCATATTCGAGAAGGAGAGCGTAGCAATCAAATAGTTTCAGATCAGACATTCTTACAAATTAAGGTGCATGATAAGCAGTTGCAGTATGTATACGATAAACCATTATTGTTACATAATTACAATGGCCCACTTTCATTTCTTAAACCAAATCGATTTACTCATGATTTAAAATTCAGAGATAACGAAATTCAGTTTGATTTTATTGATTATATACCTAATGCAAAAGATACAATCCATGTAGGTGAAGGAAGTCCGGTTATACACATTGTAATGGCTGGTTCAAATGGTCGTCAAAATTTCTATTTGCGAGAAGGTAGTGCGCAACGCTTTTTAGGTATAGATTTCTCTTTTGGTAAAATTCTTCCCGGACATGTATGTTTTACAATGCAGGGCAGACAGTTGATGATGCAGTCTCCTACAAGTGGGACTTACATGAGAATGGCTGATCAGTTAACAGGAGAGGTTAAAAAAGACAGCTTACAGCCACTTATGTTACGTTCACTATACCAAATAATGGGGCAAAATATAGTTATTCCTGCATTTTATGAAAAAGCAAAATTAGCTTATTTGCCTGGTGAAAATCCAGAAGGACAAGAACTGGAAGATGTTTTGATTTTGAAAGTGATAAGCAACGGTGAAGAAAAAGAACTTGCATTATTTGGGGACAAAGGCTTTGTAAGTGTAAAAAATCAGTTTGAACTTGGGGGTTTAAATTTCTCATTAGCGTATGGTTCAAAGTATTACAATACACCATTTTATATTCAATTAAATGATTTTCAATTAGAAAGATATCCAGGCTCAAATAGTCCTTCTTCATTTGCGAGTGAAGTGACTTTATTAGATGGTCCTTTAACAGAGGATCACCGTATCTATATGAACAATGTTTTAGATTATCAGGGTTTTCGTTTTTTTCAGTCATCTTATGATAAAGATGAACTCGGAACAGTTTTATCTGTAAATCATGATTTCTGGGGTACGTTGGTTAGCTATCTTGGTTATTTTTTTATGACATTAGGAATGATTTTAAATATGTTTTCTAAAAAGACTCGCTTTGCCCTAATAAAACAAAAATTAAAGCTGTTAAGAGAAAAAAGAGTAGTGACAATATTATTGTTTTCTTTCATTTCTTCAATGGCTTTTGCGGATAGCAAGATCGACTCTTTAATTCAAGCACAAGCGATTCCTATAGAACATGCGGATGCTTTTGGAATGCTCGTAATGCAAGATGAAGGAGGACGGATGAAGCCAGTCAACACATTAGCTTCAGAAGTATTAAGAAAGGTTAGTCGAAAAAGTTCATTAAAAGGTTTGTCTCCAAACCAAGTGCTTTTGGGAATGGCGCAAAATCCATATTTATGGCAGCTTGTCCCAATGATTAAAGTAAATCATGATGGGTTAAAAGAACAATTAGGATTTACGGAAAAATATAATTCCTTTCTTTCTTTTTTTAGTAATGAAGCAAAATATGTGCTAACTGAAGAAGTTGCCAAGGCTTATGCTAAAAAACCTGCCGAGCGTAGTAAGTACGATAAAGAAGTAATTGCTGTTGATGAACGAGTAAATATTTGTTATATGGTTTATAACGGCACCTTTTTCCGTTTTTTTCCTATGCCTTATGACCCTAACAATACTTGGTACTCGGATAGTCAACAAAATATTGGTTTTTCAGGAAATGACTCCTTATTTGTATATTCTATTTTACCTATTTATTATCAAAGTGTTTATCAAGCTTTAAAAGACAATGATTTTGAGGTTGCTAATAATACACTTACTGCTATTAAAAATTATCAAGCAAAATATGGAGCAGAGGTACTTCCATCAGTTAGAAAATTGAAGATGGAAGTGTTTTATAATGAATCAAGAGTATTTAACCATCTTTCTTATTTGTATGGTTTATTAGGTGTGTTCATGCTGTTTTTTCTCATAGCACAAGTTTTTAAGTACAGAGTATGGGTGGAAAGAATTATTCAGCTTTTATTTTGGTTGATTGTTATTGGATTTTTAGCTCATACCCTAGGACTTGCAGGCAGGTGGATTATTTCAGGACATGCCCCATGGAGTAATGCCTACGAAAGTGTTATATACATTGCTTGGGCAACTGTACTAGCCGGATTTATTTTCTCTAAAAAAAGCAAGATGAGTATGGCAGCAACCTCGGTTGTTTCCTCACTTTTGTTAATGGTAGCTGCCCTTAATTGGTTAGATCCAGAAATAACAAATCTTGTTCCAGTTCTAAATTCTTATTGGCTTTTAATTCATGTAGCAATTATTACCGCTTCTTATGGGTTTTTAGCATTAGGTGCACTTCTTGGTTTTTTGAGTTTATTAATTATGATTTTACAGAGTCAAAAAAATAAAAATCGTTTAAATACAACTTTAAAAGAGCTTACTTTCATTAATGAGATGTCTATTACAGTTGGTTTATTTATGTTGTCTATAGGTACTTTTTTAGGAGGAGTATGGGCTAATGAATCTTGGGGTAGATATTGGGGTTGGGATCCAAAAGAAACTTGGGCTCTTGCAAGTATGCTTGTCTATATTTTTGTATTACACATGAGATTCATTCCAAAACTTAAAAGTATGTATACTTTTAATCTAGCTTCTTTAGTAGCCTTTAGTTCTATAATTATGACATATTTTGGAGTTAATTTCTATTTGTCAGGTTTACATTCATACGCAGCAGGAGATCCTATGCCAATTCCTGATTTTATACCATACAGCGTTGTTGTTGTGTTTGTAACAGCATCATTAGCTTTTTACAAACAAAAAACTTTAAAGAAATGAAGTATATTATTTTAACTCTTTTCATCGGATTATTTTTTAGTTTCACAATAATTTCTAAAAAATCTAATATTGATATGAATAAAAGATCATTTTATGAACATGAGGTAAATACAATAGATGGTAATCCATTTGATTTATCGTCATTAAAAGGAAAAAAAATATTAATCGTAAATGTTGCTTCTCAATGTGGCTTAACACCTCAGTATAAAGAATTACAGGCTTTATATTCTGAATATGGAGGAGAAAATTTTGAAATATTAGCATTTCCTGCAAACAATTTTGGTTCTCAGGAACCGGGAACAGAAAAACAAATTAAGGCCTTTTGTGATGCTCAATTTGGAGTGTCTTTCAAAATGTTTGAAAAGATATCAGTTAAAGGAAAAGATCAACATCCAATTTATCAGTGGTTATGTAACAAAGAATTAAATGATCAGAAAACTGTTTCTGTTAAATGGAATTTTCAAAAATTCTTAGTTGATGAGGAGGGAAATTGGGTTGATTATTTATTACCTACAACTAGTCCTAAATCAGAAAAAGTAATCAAATGGCTACAAAATTAGACATACTTGCTTTTGGCGCTCACCCAGATGATGTGGAATTAGGATGTGGAGCAACAATAGCCAAACACGTAGCTATAGGTAAAAAGGTTGGTGTAGTTGACTTGACTAGAGGTGAGCTAGGTACTCGAGGAAGTGCTGAGATTCGTGATTTAGAAGCAGAAAAATCTGCTGATATTTTAGGTGTTGAACTTCGTAAAAACATGAACTTCAAAGACGGGTTTTTTACTAATGATGAAGCACATCAATTAGAACTAATTAAGGTGATAAGAAAATATCAGCCAGATATTGTTTTATGTAATGCTGTTTGTGATAGACACCCAGATCATTCAAAAGCTTCAGAACTCACTTCTGCTTCATGTTTTTTAGCTGGATTAAGAAAGATTGAAACTGGACAGCATGCATGGAGACCAAAATTAGTATATCATTACATACAGTTTAAAAATATTGATCCAGATTTTGTAATTGATGTTTCTGATTTTATGGAACAAAAGATATTAGCTGTCAAAGCATTCTCTTCTCAGTTTTACAATCCTAAGTCTCAAGAACCACATACTATTATTTCATCTCAAGGTTTTTTAGATAGTATTCGTTACAGAGCCGCTGATTTAGGTCGTCTTTCAGGTGTTGATTATGCTGAAGGCTTTACAGTTGAAAAGTTGCCTGTTCTAAATTTACTAGATGACTTAAGCTAATCATAAAATATAAAAAAGCCACTATATAAGTGGCTTTTTCTCGTAATATATATTAACAACTTATTTCATTAATACGATTTTTCCATTTGAAGTTTTGTTACTCAAACTAAGTTCATAAAAATAAATTCCTTTTTTGTAATTACTAAGATCTATTTGTTCTGTGTAAATACCTGTAGATAAATTTCCTTTATTTATATATTGAAGTGTTTTTCCTGTAATATCTTTTATAGAAATACTTGCTTTTGCTAATTCATTAACTGAGAAGGAAACTTTCACCTTTCCACTAGTTGGATTTGGATAAACAACTATATTAGAATTTGAAATTTCTTCAACACTACTTGAGTTGTCTGGAACCCAAGTTCCAAAGTTTGCAGCAATATTAAATGCATTACCATTTGTATACCATTGTTCACCAGGCACAAATATTGCAGATTCCCATGGATATCTCAATGTTGATTCGTCATCACGAATACGTATGTCATTATTTCCAGCGTTATTATACATTTCAACACATACATAATAAGAGCCTGGGGCTAGGTTTCTGTCCTGAGGATTGCCTAAATATGTAGTTGGAATAGGTATAATTGCTTCAAAATTTGCTGTATCATCTTCAGTAATAAAATAAAAGTCAGAAAATATAATTGGATTTTCAACACCAGCAGAATAAAAGCCTAAAGTATCAAATATTGAAATTTGAATCATTCCTCCAGGCACAGTATTGTAATAATCTGTTTGTGATCTATTGAGACCAATTCTAACTGATGTTATTTCATCAGCCTCTAATAATGAAATTAAGTTTGCCATTTTAAATCCATCATCTCCTCCAGTAAAGTGACCTGTTCCAATAACATCGGTTTGGTTTGAATTTGGATAGTATGGATTAAATACTGTATCAGTAACAATAAAGCCTTTTTCTAAAATATTGTCAAAAGGTGTAGCATCTACAGAATCACCTGTAACTTCATATTCTATAATATGCTCTCCAACGGCACTAGGAAGAAATTTATTATAATGATATAAACTCATACTATCTCCTGGGTTTAATAATCCATAAGATTCTGTATTTGAGTATAAAGAACTGCCTGAAGCATTACTTATATTAATTGATGTTTCTAAATTTTGTGACATAGCACCCCAATTCATTGCATAGAATCCGAAGTTTATGCTGTCAATTTGATTAAGAGGTACTTGTCCACAATAATCTCTAATTTCAATTCCTAATGTAGCATTAACTACGTCGTTATTGTCAAAGTAACAATCATTTGAGTAAATTAAAAGATCATATGGTGGAATTTCTGAAATTTCAATATCATCAATTTGCCAATGATAGTATCCTGTCCCATTAGCATTACCAGCAGTAGCTCCTTCAAAAATAAATTGAATCATTGCCGTAGAAGAGCCTCCAATGAAATCGCTAATCAATATTTTTTCAACATTATCTTCATCTGTTGCTGCATTAACATCAAGCATATGAAGTTCAACAGTGTCTGGCCAGGTTGTTCCAGCATCAGTACTGAAACTAACAAATGCTTGTCCAAAAAAGCTTCTTTGAAAACTATTTAATTGCAGTTGTAAATTTGGATAATTCGAACAATCAATAGTGTCAGTTGTTAAAGTTCCAACATGTGGAGTCGGTGCAGGACCGAGACCAAATGCACCTTGTGTTCCTGCATTATCTAAATAATCCGAATCAAAAATTATAAAACCATTTGTTGCAGTTGGAGAAATAATTAATGCATTACCACCATAAGCTCCTCTTGTTCCTGTTGTTACGTCAGGTTGAGTATTTGGCCCTCTGTATTCCCATCCATAAATAGGTGGATTTTGTGTCATATCAGGAAAAGGAATTTGAACAGAAGAACTGTTAGTATAATATCCTCCAAAGGTCCAATTATTAGGAATTCCATTAGAGAAGTCTTCAGACCAGATTATGTTTCTTTGGATAGTTGTTGTTTGATTAGCAAATGGATTAAGTGGTTTTATTTTTTCCAACTCATTTACTTTGATTGAATAATTGTTGTGTAATAGATGAGAATTAGAATATTGAGCATTCGCACTAAGTAACGCAGTAATTCCCAATAACAGTAGTAAAGATCTTTTCATATTTTTTTTTTTGAGACTATTCAAAATTATAAAAAAAAAAAGAGCTCAACAAATGAGCTCTTTTAAATTTTAAAGTCAAAATTCTATTTTGTCAAAACAACTTTTCCGAAAGTAGAATTGTTATTTACTACTATCTCGTAAGTATAGATTCCTTCAGTAAGTTTAGATAAATCAAAGAATGATTTGTGAGCACCTAATGAAAGTGATCCTTCGTTTTTCTCGATTACTATTTTACCAGTAATATCTCTTACAATGATGTTAGTATTTCCTTTTTCCATTAAATTGTAAGTTAATTCTACTAAACCAGTTGTAGGGTTAGGATAAGCATTGTGTCCGCTAACTACTAATTCTTCTACGTTGGTTGAACTTGGTGTCCATGTGCCAAAGTTAGCAGAAATCCAGAATGCATCTCCGTTTGTATACCATTGTTCTCCGGTAATATAAACCATACTTGACCAAGCTCCTCTTGGAAATGTTTTATCATCAAATACAACAATATCATTAGCTCCAGCATTATTGTAGCATTCAATAGCAATAAAATACGCTCCTGGAGATAAATTTCTATCTTGTGGAGTGCCTAGGTATGAAGTTGGTATTGGAATATTCGCAAAACCAGATGTTGTATCCGCTCCACTAATGAAGTAAAAATCAGAATAAAGAATAGGTGTTTCAATTCCAGCTGAGAAAAAGCCAGTAGTATCAAAAACAGTCACTTGAACCATACCACCTGCAACAGTTGCACCATTTGTTCTTAGGCCAAGTGTTACAGATGTTAATTCATCAGCTACTTCAATTTCATACATATTAGCCATTTTAAAGCCATCATCGCCACCATTTGTAAAGTAACCAGTTCCCATTGATCCAAGCTTATCACCTGTGCCAAATGCATTAAATAATGTATCAGTTACAAATACAGTAACGGTTGTTTCATTATTTATTGGTGTAGCATCAGTGCTGTCTGAACTTACTTCGAATAGGAAGTCATGTTGTCCAGCTGTAGTTGGCATGTATTGATTTGCATGATAAACAACAAAAGTGCTATCAGGGCTAATTAGACCATGGCTTTCTGAATCTGTCCATGCACCAGTTGTAACGGTTGTGGTTACATTAGGTTGTCCAGCTACTCCAAAATTATTCACCTGAAAACCAAACTCAGCATCTGTGACTTGATTTGATGGAACATGTCCATAAAAATCTCTCCATTGATTGGTTCCACCACCAGCATTTGATGACATATTTAGAGCAACTGCCTGTAGATTCAAATCGTTGTTTGGTTGTTCCATAAGTGTAACATCATCAATTTGCCATCCGTAGTCCCAAATTCCTTGCCAAACGAATTTAAACATTGCAGAATCAGAACCACCAATATCATTGGAAAGATTTACTTGTTTTAAATCAGGATTATCAGTTCCAGACTGATCAATCGTTGCAACCCAATTACCATTTGCATCAATAGTTGAGTTAATATAGTGTTTGCCGGTCCATGTTGCTCCGCCATCATTAGAGGTCATAACGATACATGTATCTGCTTGCCATCTTCTGAATTGTTGTTCAAACTGTAGAACAACATTTGGATACATTGAGCAATCAATAATAGGAGAGATTAATTCAGTGTATTCTTGCGCACCCCCTTGTGAACCAAAAGCATCGGAATCTGCTTTCATCCATCCGTTTCCAGCTGTTGTAGATTGTAGTGCCGGAGAAGGATATGCTCCTACCATTCCTACGGTTGTGTGTTCCCAACTTACAGGGCTTCCTGGATCTGTAAAGATTGTAAACTGACCAGCACCACCATCAAAATCTTCAGAGAAGATAGTAGTCGCAGCCGAACGTAAGGAAGGTGTGATTGGTTTCACAATTTCATTAGACGCTTCTTTCAATATTGGAGCGTTCGATGGAAGATATCCGTTCGTTTTTAATTGTTGCGCAGTAACAGTTAATCCCATCGCTACTACACAAACCGATAGTAAAATTTTCTTCATTGTTTTGAATAGTTAATTAGAATTTCTAGAATTTCGGTTTGCAATTTAGTAAAATAAAGACATTTTTTACTCATAAAGATTAATTTCTTACAGCTTTAAAATAGAGCTGTATGTCTGTTTAAGTCTGTTACTGATTTCTTCTTCTGAGAAGTCGTTAACAGATTGTTGTAATTTAATTGGATCAAACCGTTGATAATCGTTAATCATTTTAAGGATAGCAGATTTCAATTTCTTTTTGTTGTCAATGGGTATTGAGAAGCCAGAATTTGAAGGAATAAGTTCTGTCGGGCCGCCACATTGGGTATAAATAAGAGGTTTTCCGGCTGCTAAAGCCTCTAAAGCAACAACAGAAAAAGTTTCAATCCGGCTGTTGATAATAATTGCATGATGCTGAGCGATTTCAGTTAATACATCTTCATTTTTCATACGGCCTAAAAACTGAATATTATTACTCTTTGTCATCGATTGAAGTAATGACTTATCAGGTCCGTCGCCTATTATGTTTAGCGTGCAGTTATTAATTTTTAGTTCTTGAAAACTGTGAATTACAGAAGATATATTTTTGATTTCATCTCTTAGATCCGCAACTATCAAGAATCGAAAAACTTCTCCTTTTATAACCTTAGCTTGTTGTTTTTTAACAATATTTCCAATGATTTCAAAAGATCCCTTGATACCTTTTCTTTGCATAAGATTTTTTAAAAAATTAGAAACAGGAAGTATCTTTTTTGCTCTCCTAAATACTAGTTTCATAAGGGCTATTTGCATAAAGCCAATATGTTGTTGGTACCCCGACCAATGCTCTGAAATAAAAAGTGGTTTGTTGTAGATAATTGATATAAAATAAGCAAAAAGTGTTTTATTACTCCAAACATGAGCATGGATAATATCCACCTCTTTTATTTTTCTGAATTGCTGAAAGTAGTGCAAAAATAATCTCGCTTTGTTGAGTAAGGAAAATCGCGATTTTTTAAATGTTGTAATCAACTCTTTAAGACCGCCATCTTGCTTGTAATTTGTGTATGATTCATTTGCGGTGTATGCGAAGAGTACGGTTATCTTATAGTGCCTTGCTGCTGCTTGAGCATGTTTTTGTATAAATACACCACTTTGAACGTCAATTGGTGATGGATACCAAGTGGGGATGTACAAAATATGCGATTTACGAATTGTCACAATTAGTTCAATGATTTCTTTTTCAATCTTAAAGAATTACCAATAACTACAATGTCTGAAAATGCCATAAAAAATGCACCCCACATAGGGTTAAGCAGGCCCATGGCAGCTATAGGAATGGCTACAATATTGTAGGAAAATGCCCAAAATAAGTTTTGTTTGATAGTTAAAAGCGTGTGTTTACTGATTTTAAGTGCTTCAAATATCTTACTTAAATCGTTTCCATTTAAAAGTACTATTTGTGCAGATTGTATAGCTATTTGTGTTCCATTACTTAATGATATTCCTATATCGGCTTGTGCTAATGCAGGCGCGTCATTTATTCCATCTCCTACCATAGCGGTATTTCCTTGTTTTTTACAATCAATAATTCTTTGTAGTTTTTGATGTGGAAGTTGTTCAAAATAAACTGTTTTAATATCTAGGTCATTAGCCAATGCAATACATTTTTCTTTTTTATCGCCACTAAGCATAATAGGGTTTAGGTTAGCTAATTTTAAAGATTGTAAACATTCTTGTGTATTTGGTTTTACTTCATCCTCTATATCTATTGTTGCGAAAAGCTGGTTGTTTTTAAGCAAGTATAAACTATGAGAGCTATCTTTTGTCAATTCTTGTGCAATATTGTAGGATCCTAAATAGTAGTAATTATTGTTCCATTTCCCTTCTATTCCTTTCCCTTTGTGTTCTTGAATATCATTTAGATGAATTTTGTTGGTTTTCCCTTCTAATTCTTTAACGATAGATTTGGCAATAGGGTGGGAGGAGTGCTGTTCCAAACTATACAATAATTCTTTTATTTCTTTTAAGTTTTCTGTTTCACAATTTATTTTTTCAATTTTGAAATTGCCAGAAGTAAGCGTTCCTGTTTTATCAAAGAAGATGTGTTTTACTTGAGCAAAGGTTTCTAAAGTACTGCCCCCCTTTATTAAAATACCAGATTTAGCAGCCCTTCCTAATCCCACCATTACAGCTGTAGGTGTAGCCAAACCCATGGCGCAAGGACAAGAAATAACAAGTACTGCTACAGCACGCATTACAGCATCAGCTGTACTAATGTTAAACGCATAATGCGAAACAAAAAAGGTGAATAAAGAAATAGCTAAAACTATAGGGACAAATAATGCGCTTACTTTATCGCCTAATTGTTGAATATTTGGCTTGTTGTTTTGCGCCTTTTTAACCATCTCAATAATTTGAGAAAGTACAGTTTCTTTTCCTACTAATGTTGCTTTTACTTTGAGGTTTCCATCCGCTAGAATAGTGCCGCCTATAACCCTATCCTTTTGTGCTCTATGCACTGGTTCGTTTTCTCCTGTCAGCATAGATTCATCTAAAATCCCTACACCCTCTGTAATTATTCCATCAGTTGGGATTTTATCACCACTATTAACAATTAGAATATCTTCTTTTTGTATATGTTTAAAAGGTATCTGCTCCGTTTCTCCTTTTATTGTTTCTCTTGTTGCCATTAACTCTTGCATAGCTGTTAACTCTTGTATAGCGCTTGTTGTTTGTTTAACGGATCGGTGTTCAAGTAAATTACCTAAGAACACTAAGGTGATGATTGTAGCAGTGGTTTCGAAAAATAAAAATTTATGTAATTCTAAAGTACCCCAATACATGAGCGTACCAGTTAAGCTATACACAAACGCAGCTGTAGTTCCCAGAATAATGAGCACATCCATATTTGGCATACCAACTTTTAATGAGTTAATCGCACTTTTTCCAAAATACATTATCCCTATGATGTAAACAGGCAGGCAAAGGAAAATTTGTAATAAAGGGTTTTGTAAAAAGTGGTCATGCGCTAAAAACATGTGTGCAAACAAGGGTATGGTAAAAAGTAAACAAATACCGAATAGTTTTTCTACAAGATCATCATTTTTCTGAACAGCCTCACTACTAGCTTTAAACCCTATCGATTCTATCTCTTTAATCAAGGAATTAACATCCCAATTTCCCGAATGATAAATTGATGCTTCTGCATTAGCAAAACTCACATTGCTTCTATGCAGTCCTTTACTATTTAGGTGTTTTTGAATACCAGCAGCGCAGTTGGCACAAGTCATTCCTTTTATATGCAGTATTGTATTTGTTAGTTTTTTGCTCATATGATCTACAAATTTAGGAGTTTTAAACTATAAATTTATTGTGCAGATGCTAGTAAAAGTTATATATTTGCGCGCTCAAATGGTGGTTGTAGCTCAGTTGGTTAGAGCGCCGGATTGTGGTTCCGGAGGCCGTGGGTTCGAATCCCATCTTCCACCCTTTTTTATAAAAAATGCCCTTCTATTTGGAAGGGCATTTGTTGTTTATCTCTTTATCATATTTTGTAAAACTCTTGGAAACTGAGCGGGTTTTTGCAAACCAGGATAGCTTCTTAGTTTTTGGTAGTTTTCATTTAAAAACACTGTTGATGGCCAATAGATATTATCGTTGTACGGATCTACTAGCGCTTTGTGTAATTCATGATTACTTCTTACGTCAATATTTTGTTCCTGGTTACTGTATGTAATTCCATTTAATACTACAGCTTCTTTACTTCTGCCATCAAACATTACAGGATAAAAATTATCATTTATCATTCTGATGATGTTCGATTGTATCAATGTTGTTTGCTTCATTTCTTGGCAATATGGGCAGCCTGGTCTGTAAAAGAATATCATAATCTTTTTAGCATCTTTTGCCATCAATTTATCAAGGTCTTTAATATCAACCCAATTTATATCAGCGAAAGCATTATTAGCTTTTATGATTTCTTTTAAATCTGTGGACGACTTTAATTGTTTTTCATTGTCGCAGGATGTAACAACAAAAGGCAAAAGAATTAAAAAAAAACCGATGAATGTTCTCATTATTTTTTAAGTATTGAGTTTGCATTATTTATCCAGGGAGTTGGTCCTCCTGCAACATAGCCTGTTTGTCCTATCGGAAGAAATTCTAATTGATTATCAGTATTCACTTTTACATTGAAAATATGAATAGTAGGATATCCTCTTACCTGAAAAATTTGTTGCAATTCTCTGTTTTGTTTTTTAATTTTTTCATCTTGTTGTTTTTTCCTTGGGTAATCTAGCTCTAAGAGAACTACATTTTGATCGGCCCAATCCTTAAACTGAGGTGTAATAAATACTTCTTTTTTTAGTTTTTTACACCAACCACACCAATCACTTCCAGTAAAATCAGCTAAAATGGGTTTGCCTGTTTGCATAGAAACTTGCGCCGCTTTTTCAAAATCGATATACCACTTGGCTTTTTCTTGGCCAAAAGCAATTGTCGAAGTAAATAATAATAAGATAACTAATAATTTCTTCATTGTTTTAATTTTAGTGAACGCCATGCATCCATTTTTTTAATATTGGTGTAATGATAAACGCTAAAAGTGCCATTCCTATTGCTACTACACCAACTTGTGTAAATACAGAAGTGTAGTTTAGTAATGATTGAACACCTTCAATAGTTGAGTCAGTTGTTGCTCCAGCAAAACCTGTAATATTTTCAATCATTGTAGTCATAAAACCAGGTTCAGGAATCTCATCTGAACCTGTAATTGTTGCATTCGCAATAAATTTTGAAATATAATGAGCAAATGATGAGGATAAGAAATAAACACCCATCATAAATGCCGTCATTTTCTTAGGAGATAATTCAGTCACTTTACTAAGTCCTATTGGAGATATAAATAATTCTCCAGTTGTCATTAAAAAGTAACCTACCATTAAAAATATAAAAGGTGTTTTACCTGCAGCATCCATAAACTGCGCGCTCATAGCGAAAACTAAAAAACCCAGACCTAATTGTAATATTCCTAATGCAAACTTGATTGGTGTTATTGGGTTTTTCTGTGCTTTAGCAAGCCCTACCCACATTAATGAAAATGGAATAGCTAAAAACATAATATATCCAGGATTAATAGCATTTGTTTGAGAAGCATTTAATAAAACTAAATTAACATTTCTTTCAGCGAATAATGTTATTGCTGTACCCGCAAGTTCAAAGAATGACCAAAAAACAGTAATAAATAATGTTAGAACTAAAACAGTAACTAATCTTAGATTTTCTATTTTACTCAAACTAATCATATTCTTCCCTATGATCGCTAAAATAATTACTAACAGGGCGATTAGTATAGATGAGTGAAGATGTAATTCACCTATAACTTCAAATGCATTATATCTTACCAAAAAAGCAGAAATAGGAACTAATAATATTGCTACTAGGTAAAAGAAATAGTCAGTCCTTAATCCATACATCTTTTTATCTTTATACTCATCTGGTTGATTTCCATTATTATTAAATACACCATCTTCAATTCCTCTCCAGAAAAATATCAATCCGATTAACATTCCAATACCCGCAGCTCCAAAACCATAATGCCACCCCCAGTTTTCACTCATTCCTAAATATCCACAAGCTAAAGGAGCTAAAAAGGCTCCAATGTTGATGCCCATATAAAAAATTGTAAATCCTGAATCTCTTCTAGAGTCACCTTCGTTGTACAATCTTCCTACCATGGTAGAAATATTTGGTTTAAAGAATCCATTGCCAACTATTAACAACGCTAAAGCAGAGTAGAAAAAGAATCCATTTATATCATTTATAGGAAAGCCGAACAAACCATTAGTAAAATCTTCAGCATCAAAATAAAAGGCCATAAAGAAATGTCCTAGAGCCATTAGTATTCCACCTAACATTATTGATTTTTTAAAACCTATATATTTATCAGCAATCATTCCCCCTATAACAGGAGTTGCATAAACTAATGATCCGTAAGCTGCAAAAATTCCAATTGACATTTCCTCTCGAGCAACCTCATCTGTTATGTACAAAAAGAACTCATTTACCATGTAAAGAGTAAGTAATGCACGCATTCCATAGTAAGAAAAACGTTCCCATAACTCGGCAAAGAATAAATAAAATAACCCTTTTGGGTGTCCGAATATTTGTTGTTCTTGTTTCATATTAGTTGGTTGTTTTAAATTCAAGAAAGGCCGAAGATAATAATTTATTGGATTATAAATTCTCTAAAATATAATCTGTCATCATTTGGTAAAGGTGCAAGCGCGTATTGCCTCCATAAATTCCGTGGTTCTTGTCAGGATAAATAAATAGGTCAAATTGTTTATTAGATTGTACTAAGGCGCTCACCATTTCGTAAGTGTTTTGTACATGTACATTGTCATCGGCAGAGCCATGTATTAGCAAGTATTTCCCTTTTAATTTATCTACATGTTTGATAGGGGAGTTGTCATCATAACCCTCTGCGTTTTCCTGAGGGGTTCGCATATAGCGCTCCGTATAAATGTTGTCGTAATAACGCCAGTTGGTAACTGGAGCCACAGCAATAGCCATCTTAAATACATCAGCACCTTTAGTAATGGCTAAAGAAGATAAATATCCTCCATAGCTCCATCCTTGAATTCCAATTCTGTTTGCATCTACATAAGTCAAGGATCCCAAATATTTGTTTGCTTCTATCTGATCGATAGTTTCGTAATTGCCAAGTTGTTGGTAGGTCATTTTTTTGAATTCTGCGCCACGTCCGCCTGTACCTCTGTTATCGATACAAGCAACTATATAGCCTTGTTGCGCAAGGTGCTGATACCAAAAGTAGTTATTCCATCCCCAGCTATTGAGTACTTGTTGTGAGCCAGGCCCCCCATACAAGAACATAAATACAGGGTATTGCTTAGTGCTATCAAAATCAGCCGGCTTTATCATCCAACCGTTTAATGATATATTCTCAATAGTAGTAAAAGAGAAAAATTCTTTATCACCAAAAGCATATTCGCTCATTTTTTTGGATAATTCTTTGTTATCCTTTAGCACACGGATTTGCTTTCCGTTGGCATTGTGTAAGCTAAAGTACGGAGGAGTATTGGCTGTAGAGTAATTGTTAATGAAATACTTCATCCCTTTGCTAAAGGTAGCCGAGTTAGTACCAATCTTATCCGTTAGTTTTTGCTTATCTGTGCCATCTATATTAATGCTAAAAACACTGCGGTTAATAGCACCATCTTCGGTAGAGGTGTAATAAACTTTGCCACTCTCGTTATGTATACCATGGTAGCTTGTTACTTCCCAGTTTCCGCTGGTAATTTGTTGCATGCTACCATCCTCTATGCTTACTTTGTATAGATGGTTGTATCCACTCTTTTCTGAGGTCCAGATAAAGTGTTTACCATCGTTTAAAAAGGTGGTATTATCGTGTACATCTAAATAATACTTATCGGTTTCGGTAAATAGCACACGGCTTTTAGCAGTATTAGCATCTACTAGCAAAAAGTCAAGGTGGTTTTGGTGTCTATTCATTCGAAAAACATACAGACTATTGACATCTTTGGTCCAACCCATTCTTGGTAGGTATTCATAATCTAACAACACATCTATTTTTTTGGTGCTTTGTTGCTTGACATCATAGACATGAAGACTGATTTCGGAGTTATTCTCTCCTGCTTTAGGATACTTAAATTCGTATTTAGAAGGATAAAGCCCTCCGCGAAACATATCCATCGAGAACTTTTTCACTTCATTCTCATTAAAGCGATAAAATGCTATTTTACTTCCATCTGGCGACCAAAAGAAAGCCCTTACCAAACCAAATTCCTCTTCGTATACCCAATCACTAGCACCATTTATTACTTGATTGTTTACCCCGTCAGTAGTAATTTGTGTCTCCTGCATGCTAGTTATGTCTTTTAGGAATAGGTTGTTGTCCTTCACAAAAGCTACCTGGCTTCCGTCAGGAGAGAAAGTAGCGTACATCACCTTATCATCTGATAGCTTTGTTAGCTTACGGCTTGAAATGTCATACACATAAAATATAGACCGACTACTGTATCGGTAAATTCTTTCTGTATCGGTGGCAAAAAGTACTTTTTGTTCATTCTCTGAAAAAGTATAATTTCCAATAGCGATACCTAGCTTTTCAGAATCGGCAATGGTTCTGAAGCGCTTTCCTGTACGGTAGCTGTACTTATTTAGCTTACTGCCATTATCGCCTCTATCTAATTGGGTATAGTAGGCGCCATTATTCATTGATTCTAAATTCCAAATATATTCTGGGTAAAAGCTATAATTCTTCCAGATATCTTCTAAGTTAACTGCTTTGTTTTGAGCCCAGCAACTAAAACCGATACTCAATACTATTATGGTAAAATAAATCTTTTTCATCTTCTTTTCATTCCGATTGTAGATGGGCGAATTTAACTTAATTTTGCTCAAAAGCAAATTGATGAAATTCAAGACAATAGACAATTCAGATGTAGCGCATTTCGTAAGCATTATTGGAATTGAATATGTGCTCACTGATTCTGAGAGTATACATGCTTACTCGCATGATGAAACAGAGGATTTAAAGTATTTTCCAGAAGTGGTACTAAAGCCCAATACTACTGAGCAGGTGGCTGCTATTATGTTGTACTGCAACCAACATATAATAAGTGTTACACCTTGTGGCGCACGTACTGGATTAAGTGGAGGATCCCTGCCAGTTTGTGGGGGTGTGGTTTTAAGTACCGAGCGCTTTAACAGCATTATAGAAATTGACGAGCGCAACCTACAAGCTACTGTCGAGCCAGGTGTAATTAACCAAATATTTCAGGAAGCAGTGCAGGGTAAAGGGCTGTACTATCCACCAGACCCTGCCAGTAAAGGAAGTTGTTTTCTGGGTGGCAATTTAGCCGAAAACTCGGGCGGACCCAAAGCGCTGAAGTATGGCGTAACAAAAGATTATGTACTTAATCTAGAGGTAGTATTACCTAGCGGAGATATTATTTGGACTGGTGCTAATGTACTGAAGAACTCGACAGGTTACAATCTTACTCAATTATTGGTGGGAAGCGAAGGAACATTGGGCATCATTACCAAAATAGTCTTTCGACTTATTCCATATCCGACGAAAGACGTTAGTATGCTGGTTCCTTTCCGATCATCAGAAAAAGCTTGTGAGGCAGTATCTGCAGTTTTTAGGGCAGGTATTACCCCATCTGCTTTAGAGTTTATGGAGCGTGATGCAATAGATTGGACCATGAAGTTTACTGATATTTCGGTTCCTGTAGAAGATGATATACAAGCCCACTTATTAGTAGAGGTTGACGGCAATGATATGGATGTGCTTTTTAAAGATTGCGAGCGCATTGCAGCAGTTATGGAGGAGTATGGCTGTGGTGAAATCTTGTTTGCAGACTCGGCCAGTCAAAAAGACCAACTATGGCGTTTGCGCAGAGCTGTAGGAGAGGCCGTAAAAAGTAATAGCATCTATAAAGAGGAAGATACAGTTGTGCCCCGAGCAGAGCTTCCGAAACTTTTAAATGGTGTAAAACAAATTGGCGAAAAGTACGGCTTTAACTCTGTATGTTATGGGCATGCCGGTGACGGTAATCTGCACATCAATATAGTTAAGGGAGCTATGAGCGATGATGCATGGAACAACAAACTAACCAAAGGTATTCGAGAATTGTTTGAACTTACTGTTGGATTAGGTGGAACCATAAGCGGAGAGCATGGTATTGGCTTGGTACAAAAGGAATATATGGATATCGCTTTTTGTAAAACCAATTTAGAGCTTCAAAAAGGCATTAAAAAGCTTTTTGATCCCAACGGAATACTGAATCCTAAAAAAGTATTT